>DASXYT010000031.1:0-9562 GCA_036502345.1 Pseudonocardiaceae bacterium | reverse complement strand
CAGCTCGGCGCGATGCGGATCTCCGACGAGGTGGACGCCCTGGAAGTGATGGGCGTGCCGAGCCTGCCCTATCTGGTCACCACGCGGGTGATCGCCGGGTTCGTCGCCGTGATCCCGCTGTACGTGATCGGCCTGCTCACGTCGTACCTGGCGTCCAGAGAGATCACCGTGCTGTTCTACGGCCAGTCACCAGGCACCTACGACCACTACTTCAACCTGTTCCTGCCACCGCAGGACGTGCTGTGGTCGTTCGGCAAGATCCTGGTGTTCGCCGTCGTGATCATCATGACCCACTGCTACTTCGGCTACCGGGCCAGCGGCGGACCGGCAGGTGTCGGCGTCGCCGTCGGGCGTGCGGTGCGGACCGCGATCGTCACGGTCACGCTGCTCGACTTCTTCCTCAGCCTCGCCATCTGGGGCACCACAACCACCGTGCGGATAGCGGGATAGGAGGCCTGGCGTGCTGAGTACGGTCCGGCGCAGGCTGATGGGCCTGCTGCTGATCGTGGTGGTCGCGGCCTTCTTCGCGGTGACCATCCTCTTCTACAACAAGGCGTTCACGCCGGTCGTGCCGGTGACGCTGATGGCCGACCACACCGGCAACGAGCTGTCCGCCGGTTCGGACGTCAAGGTGCGCGGCCTGCTGGTGGGCACCGTCAAGTCGGTGAGCACCACCGGCAACGGCGCCGTACTGGACCTGTCGCTGCAGCCCGGCGTCGTCGCCCAGATCCCGTCGAACGTGACGGCCCAACTGCTGCCGAAGACGCTGTTCGGTGAGCGGTACGTCGACCTGCAGATCCCGACGGACCCGTCGTCGGCGCATATCGCGGCCGGTGACGTGATCGGCCAGGACAGGACGTCCACCGGCATCGAGGTGGAGAAGGTGCTGGACGACCTGATGCCGGTGTTGCAGGCCGTGCAGCCGCAGAAGCTGTCCACGACGCTCACCGCGATCTCCACCGCGCTGCAGGGTCGTGGTGTCCAGCTCGGACAGACGCTGTCCCAGCTCGGCCAGTACGTCGGCGAGCTGAACCCGCAACTGCCCACACTGGAACACGACCTGCGGGCGCTGACCACCACGTCGAACACCTACAACCAGGCGACGCCGAACCTGGTCAACGCGCTGAACGACCTGACGGTGACGTCGAAGACCGTGGTGGCCGAGCGGAACAACCTGCAGAACCTGTACTCGACGGTGACCACGGCGTCGGGCAACCTGGACAACTTCTTGCAGGCCAATGAGAACAACCTGATCCAGGTGTCCTCGGCCAGCCTGCCCACGTTGAACGTGCTGGCCCGCTACTCGCCCGAGTACCCGTGCTTCCTCAAGCAGATGGCGAACCTCGTGCCCACCGTGGACAAGGCGTTCGGCAAGGGCACGGCCAACCCCGGTCTGCACGCGACCCTGGAGATCACCGTGAACCGCGGCCAGTACGTGGCGGGCCAGGACACCCCGGCCTACGACGACAACCGTGGACCGAGGTGCCTGGACCTGAACCCGAAGCCGAACCCGTTCCCGCAGTACGCGCCGGACGGCCCGATCCAGGACGGGTCGACGCACCCGCCCGCCGCCAAGACCAGCGGTGGCGGCCTGGTGCCGGCCAGCGACGGCAGCACGTCGACCCAGGCGGCCACCACGAACGGTCTCGGCCTGCCGAACTCGCCCGCCGAGGAGGGCTTCCTCGCCGAGTTGGTCAGCCCGGAGTTGGGCATCAAGCCGCAGGACTTCCCCGGCTGGGGCAGTGAGCTGGTCGGTCCGCTGTTCCGCGGTATGGAGGTGAACGTCAAGTGAAGGTCGCCGGGCCGCTGACAAAGTTGATCATCTTCGTGGTGATCACCGTCGCCGCCACAGCCGTGCTCGGGTTGACGATCGCCAACGTCAACTTCGGCGGCGCCAACACCTACACGGCACGGTTCACGGATGTGACCTCGTTGAACACGGGTGACGACGTGCGGATCGCGGGCGTGAAGGTCGGCGAGGTCAAGTCGATCGGCATCGTGGACCGCCGCCAGGCCGAGGTGCGCTTCGACGTGGAGAACGACGTCCGGCTGCCCGACTCGGTGACGGCCACCATCAAGTACCGGAACCTGGTCGGCCAGCGGTACATCTCGCTGGCCCAGGGCACCGGCGCGATGGACGCCGTGCTGCCGGCCGGCGCGACGATCCCGTTGGCCAGAACGCAGCCGGCGCTGGACCTGACCGAACTGTTCAACGGGTTCAAGCCGCTGTTCCAGGCGCTCTCGCCGGACGACGTGAACCAGTTGTCCTACGAGATCATCCAGGTGTTCCAGGGCGAGGGCGGCACGATCGAAAGCCTGCTCACGCACACCGCGTCCGTCACCTCCGCGATCGCGGACAAGGACAAGGTGATCGGCCAGGTCATCGACAACCTGAACTCTGTGCTGGACACGGTCAACGCGCACAGCGCCCAGTTGTCCAACCTGATCGTCACCACGCAGCAACTCGTGTCCGGCCTGGCCGCCGACCGGCAGCCGATCAGTGACGCCATCGGATCGCTCGGCGACCTGGCGAACACCACGGCCGGCCTGCTCGACCAGGGCAGGGCGCCGCTCAAGGCCGACATCGCCGGGCTCGGCTCGTTGTCCAGGAACCTCAACGCCAACCAGGGCACGGTGCAGCACTTCATCCAGTTCCTGCCGCAGAAGCTGAAGGCCATCATCCCGACGGCCAGCTACGGGTCCTGGTTCAACTTCTTCCTGTGCTCAGCAAACGGCACGATCGCGGTACCGCCCGTGATTCCCGCTGTGACACTCCCGGTGGAACCGGTGACCCAGCCGAGGTGTAAGTCATGAAGCCGTTCCGGGAGCGCAACCCGTACGCCATCGGGATCATCAGCATCACCGTGCTGGTGCTGATCCTCGTGGCCGCGTTCAACTCCGACAACCTGCCGATCATCGGCGGTGGCACGACGTACTCGGCGGACTTCGGCGAGGACGCCGGGCTGCAGTCCGGTGACGACGTGCGGATCGCGGGCGTGAAGGTCGGCAAGGTGACGTCGGTCGGCCTGGAAGGCGCCCACGTGAAGGTGACTTTCCAGGTCAAGAACGCGTGGGTGGGCGACCAGAGCACGGCGGACATCAAGATCAAGACGTTGCTGGGTGCCAAGTACCTCGCCGTCACGCCACAGGGTGATGGGGCGCTGAACCCGAACACCGCGATCCCGACCACGCGGACGACGTCGCCCTACGACGTGCTGGACGCGTTCAGTGGCCTGTCGCGGACGATCAACCAGCTGAACACGAACCAGTTGGCGCAGAGCTTCGACGTGCTGTCCCAGACGTTCTCCAACACACCGGCCAACGTGCGCTCAGCACTGGACGGGCTGTCCGCGCTGTCCAACACGATCTCGTCGCGGGACGCGCAACTGGCCAAGCTGCTGTCCAACACGGGACAGATCAGCGGTGTGCTGGCCAGCCGGGACGCCCAGGTGCAGAAGCTGCTCTCCGACGGCACCCTGCTGCTGGGCATGCTGGACCAGCGGGAACAGGCGATCGCGACGCTGCTGTCCGGCACCAGGAGCCTGTCGACGCAGCTGTCCGGGCTGGTCAACGACAACCAGAAGCAGTTGACGCCGGTGCTGACCGAGCTCAACCAGTTCACCACTCTGTTGCAGCACAACCAGACCAGCCTGGCCAGCGGCATCTCGCTGTTGGCGCCGTTCGCCCGGCTGTTCGCCAACACGGTCGGCAACGGCCGCTGGTTCGACAACTACATCTGCGGGCTGCTGCCGCCCTCCATCGGACCGATCAACCAGCAGGGGTGTCTCCAGTGAGCTCATCCGGATTCGCGACGAGGGCGGGCAGGGATCTCGCCAGGGGAGTCGCCGTCGCCTGCGTCCTGGCGCTGGTCGTGGCCGCGGCCGTGTGGTGGATCTTCTCCGGCGCCAACTCGCGCCGGGTGGTCGCCTACTTCGACCAGGCCGTCGGTGTCTACGCGGGGTCCAACGTCGAGGTGCTCGGCGTGAAGGTCGGTTCGATCAACTCGGTCACGCCGGTCGGCACGCAGGTCAGGGTCGACATGACGGTGGACCGCAGCGTGCACATCCCGGCGAACGCGAAAGCAGTCGTGGTGGCGCCGTCGGTGGTCAGCGACCGGTACGTGCAACTGGCCCCGGCCTACACGGGCGGCCCGACGATGGCCGACAACGGTGTCATCCCGATGACCCGCACGGCGACGCCGGTCGAACTGGACCAGCTCTACGACAGTCTGAACAAGGTGTCATCGTCGCTCGGACCGAACGGCGCGAACGCCCATGGCAGCCTGTCCAACCTGCTGAACACGTTGGCCGCCAACCTCAACGGCAACGGGCAGAACCTGCACGACACGATCACCCAGCTGTCCCAGCTGTCCACCACGTTGGACAGCAACAAGAGCGACCTGTTCGCCACCGTGGACAACCTGTCGAAGTTCACCCAGACCCTGGCCAACAGCGATGCCAGCGTCCGGCAGTTCACCGACCAGCTGACCAACGTGACCGGCTTCCTGGCCGGGCAGCGCAGCCAACTCGGTGCCGCGGTGGACGAACTGGGCACGGCGCTGGGCCAGGTGCAGTCGTTCATCCAGAACAACCGCAGCGAGATCAAGTCCAATGTGGACAATCTGCAGGACGTGACCAAGGTACTGGTGGACGAGCGGTCGGCACTGGCCGAGGTGCTCGACGTCGCCCCGCTCGCGCTGGACGACGTCGTCAACTCGTACAACGCGTCGTCCGGCACGCTGGACGCGCGGGCCGACCTGAACGACCTGAACCAGCCGCCGATCGTGATCGTCTGCAAGCTGCTGCAACAGACCACACCGAGCAACATCCCGCCGGTGCTGGCCACCGCGTGCAACCAGATCGCGCCCATCCTGCAGGGCCTGGTGAAGCTGCCGACCCCGGCGCAGACGCTGACCGCGCTGCAGCAGGGCAAGCTGCCGCCGCTGCCCCTGCCGCTGGCCGGCACGCTCTACGGTTCGTCGTCCTCGGGGAGTGGCAAGTGAAGCGACTCGCGTTCCGACCGCGCTCGGCCGCGCTGGCCGCGGCACTGACCGGTGGCCTGGTGCTGGTCGCCGGCTGCCAGAGCTTCCAGGGCGCCTACTCGCTGCCGCTGCCCGGCGGAGCGGCCCTTGGCAGCCACCCGTACACCGTGCACGCCCAGTTCCAGGACGTATTGGACCTGGTGCCGCAGTCGGCCGTCAAGGTCAACGACGTCGCCGTCGGCAAGGTCGACTCGATCTCGCTGAACAAGGCGAACTGGACGGCCGACGTCACGCTGAGCGTGAACGGGGACGTGCACCTGCCGGCGAACGCGGACGCCGACCTGCGGCAGTCCAGCCTGCTCGGCGAGAAGTACGTCGAACTGGTCGCCCCGGCCGCCGGCCAGCAGCAGGGCACGCTGGTCGACGACGCGACCATCCCGTTGGCAAGGACGAACCGGAACACCGAGGTCGAAGAGGTGTTCGGCGCGCTGTCCATGCTGCTCAACGGCGGTGGCGTGCAGCAGATCCAGACCATCGCCAAGGAGTTGAACAGCGCCACCACCGGCAACGAGCCTGCGATCAGGGCGCTGCTGGGCAATCTCAACACGCTGATGTCCAGCCTGAACGCGCACTCGTCGGACATCACCCAGGCACTGGACGGCGTGAACCGGCTGTCCGCGACGCTGGACTCGCAGCAGGACAAGATCGCCGGCGTGCTGACCAACCTCGGCCCCGGCCTGTCGGAGCTGAACAGCCAGCGCGACCAACTCGTCACGATGCTGGAGTCGCTGAACAAGCTGTCCGGCGTCGCTGTGGACACGGTGAACAAGAGCCAGGCCGACCTGATCGCCGACCTGAAGTCGCTCGCGCCGACCCTGCAGCAGCTGTCCAAGGCGGGCAACGACCTGCCCAACGCGCTGCAACTGCTGTTGACCTTCCCGTTCACCGACTCGGCCGTGAACGGCATCCACGGTGACTACGAGAACCTGTACGCCACCCTGGACCTGAACCTGTCCGACGTGCTGAGCAACCTGGGCAGCTCCCGGCAGAACCCGCTGGCCGGGCTGATCCCCGGCACCTCAGGCCTGACCGGTGGTTCCAGCGGCACCAGCCAACCACCGCCACTGCCGCTACCCGGCCAGTCCACCGGCAGCGGTGGTTCGGGTTCCGGTAGCGGGTCGTCCGGGTCGGGCTCCGGCGGTGGGCTGGGCAGCATCCTCGGCACCCTGCTGGGAGGCGGTTCCTGATGATCACCCGCAAGGTCGTCATCCAGGTCATCGTGTTCGCGGTGGTCGGCGTGATCGCCGTGGTCTACGCCGCGATGCGGTACGCGGGCATCGGCAGCGCGCTGATCGACCCCGGCTACACGGTCAAGCTCGACCTGGCCGACGGCGGTGGCATCTTCACCAACGCCGAGGTCACCTACCGGGGTGTCAACGTCGGCAAGGTGACCGCGATGCGGCTCACCGCCAGCGGCATCGAGGTCGACCTGCACATCGACTCCGGTACCCCGAAGATCCCGGCCGATCTGCAGGCGGCGGTGGCCGACCGGTCGGCGGTGGGCGAGCAGTACGTCGACCTGATGCCCAGCAGCACCAGCGGCCCGTTCCTGGCCGGCGGCTCGGTGATCAGCCAGAACCGCACCACGGTGCCGCCGGCCACCCAGAACCTGCTGGCCAACCTGGACCAACTGGCCAACTCGGTGCCGACGTCGTCACTGCAGACCGTGGTCAACGAGCTGAACGCCGGCTTCAGCGGCACCGGCCCCGACCTGCAGAAACTGCTCGACTCGGTGTCCGACTTCACGAAGACCGCGCAGTCCCAGCTGCCGCAGACGACGCAACTGCTGAACACCGGCAAGACGGTGCTGGACACGCAGAACGACGAAGCCGGCTCGATCGAGTCGTTCAGCACCTCACTGCAGCAGGTCGCCGCGCAGCTCAAGTCGTCCGACCCGGACATCCGCAAGCTGATCGCCAACGCACCGGCGGCGGCGACCCAGGTGACCGACCTGCTCAACGAGTCCGGCCAGCAACTCGGCGGTCTGCTGGCCAACCTGCTGACCACCGCGAACCTGCTGGTGACCAGGCAATCCGGGCTGGAAATGGCGATGGTGGCCTATCCGGAGCTGGCTGGCGCCGCGGGTACGGTGGTCCCCGGCGACGGCACTGCTCACCTCGGTCTCGCGTTGAACCTGTTCAATCCGCCGCCGTGCACCCAGGGCTACCAGGGCACCACGCACCGGGCCGGCGACGTGACCAGCAAGGCCACGCCGAACACCAGTGCGTACTGCGCGTCCTCGCCGAGCACCGGCGTCGACGTCCGCGGCGCGGAGAACGCCCCCTACGGTGGCAAGCCCCAGGCGCCGGCGACCAGCGGATCGACCGGGTCCAGCAGCGGTGGCCAGCCGAGCACCGGGTCGACGTCCGACGGTGGTCAGTCGGTGCTCACCGGCAGCCCGCTGTCCGCGTTGAACCTGGCCCAGTTGCTGGGTATCCAGTAAGCCGCCGACCAGACGGAAGGCAGTAGCCGACGATGGAGAGCGTGATGAGCTCGGAACCCGACCAGCTCGGGGAGCAGGTGTCCGAAGCGCGGGATGCCACCCCTGAGCCGGTACGCCGTGGCCGCAACCCGCTGGTCGTGGCCGGTGCGGCGCTGGTGGTGGTCGCGGTCGTGTGTGCCGGGGTGTTCGGCGGGCTGTGGCTGAAGGCGTCGCACGACGACTCGCTGGCCTTCTCCCGGATGCGCGACGACGCGCTGCGCGCCGCCGAGCAGGGTTCGATCAACCTGACCACGCTGGACTACCGCAACGTGGCCGAGGGTCTGAACCGGTGGAAGAGCTCCACCACCGGCGGCCTGTACAGCCAGCTCACCTCGGGCAGCCTGGTCTCCACGTTCACCAAGCAGGCGCAGCAGGCCAAGTCGGTCACCAGCGGCAAGGTGCTGGACGGCGTGATCACCGACCTGGACGAGCACGCCGGCAAGGCCAGCGCGCTGATCTACATGGACGTCACGGTGTCGGCCAGCGGCGCCAAGCCGGTGGAGAAGCGGGTGCCGCTGCAGTGGCAGCTCACCCTGACCGGCTCCGGCTGGAAGCTGTCCGGCATCCCCCAGGGCGCGGCCTCGCCGACGCCCGGGCAGTGATCGGGAAGGAACGACACGTGCCATCGCAACAGCCACCGTCCCGACGTCGCCCGGTCCCCGCGCCGGCGCCGACCCGCAGGCCGAGGGTCGCCGGTCTGCGCCACCCCGAGGCCCGGCCCACGGACGAGCCGGACACGAACGCGAACGAGTCGACGCAGGTCATCCCGAAGGTGCCGGCCGAGCCGGAACCGGTCGCCGAGCCGGCTGTCGACCAGCCGGTCGCGGATGCGCCCAAGCCGGCCGGCAAGCGCAGGCCGAGGCCGACCCCCAAGCCCGTCGAGTCGACCGCCGAGCTGCCTCGGGTGGAGACGGCGGAGCTGCCCAGGATCACCGACGAGCAGGACGAGATCGACGACGAGCCGGTCGCCGCACGGCGGTCCGGGCTGCTGCTGCCGGTCGTGCTGGCCGTGGTCGCGGTGCTGGTCGGCGGGCTGGCCGCCTGGTTCGGGGTGCAGTGGAACAACACGCGCGGTGACAACACGAACACCGCCCTGACCGACAGCGCGACGACATCCGAGGTCAGTGGCCAGGTGACCAGCGCCGTCAACACGATCTTCTCCTACGACTACACCAACCTGGCGAAGACGCGGACCGCGGTCCAGCGGCTGCTCACCGGCAACGCTCTCTGCCAGTACAACGTCCTCTACAAGGACCTGCAGCAGCAGGCGCCCAGCCAGAAGCTGGTGCTGACCACGACGGTCCAGGACAAGGGCGTCGAACTGCTCCAGGGCGGCACGGCCAGGGTGCTGCTGCTGGTCCAGCAGCACGACACCAGGGCCACCACGAACCAGACGAGCGACTCGCAGTCGATGATCGCGGTGAACGCGATCAAGCAGGGCGGGACGTGGAAGATCAACTCGATCGACACGTTCAGCGGAACGAGCCCGACGGCGGGCTGCAAGTCCTGACACTCTCCGTACTCAGCAGCTCACCTGCCGTGGTAATCGGGGCGGCAGGTGAGCTGTTGTCATCTCTGTCCAGGCCCCGCTTGCTGAGATCTGTGTCACACCCGGTAACCGTCGGGGAGAGGGCCGCCGGCTCTCCGAGTGTGCCGAGGTCGAGTTGCGCTGAGAGTGTCCACGCAGCTCAGGATGGTCACGCCGGGCACACAACCGCTCGTCCGCCAGGGTGATCGAGGCGTGGCATCTTGACTGTGGGCTCTCTCGGGGTCACTCTGTCGGTGAACACAGGGATGGGTTTCTGACCCCCCCTCGACAGTCGCCGTCCGTGTGACTAGACTGCTAATTTGCGCTGCCCTCTTTCCGCTTGCCTTCACCGTGAGAGCTAGGATCTTGGGCGCCACCACACCCTTGACAGCTAGTTCGTCAGACTGCTAGGTGCAGCCAGGCGACGGCTACAAAGAGTCCCTGGAAGGACGCATCTTGGCAGTCTCCCGCGCGACCCAGGCCACTGCTGCGACCAACTCCATTGCGAACA
>DASXYT010000030.1:0-1551 GCA_036502345.1 Pseudonocardiaceae bacterium | reverse complement strand
ACCCGGCGCGCGGTGTTCCCGCTGCACGGCCTCGATCCGGACGACCCGAGGGACTGACCGACCGTGTCGACAGACGGGTTCGATCCAGCCGAGTTCGATCCCTACGACTACCCGAGACACTGGGAAGCCGACGTCGTGCTGAGCGACGGCGGCACCGTCCACCTGCGACCGATCATCCCGGACGACGCATCGAAGATCCTCGCCCTGCACGGCCGACTCTCCGAGCGCACCCGCTACTTCCGTTATTTCGCACCGTATCCACACATGTCCCAAAAGGACCTCACCCGGTTCAGTGTGGTGGACCACCACGGCCGGGTCGCGTTCGGCGCGTTCCTCGGCGGCGAACTGATCGCGGTCGGCCGCTACGAACGGCTCGGCGACTCGGACTCGGCCGAGGTGGCGTTCGTGGTCGAGGACGCCCACCAGGGCCGTGGGCTCGGCTCGATCCTGTTGGAGCACCTCGCGGCGGCGGCCCGGGAACGCGGCCTGGACCGGTTCGTGGCCGAGGTGCTGGGCGAGAACGGCAAGATGGTCCGCGTCTTCCGGGACGCCGGCTACCGGGTGAGCAGGGCCATCGAGGAGGGCGTGCTGCACCTGGAGTTCGCCATCGACCCGACGGAGGCGTCGGTGGAGGTGGCACGTGCCCGCGAGCAGGCGGCCGAGGCGCGCAGCGTGCACAACCTGCTGCATCCCCGCTCCGTCGCGGTGATCGGGGCGTCCAGCGAGCCGAGCAAGATCGGCTACGCCGTGCTGACGAACCTGCTGTCCGCCGACTTCGCCGGCACGGTGTTCCCCGTGAACTCCGAGCACCGCTCGGTGCGCGGGGTCCGTGCCTACTCCTCGGTGCTCGACATCCCGGACCCGGTCGACCTGGCGGTCGTGGCGATCCCGGCGGCCGGCGTCGACGGCGTGATGGACGCCTGCCTGGCCAAGGGCGTCAACACGCTCGTGGTGCTGTCCTCGGGCTTCGCCGACGTCGGACCGGACGGCAGGGGAGCCGAGCAGCGGCTCGTCGCGGAGGCTCGCGCACACGGCATGCGGGTGGTCGGCCCGAACGCGCTGGGAGTGGTCAACACCGATCCCGACGTGCGGCTCAACGCGACCCTGGCACCCCGGCTGCCCGGCGGCGGCCACACCGGGTTCTTCTGCCAGTCCGGCGCGCTGGGCATCGCCATCCTGGCCGACGCGGCCACCCGAGGTCTCGGTCTGTCCACGTTCGTGTCGGCCGGCAACCGGGCCGACGTGTCCGGCAACGACCTGTTGCAGTACTGGGAGACCGACCCGGCGACCAGGGTCGTGCTGCTGTACCTGGAGTCCTTCGGCAATCCGCGCAAGTTCGCCCGGCTGGCCCGCAGACTGGCCAGGCACAAGCCGATCGTGGTGGTGAAGTCCGGTCGGCTCGCGGTCAGCCCCGGTCTTGCCGACAACTCGGTCCAGGTGGACGACGCGAGCGTGCAGGCGTTGTTCGAGCAGTCCGGTGTGATCAGGGTGGAGTCGCTGTCGCAGTTGTTCGACACCGCGCTGCTGCTGGCCAACCAGCCGTTGCCGGCG
>DASXYT010000029.1:0-21760 GCA_036502345.1 Pseudonocardiaceae bacterium | reverse complement strand
CCGGCCTGCGGGTGCTGGTGTGATCGGTGCCGGCCCTGGTCAGCCATTCCAGGCCGCCTGCCTGGACGGCCACCACCTGATCCCTGGTGCCGGACACGCCCAGGGCCTCCAGTCGGTGCAGGAACCACAGCGTGAGCACCTCGTCGATGCCGTCCAGCGCGATGTCGTCGGGCACCTCGTCCGGGACCATGCCCGTCGCCGGGCCGGACGCGCCCTGCACGTCGTAGCGGTGCACGGTGGTCTCGTGGGCCAGCCTGCGCCGCCAGAACCCGTAGTTCTGCTCGTCCTGCCACCACGTCGGGCACGGCTCAGCCGGCTGGTGGGCGGCGAGTTCAGCCAGGATCGGGGCGGCGCCGGAGCGGACGTAGTCGGCCAGTTCCTGGCCTTCCACCGGCTCCCGCTGCCAGTTGCCCGGCCGTTGGCCGTCCCGCAGCCACTGCCAGATCATCCGGTACTGGCTGCCGACGTGCCGGGCGGCCTCGCCGAGCGTGAGGCCGGGACAGCCGGGGATCACCGACTCCACCCTGGCCCCACGCACCGAGGCGGCCAGCAGTTCGGACTCCGCGCCCAGCACCTGCCACAGCCGGTCGTAGTCGACGAGGTTCCTCGCGGTCACGCGCGGCCCTGCCCGGGCGGGCTCGTCTGTGCTGCCGCGACCGCGCCTGCCACCAGGTCGGCGAATTGGGCGGCCTGGCGGACCAGGTCGTCAGCGGTGCGCTGGGTGACGTGACGGGTCACGCCTGCCAGGATCGCGGCCCTGGTGGACGAGCAGGACGCGAAGAACGCCGCCCACTCGGCCAGTTCCGGCGCCAGCCTGGTGAGCAGCACCCACGCGCTGGCCGGGCGGGCCCGACCACGGTGTGGGCGACCACGCAGCGCGAGCATGGCCGCGGCGGCACGCAGCGCGGCCAGGTAGGCGATGGCGAAGCGCTGGGCCGGGTCGGCCTCGTGCTGCGCCTCGACGACCCCGGCACGGGCCTGGCGGACCAGGGTCGATGCGGAGCCGACGTTGGCGTACGCCAGGTGCGACCCTGGCGCCGGACGGTGGCGTCGGTCGAGCGGGAAGTCGATCAGAGCGGACATCGGCTGCCTCCTGGTGACGTCGGAAACGTCGGCGATGCGACGAGTCCGCCGAGGGGAAGCCGGCGGAACCCGGTGGCGAGGCGCTTCCCCCGCCCCACCACCGAGCACGCTGCTCGAACACATGTTCGAACAGTACGAGAATAACCCGGAACCCCGACACGCTCAACACTCCTGCCAGGGTGGGCCGTGATGTGATGGGCTGGGTCACTTCGGCGCACGAGGAGTAGGACAGATGAGCGAGCGGGAACATCCCAGCGTGCGGAAGGTCGTCGCCGGGCTGGCCGAGGCGGGCTTCCCCGACTCGGCAACCGGGTTGCGGATCCTCCCCGACGCGGTGCACACGGCCGCGCTGGCGGCGGCCGCGCTGGGCATCGAGGTCGGGGCGATCGCGAACAGCCTGGTCTTCAAGGCCGTGCGCGGCGCCGAGGTGACACCGTTGCTCGTGATGACCTCCGGTGCGCACCGAGCCGATCAGACCCTGCTGGCCACGCTGGTCGGCGTCGACCGGGTCGATCGCGCCGACGCCGAGTTCGTCCGTACCCACACCAGCCAGGCCATCGGTGGTGTGGCCCCGATCGGCCACCCGGCACCGATCCGGACCCTGGTGGACACGGCGCTGGCTGGTTACCCGGAGGTGTGGGCGGCGGCAGGGCATCCGAAATCGGTCTTTCCGATCACGTTCGCCGGGCTGGTCGAACTGACATCGGGTACTCCCGCGAACGTCTCGGGCCAGGAGGATGATCAGTAGCCGTGGCAACGGCCGTACCCCTCCCCCAGCACAGGTTCGTCGAACTGAGCGTCGACGAGTTGCGTGCCCGGCTGGCGGAGGCCCTGGACATCTATGTGACCGCGATGCGCTACCCGCCGGGCACGGCGGAACAGCGAGCGCCGATGTGGCTGGCGCACATGCTGCGCCAGGACTGGCGGTGTGTGGCGGCGGTGGACGGTGACGGGGCGCTGGTCGGGGTGAGCTACGGCTATCGCGGCGCGGCCGGCCAGTGGTGGCACGAACAGGTGCGGCGAGGGTTGTTGACGTCGGCGGGCACGGCGGCGGTCAGTGCGTGGATGGCTGACTACTTCGAGCTGACCGAGTTGCACGTGCGGCCCAGCGCGCAGGGCCGGGGTCTTGGCGAGGGTCTGCTGCGGCACCTGCTGGACGGTGTGCGAGCGGAGACGACGTTGCTGTCCACGCCGGAGGGCCCGTCGCGGGCGTGGCGGCTGTACCGGCGGGTCGGGTTCCAGGATGTGCTGCGGGACTACCTGTTCGCGGGCGACCCCCGACCGTTCGCGGTGCTCGGGCATCGGCTGCCGTTGGAGCAACCGGGGACCTGACCGCTCCTTGGCGAGTCGACTCGCGGACGCCAAGGGTCGACACGCCAGCCACTTGCGCGTGGGCGGCCATCTTGCCGACGCGGAGGGTCGACTCGCCCGCCAGGAAAGTCGACACACAAAACGGGACGGCGGCGCGGCGTTCGCGCGGCCCATACCCGCGGCCCGACGACGCGGCCGGCCGACTCATCGACGCAGAGGGACGACTCGCCCGCCGGAGAAGTCGACACGCCAGGAGCGCCGCCCTTGGCAGTGAACCGGGCCGTCAGCCATCTGCTGCCCCCGGAGCGACACAGCCACCCAACCCACAACGCTACGAGCCAACTCATCCACGCCAACAGCTGACTCGCGCCCGCCAACAGCCGATTCGGCCGCACCGGTGGCCGACTCGCCCACGCCGGCGACCGACCGCCCCCGCAGGCAGCCGACTCGGCCTTCCAGGCAACCAATTCGCCCCCGCAGCCCGCCGAATCGCCCACGCAGGCAGCCGACTCGCCCACCCCGGAAGGCGACTCGCCCACGCTGACAGTCGACCCGCGCACCCCGGAAGGCGACTCGACGACGCCGGTGGGCGACTCGCCCGCACTGGCGGTCGAGACGCAGGTGGGCGACTCGTCCACGCCGGTGGGCGACTCGCCCACGCTGGCGGTCGACTCGCCCGTCGGGGAGGTCGACACACCAACCGCGCCAGCTGTTCGCGCCTCCGCCGCGACGGCCCGCCGCCCACCATCCACAAGACAGCCAATCGATTCGCCGACGCCAACAGCCAACTCGCCCGCGCCGACAGCCGACCCGCCCACGCCGACGGGCGACTCGCCCACCCAGGCAGTCGACTCGCCACACCGGCGGTCGACTCACCCGCCCGGGAAGTCGACACGCGAACCGCGCCGCGCTATCCGCTCAGCTGAATCTGCCGTCGCCGCACAGCCGCCCAGCCGCGCCGCCACCAGCCGCGACGAAGCCCGCCCAACCGACCGCCTACAACGCTGCCAAGCGTTCGCGCAGCGTGTCCAGGCCCATCGAGCCCATCTCCAGCGCCTGCTTGTGGAACCTGGCCAGGTCGAAGTGTTCCGGGTCGCGCTGCTTCGCGTCGTCCCGCGCTGCCAGCCACACCCGCTCGCCGAGCTTGTACGACGGCGCCTGGCCCGGCCACCCCAGGTACCTGTCGATCTCGTCGGGCAGCACCCCCGGGTCCGTCAACGTCCGGGTCGTCATGAACTCCAGCCCCAGGTCCGGCGTCCACCGCTCGCCTTCGTGGAATCCGGTGCCCTTCGGGATCTCCAGCTCCAGGTGCATACCGATGTCGATGATCACCCGGCCGGCCCGGAACAGGTGGGCGTCCAGCATGCCCATCAGGTCACCGTCGTCGGACAGGTAACCCAGCTCACGCATCAGCCGCTCCGCATACAGCGCCCAACCTTCCGCGTGCCCCGACGTGCCGGACAGCAGCCGCTGGAACCGGTTGAGTGTCTCGGCCTGGTACACGGCGGTGGCGATCTGCAGGTGATGCCCCGGCACGCCCTCGTGATAGACGGTGCTGACCTCGCGCCAGGTGCTGAACTCCTCCTGGCCGGGCACCAACGCCCACCACATCCGGCCAGGCCGCGTGAAATCGGCGTTGGGGCCCGTGTAGTACGCACCCGCTCCGCCACCCGGCGGCGCGATCCGGCACTCCAGGTTCATCAGCGCGTCGGGCAGGTCGAAGTGGGTGCCCCGAAGCGCCACCAGCGCTCCGTCGGACAGCTCCTGCATCCACCGCTGCAACGCATCGGCACCGGCCAACTGGTACCTGGGATCGGCATCCAACGCCGCAGCCGCCTCGGCGAGCGTCCCGCCCGGCTTGATCCGGGCCGCGACCTGCTTCATCTCGGTCTCGATCCGGAAGAACTCGTCCCAGCCCCAGTGGTACAGCTCGTTCAGATCCACCGTGGCGCCGGTGAAGTAGCGCAGCTTCAACCCGTACGCCTGCGCGCCGACAGCGTCCTTGTGCGGCGCCTTCGGGGCGAGTTCGGTGCGCAGGAAGTGGCCGAGATCGGCGTACGCGGTGGCCGCCGCGACGGCGCCTGCCTCCAGGTCGGTGCGCAGCGCGTCGGTCACGCCGGGCACGTCCTTCGCGTCACTGATCAGCGACGCGAAGAAGCCGTCCTGGCCGGACCAGGTCTCGCACTGCTCTGCGACCTTCGACACCTGACGCAGCGCGGAGACGTGACCGTGATCAGCACCGTACGAATACGCGGCGCGCATGCCGGCGACCGCGTCGGGCACCTTGGCCAGCCGGGCGGCCAGCACGGCCCAGTCGTCCGCCGTCTCGGTGGCCATCAGGTCGAACACCATCCTGGTGTTCTGCGGCGCGCTCTCGATCACGTTGAGGTCGGCGATCACCAGATCGGCCTCGTGCAGGTCCAGGTCCGCGGTGGTCCGCTCGACGAACACCGCCTGCGCGACCCGGTCCGCGTCGTCGACGGGGGTCTCGGCGTTGATCTCGCGCAACGCCGCCGCGCCGACCTCGGCCCTGGCTCGGACACCGTCGGGCGAGAAGTCGGTCAGCTGGTCGTCGTACCCGTCGACACCGGCGAGGGTGGCCACGATCGGGTCGTGGCGGGCGTAGTCCTCAACAAAGCGGTCACTGATCTCGTGGATCCTGGACTTCGGAGACATGCCAGCACGCTACCGTGACCTCGACAGGCCGCCACCGGATATGTCGTGACGCGGCCCCCGGCTGGCAGGATGACCCGCGTGCCCAAGGCAAGCCCGCGTCGACGCGGCCCACGAGCGCTCGCACTGACGATCGCCCTCGTGGCCGTCGGACTGCTCGCCAGCGGTTGCGTGCAGGTGCACGCAGCGCTGGCCGTGTCCTCATCGGACCTGGTGTCCGGCAACGTGCTGATCGCCGCGCTCCCCACCGCGGAGAGCAGCAAGGGGCCGCAACTGGCCATCCCGACCGAGATGGCGAACCGGGTCACCACGAAGCCGTACTCGGCGGACGGCTACGTGGGCAACACCGTGACGTTCAAGAACCTCGACTTCGACGAGATGACCGCGTTCTCGTCCGCGATCAGCAACGAGAACGGCACCTACCACATCGCTTTCCAGCGGGCAGGCGATCTGGTCACGATGGACGGCTCCGTCGACCTCAGCCAACTGCCGCCGAGCGGGGTGGACGTCCAGCTCAAGGTCAACTTCCCCGGCCCGGTCACGCGGTCGGACGGCGTGCAGGACGACGACACGGTCAGCTGGATCATGAAGGCGGGCGGGGTCACGTCGTTCAGCGTCACCGACCAGTACGCGCTGGGCAACAGCCGCAACTGGCGCTTCTGGGCGCTGTCCCTCGGTGGCGGCACGGCCCTGATCTCGTTGTTCATCGCCGGCCTCGCGCTGCTGGCCAGGCGACGCAACCTGAAGAAGGAACGCGCCTACCTGGCGGCCGCACCGGTCTAGAGCCGCACCCGTCCAGATCAGCCGGCCGACCGCACCGGCACCAGGCCGAGCCGCTGGACGACCTCGGTGGTCGCCTGTGCCCGGTTGAACGTGTAGAAGTGCAGGTCCGGCACACCCTCGTCGAGCAGTCGCCGACCCAGTTCGGTGGCCACGTCGATGCCTTCCGCGCGGAACGCCTTCGGGTCGTTCGCCAACGGCGCCAGCCGGTCCAGCAGTGCCTTCGGCGCGCTCGACCCGGACAGCTCGATCGTCTTGGCCAGCGTGCGCGGCGTGGTCAGCGGCATCAGGCCGGGCAGCATGATCGTGTCGCACCCGGCGGCCGCGACCCGGTCCCGCAGCCGCAGGAAGTCGTCGGCCTCGAAGAACAGCTGCGCGATCGCGAAGTCGGCACCGGCGCGCAGCTTCCGCACCAGGTACCGGGTGTCGGTGTCCAGGTCGGCCGAGCGGGGGTGGCCGTAGGGGAACGCGGCGACGCCGACGCAGAAGTCGCCGAGTTCGCGGACCAGCCGGACCAGTTCCTCGGCGTAGGTCAGCCCGTCGTCGCACGGCGTCCAGTCACCGTTCGGGGCACCGGGCGGGTCGCCACGCACCGCCAGGATGTTGCGCACGCCGATCTCCGCATACCAGCCGATCACGTTGCGCAACTCGGCCACCGAGTGGTCGACCGCCGTCAGGTGCGCCATCGGCACCAGCGTGGTCTCCCTCGCCACCCTGCCGGTGGTGCGCACGGTGCGGTCCCGCGTCGAGCCGCCTGCGCCGTAGGTCACGGACACGAAGGCCGGGTCGAGCGGTTCGAGCTTGCGGGCGGACCGCCACAGGACCTGCTCCTCCGCCTCGTCCCTCGGTGGGAAGAACTCCACAGAGAACACGGGGCGTCCCGAGCCCAGCCGCTGCACAACCGTCGTCACACACCCAGCGTAGTGAGGTGGGCGCTGTACGGAAAACGGCATCCACAGACTGGAATCCGGCGGCCGTGACCGTCCCGTGAGCCAGCCAGGGCACACTGGATTCGCCACCGTACGTGGCGCAGGGCGGGAGTGTGGATGAATCGGGCGAGCGTGCGAAACGGCAGGCCAGAGCGCCGGCCGGGACCGGCCACGCCCCAGTGCCGACCGCGACCGGCACCCCACGCACGTGCACGGCGGCTGCTGTTCCTGCTGCCGCTGCTCGTGCTCGCCTGTGCAGCGTGTGCCGAGCCGCTCGGCGGGCAGGCGGCCGCGCTGCCGGTGCCCGTCCTGTCGGCCGGCCAGACGGTGCGACAGTCCCTGCTCGACCTGGCCGAGGCGGGCGTCCTGCACTACCGGGGCACGCTGGCCAACCCCAACGGCAGGCAGATCACCCTCGACGTCAGCGTCACCGCGACCGGCGAGGCGGGCGGCTCGCTCACCGTCGGCGGCCAGCAGGGCTCGCTGGTCGTCGTGGACGGCGTCCTCTACGTGGACGCGCCCGCCCAGTTCTGGTCACTGCTGTCCGGCGACCCGGGCAGCGAGGCGGACGCGGTGGACAGCAGATGGGTGAAGGTGCCGTCGGTGACCATCGGCATGGACATCGGGCTGGTGCTGCGGCCGCACACGTTCGCCAACTACCTGGTCCAGCGAGTGGGCAGCACGGTGAACGACCCGCTGGCCGACCAGCCGACGTCCGCGGTGCACGGCGTCAAGGCGCTGCACATCGGAGCCGGCAACAGCACGATCGACCTCGCGGCCACCGGCACCCACGGCGTGCTGCACGTGGCCGTGCCCGCCGGCCTGGGCACCGCGCGCCAGGTGTCGCTGGACGTCGCCGACGTGTCCGGCAGCGAGGCCGGCATCTATCAGAACCTCAACCAGCAGGCCAAACAGCTGGGCACGGCCGTCGACACGTCGGTGGACATCGAGCAGGGCGGGCAGAACTGGGGCACGTGCACGGCGGCCGCCTGCTCGGTGGTCGTCACGTTCACCAACGCGAGTTCGGTGGCCAGCAAGGTCGTGGTGGCCGGCAACTGGACCGGCGACAACCAGCCCACCGGCACGTGCCGGGCCGTCGTGGGGCCGGTGGCCGCCGGCAAGTCGGCGACGGCGGCGTGCACCAACAGTTCGACACAGTGGACGTCGTTCTTCGACCGTGCACACGCGACACCGGGCCAACATCCGTACGAAGTGGACTGGACGGCGGAAGCCCTTGCGGCGCCACCGGATCTGGGCACGCTGGCCGACGAGACGACCGCCGCGGCGAAGGCAGCGCCCACCGATCGGAGCCGGACCACCGGCCGCGCCTACGTGTACGTGATCAACTACCAGGACAGCGCCGGCCACCCCCAGGTGTGGAAGTACGGGGTGACCGACACGGCGGTGTGGCGCTCCCAGGCGGACGGCCAGCTCACCGCGTGCCGGTCGGTCAGCCATACGTCGTGCAGTGCGGCCCTGGTCACGTCGACCCCGAACCGGCCATCCGCCGACGCGCTCGTGGCCGCGCTGGTGGCCAGGTCGCACGCGTGCCCGCCAGGTCAGTGGGTGGACTGCGCGCCGTCAGCCACCGGTTGACGCGCGGGTCAGCACCAACGCCTCGTAGGCGGCCACGAACTGGTCCATCACCTGGTCGACGCCCTGCCGGTCGCCGGTGGCCAGCAGGTCCAGCAGCAGCCCCCTGGTCAGGGCGAGGCCGAACCGGGCGTCGGCGCGGGCCACCTCCGGCCGGCTGCCCTGGCGCACCGCCAGCTCGGTCACCGGGCCGAGCCAGGACTCCACGATGCCGTCCAGGAACGGCGTCGTGCCCTCCCGGCCCTGCAGCGCCTGGCCGTACAACTCGAAGAACAGCCGCTCGGCGGGCCACAGCACCGGGTCGGACAGCCGCTGCCAGAACCGGCGGATCAGGTCACCCGGGCCGAGCGCCGGATCGGCGTCCAACTCGCGTTCCAGGTCGGCGAGCGCTGCCAGCTGGCGCCGCTCCATCTCCCTGACCACTTCGATCAGCAGGCCCTCCTTGGAGCCGAAGTGGTAGATCAGCATCCGGTGGCTGGTGCCCACCGCGGTCGCGAGCGCACGCAGGCTGCCCTCGCCGAGGCCGTGCTCGGTCAACTCGTCGATGACGGCGGCGAGCAGTCGGGCCTTCGGGTCACCTGGCATGTGTCCATCCTGCACCAATGCATGTACCATCTGGTACATGGGACAGCGGATGATCGACGTGCGGGTGCGTGCCAACGCGAGTCCCGCCGCGCTCTACGCCTTGTTGCGGGACGGCGCGACCTGGCCGGTCTGGTCGCCGATCGGCTCGTTCGAGCTGCGCAGCGAGGGTGCAGCCGAGCCGCAGGGCATCGGCGCGATCCGGGTCTTCCGCACCGGCAGGGTGACCAGCATCGAGCGGATCGCCGAACTCGTGCCGGACCGCCGGTTCAGCTACGAGCTGGAGCACGGCCTGCCGATCACCGGCTACCGGGCGGACGTCGACCTGGACACGGACGGTGACGGAACCACCATCCACTGGCACTCCACCTTCCAGGGCAAGGTCCCCGGCACCGGCTGGTTCTACCAGCTGGTCCTTTCCAGGTTCATCAAGCGATGCGCCGAGGGGCTGGCCGCGTACGTCGTGGCGGAGAAGGCACAGCCGGGTCGTTAACCGAAGGTCGGCGAAGACCACGCTCCGCGCTGTGATTGGATTCGGCGCGATGACCTTCGCCCCCACACCTTCGGTGTTGCCTGTCGGGTCGGAACCCGAATATCTGCCCGTTCCGGTGCGTACCATCGCCACGGGCATGCTCGGGGCAATTCTCATGGCCGGCGGGGGTATCGGCGCGGCCTCGGTGCTCGAACCCAACCCGATCCTGGACGGCACGGCGTTCAGCTGGCTGGGCTACGGGCACGGCAAGCAGATGGCCGTCGCCGTGGTCTACGTCGGCATCGCGCTGATCGTCTGGTCGTGGGTCCGGCTGGGCAGGGACGTACGCGCCGGCATCGTGGACCGCAGGGGCATGCTGATCGCGATCGGCGCCTGGATGCTGCCGCTGCTGATCGCTCCCCCGCTGTTCAGCAGGGACATGTTCACGTACCTGGCGCAGGGCGATCTCGCGCTGCACGGGTTCAACCCGTACCAGTACGGCGTCTCGGTGCTCAACGACCACCTGTCCGCCAACGTCGACCCGACCTGGCAGGACACGCCGACGCCGTACGGGCCGCTGTTCATCCTGATCGCCAAGTCGGTCGTGCTGGTCACCGGGCAGAGCACCGTGGTCGGCGTGATCGCCATGCGGGCCACGCTGTGCACCGGCATGCTGCTGCTGTGCTGGGCGCTACCCCGGCTGGCCGTACGGCTGGGTGGCTCTCCCCCGCTCGCGCTGTGGCTGGTCGCGGCCAACCCGCTCGTGCTGGCCTATCTGGTCGGCGGCGGACACAACGACCTGTTGATGATCGGACTGCTGGCGGCCGGCACGGTGCTCGTGCTGGACCGCCGCTACCGACGGGGATTCCTGCTGGTCACGCTTGCCTTCGCGATCAAGGCGACGGCAGGTGTGCTGCTGCCGTTCCTGGTGCTGATCTGGGCGAGCCGGCTGACCGGACCGTGGCGTAGGCGGCTGGGCAGGGCCACCGTGCTGGGCCTGGCCGTCATCCTGCCCACATTCGCGGCGTGCACGTTCCTGGCCGGTGTGAACCTCGGTTGGCTGCCGGCGCTGAGCACGTCGTACCTGGTGATCGAGTGGTTGTCGCTGCCGACAGCGGTCGGCCAGCTGATCTACATCGTGAGCAGCCTGTTCGCCAGTCCCGACCTGCACGGCATCCTCACCGTGACCCGCACGCTCGGCTGGCTGCTGCTGCTCGTGCTGGTGGCCAGGCAGTGGTGGCTGGCCAGGCACGGCGAGCCCGCCGTCATCATGCGCAGGGCCGCTGTCGCCCTGCTGGTGGTCATCCTGCTCTCGCCGGCCACGCTGCCCTGGTACTTCAGCTGGGTACTGGTGGCGGCGGCAGGCCTGGCCTGGACCAGCCGGGCGCTGGTGGTCGGCGTGTTCTTCTCGGTGTGGATCGTGCTGATGACGTTCCCGGACGGCACGTTCGGGCTCTACGACGCCGCCTACCTGGCCACCACGGCGTTGGCCGCGGGACTGGCCGCCGTGTCGCTGGTCCGGCCGGATCCGTTGCGCCTGTCGTCCGGGTGGTTGAACCGGGACCTACGGGCCAGCACGGCCGACACGGTGGCGAACATGAGCCCGACAACGGCCAGCCCGACACCGACCAAGTTCGGCGACGCGTAGCCGAACCCGGCGGCGATGACGACGCCACCCAGGTAGGCGCCCAGCGAGTTGGACGTGTTGAACGCGGACTGCAGAGCGGCCGACACCAGGGTGGGCGCGTGCGGCGCCTGTTCCATCACCCGCACCTGGAGCGGCGACGCCACGGTGAACCCGGCGACACCGAGCAGGAACAGCGTGATCGCGGCCGCGGCCGGCGAGTGCGCCGTGAACAGGAAGACCAGCAGTACGGCGCCGAGCGCGACCATGCCGAGCACCAGTGTGCGGTTGTGGTTCCGGTCGCTGTACCGGCCGCCGATCATGTTGCCCACCGTCATACCGAGCCCGAACAGGGCCAGCAGGAACGTGACGGCGGCGGGCCGGAAACCGGCCAGGTCGGTCATCATCGGTGTGATGTAGCTGAACGAGGCGAACACGCCTGCGAAGCCGAACACGCAGATCGCCAGCGACAGCCAGACCTGCGGGTTGGCGAACGCAGCGAACTCGGCCCGCAACTGCCCGCCCGCCGCGCGGTTGTCCTGGTGCGGCACCACGGCCAGGATCGCGGCCACCGACAGCACGCCGATGCCGGCCACCACCCAGAACGCCGCCCGCCAGCCGAGGTGCTGGCCGATCAGCGTGGCAGCGGGGACGCCGACGATGTTGGCGATGGTCAGGCCGAGGAACATCCTGGAGATGGCCCTGGCCCGCCTGCTCCGGTCCACCAGTGACGCGGCGACCAGCGCGCCGGCACCGAAGAACGCGCCGTGCGGCAGGCCTGCGAACACCCTGGCCGCGAACAGCAGGCCGTAGTTCGGGGCCAGGGCGGACAGCACGTTGCCCAGCACGAACCAGCCCATGAACAGCAGCAGCGCCCTCTTGCGTGGCATCCGTGACGCGGCGACGGTGAGCAGCGGGGCGCCGATGACGACACCCAGCGCGTAGCCGGAGATCAGCCCGCCGGCGGTCGGAATGGACACGCCGACATCGCCTGCCACATTGGGCAGCAGGCCCATGATGACGAACTCGTTGGTGCCCACGGCGAACGCGCCGAGAGCCAGGGCGAGCAGGGCGAACCGCATACGACTCCCTCGGTGAGGACACACCGACGTGCTGGTCCACGGTGACGCGTTGCCGGCTGACTCCAAGCTCGATCAATCCATCAGGCAGCAACGTGAACATGCCGTGACGTCATCCATCGCTGCGCGTGAGTTCCACCACGCGCAGCGATGCCGGCCGTCAGCGGTCCGCCGAGTGGCGGACTGTATGCGGAGGCGGGGCCGCTAGAAGGCCAGTGCCTGAGCCCTGCGTTTCACCTCCCGGCCGCGGTTGGTCCGCAGGGCTTCGATCGGGGAGCCGGGCAGGGTCTCGTCGGCGGTGAACAGCCAGCGCAGCATCTCCTCGAAGGAGAAGCCGGAATCCCGGAGCACCGTCAGCGTGCCGGGCAGGCCCTTCACGACGCCTTCACCATTGAGGAACAAGGCGGGAACGACCATCACCCCGTCCCTGCGGAAGGCCACCAGGTGGCCGTCCCGCACCATCTGCTGCACCCGGGTGACCGGCTGACCAACCGACTCGGCTACCTCGGGCAACGTCAGTACCTCGTACGACCGGTCGAGGACGTCCTCGGCGGTGGGTATCGCACTCACGGTTGCCAACCATGCCACAACACGGCCTCGGGCGCCCTGCGCCAGTCGAGGGATGTTTGCGTGACGGGCTCCGTACCATCGACAGACGTGGAAGCCAATGGCGTAGATGTTCTCGGTGCGGTGCTAG
Source organism: Pseudonocardiaceae bacterium (assembly GCA_036502345.1). Lineage (GTDB taxonomy): Bacteria > Actinomycetota > Actinomycetes > Mycobacteriales > Pseudonocardiaceae > DATEPR01. Next base: position 8,937 of record DASXYT010000029.1, on the reverse strand, counting down.
AGGGCCGCTACCGGGTCGACGCGCTGCTCGCCCGTGGCGGCATGTCCAGTGTTTACTCAGGCCTTGACCTGCGGTTGGACCGTCCCGTCGCGATCAAGGTGATGGAGTCGAAGTTCGCGCAGGACCGGTCGTTCATCGACAGGTTCGAGCTGGAGGCGCGAGCGGCGGCACGGCTGCATCACCCGAACGTGGTCGCCGTGCACGACCAGGGCGTGGACGGCGAAAACGTCTACCTCGTCATGGAACTCGTTGCCGGGGGTACTCTGCGCGACCTGCTGCAGGAGGGTCCGCTGCCGGTCCCGCTGGCCATCAGCGTGCTCGAACCGGTGCTGTCCGCGCTGGCCTCGGCGCACCGAGCCGGCCTCGTGCACCGGGACGTGAAGCCGGAGAACGTGCTGATCGGCCAGGGCGGCATCGTCAAGGTCGCCGACTTCGGCCTGGTCAGGGCCGTGGCAACGGCGGGTTTCACCAGCGACAGCACGATCCTCGGCACGGTCGCCTACCTGTCCCCCGAACAGGTGGAGAGCGGCGCGGCGGACGCACGCAGTGACGTCTACGCGGCCGGCATCATGTGCTACGAGATGTTGACCGGGAACCCGCCCTACATCGGCGACACCCCGATCTCGGTGGCCTACCGGCACGTGAACGACGACGTGCCGCCGCCCAGCGAGTCGGCGGCCAACATCCCTGCCGCACTGGACGACCTGGTGCTGCGCGCGACCCGGCGTGATCCCTCGCTGCGCCCGTCGGACGCTGCCGCGTTCCTGGACGAGTTGGTGCGCACCCGCAACTCACTCGGCCTGCATCGGGTGCCGGTGCCGGTCCCGCCCGCTCCCACGCCTGCTCCGTCTGTTTCGTCTGGGCCATTGCCGCTGCCGGCCCGTGGCCGGCACTGGGCCGAGGAGAGCTCGACGATGCTGTCGCCGCCCGCTGCTGTGCCTGCTTCTTCGGTGGACGACACGACGGCGAAGGTGCAACCCAGCGCGTTGGCCACCCAGTTCATCGGGCCGCCACAGGCTGATGACCCGTTGGGGAGCACCGTGCGGACGCCGCCGGTGCGGCCGGGGCCGATCGGGCCGCAGGGCACCAGGGCGCTGTCCAGGGGCGAGTACCAGGCTGCCGCAGCCCAGCAGGCCGGGATCGGCACGGTCGATCCGTACGCCAGGGTCGGGCAGCCGCGCCCTGCTGAGCCGCCCCGGCCATCGCGGACCCCGTACGAGGCGCAGCGGCAGCGAGCCAGACGCACGATGCTGATCTGGGTGGCCGTGGTGCTGGTGCTGGCCGCGGTGCTCGGTGTGGCGGCGTGGTGGTTCGGCAGCGGCCGGTGGACGGCGGTGCCCAGGATCGGCGGCCTCGACCCGACAACCGCCGAACGTACGCTGCAGGACGCCGACCTGAGCGGCGCCATCACGCAGGCGCACAACAACACCGTGCCGGCCGGTCAGGTGGTCAGCACGACGCCGTCGATCGGCCAGCGGGCATTACGGGGTTCGACCATCACTGTGGTCATTTCGGAGGGCAAGCCGATCGTCCCGGATGTCACGCCGGGTGCTTCGCCGGACGTCGTCGAGCAGCAGGTGAGGAAGGCGCAGCTCTCACCTCGGCTGGACCCCAATCAGGATGCGTACAACAACACTGTGCCCAAAGGAGCTGTCGTCGGTCTGAATCCCGGGCCGGGCACGCAACTCAATCTCGGTTCGCCGGTGGTCGTGGTGGTGAGCAAGGGGCCAGCGCCGAACCCAGTGCCCAACGTCGTCGGCCAGCCACATGATCAGGCATTCGCGGCGCTCACCCAGGCGGGGTTCCAGCCGTACGACGAGCCACAGACATTTGACGCGAACGTGCCGGGTGGCACGGTGATCAAGACCGACCCCGGGGCGGGCGCGACGGCTCCCGACGGGAACAAGGTCGGGGTGCAGGTGTCCAACGCGGTGCCGGTGCCGGCACTGACCGGGCAACCGGCAGCAGCGGCGCAACAGGCGTTGCAGACGTTGGGGCTGCAGGCCCAGATACAGGCGTTGGCCAACGACCCGAACGGCCCGGTGGTGGTGCAGTCGCCGACGGCGGGCACGCTGGTGGCGCCGGGCACGGTGGTGACGCTAGGAGTGTTCCCGTAGTTCGGGAGCGCTGAGCGGTCAACTCGCCCGCCGCAACGGGCAACTCGCCGGCCGCAGCAGCCGACTCACGTGGTGGGCAGCCAACTCGTCGGCAGGAGCAGTCGACTCGCGCGACTGAACGGTCAACTCGCCTCACCGCTGCGGTCGACCACCGGCACCAGCAATCGACTTGCCCGGCGGCCCAGTCAACGCGCCCGCTGGGGCAGTCGACACGCCAGGCGCAGCAGCCGACTCGCCCGCTGGGGCAGTCGCCTCGTCAGGTGGGCAGCCGACTCCCCCCGCTCGGCTGTCGACTCGCCCGACTGGGCGGTCGACTTGGCCACCGCGGCAGCCAACTCACCTGATGAGATGACCAGCCAACTCACCCAGCGGATAGGCAACTCACCCACGCCAGCGGTCGACTCGCCCGGCAGAGCAGTCAGCTCACCCGGCTGGGCAGTCGACTCGCCCCTCGCAGCGGACGACTCGGCCGCCCGAGCCTGCGACTCGGCTGGCCGCGCGGTCGACTCGGCCGCTGGAGTAGCCGACTTGGCGGGTAGGACGGTCGACTCGCCCCCGCCAGCGGCCAACTCACCCAGCGGGCTGTCGACTCACGATCGTGGCCGGGACGGCGAACGGCCCGGTCGGGGTGTGCCGACCAGGCCGTTCGGGCAGATCTGCCGCCTACGAGCGGAGCATCTCCGCTACCAGGAAGGCCAGTTCCAGCGACTGCTGGGTGTTCAGCCTCGGGTCGCACGCTGTCTCGTACCGGCCGGCCAGGTCGATGTCCGAGATTTCCTGCGCGCCGCCCAGGCACTCGGTGACGTCCTCGCCGGTCAGTTCGATGTGGATGCCGCCGGGGTGGGTGCCCAACTGGCGGTGCACCTCGAAGAAGCCCTGCACCTCGTCCACGATCCGGTCGAAGTGCCTCGTCTTGTAGCCGGTGGACGACTCGTGCGTGTTGCCGTGCATCGGGTCGCACTGCCAGATCACCTGGTGGCCGGACGCCGTGACCTTCTCCACGATGGGCGGCAGCACGTCGCGGATCTTGCCGTTGCCCATCCTGCTGATCAGGGTCAGCCGGCCGGGGATGCTCTTCGGGTTGAGCCGCTCCACGTACTCGACGGCCTGCTCCGGGCTGGTGGTGGGGCCGATCTTCAGGCCCAGCGGGTTGGCCAGCAGTTCGGCGAACGCGATGTGCGCGCCGTCCAGCTGCCTGGTCCGTTCGCCGATCCACACGAAATGGGCCGACAGGTCGTACAGCCGCGCGTCGTCCTCGCGGGTGTCCATCCTGAGCATCGCGCGCTCGTAGTCGAGCACCAGCGCCTCGTGGCTGGCAAAAATCTCCGTGGCGTTCAGGCTGCTGTCGGACACGCCACACGCGGACATGAAGCGCAGCGCCCTGTCGATCTCGGAGGCCAGTTCGTCGTAGCGCTCACCGGCGGGCGACTGGAGCACGAAGTCCTTGTTCCAGTCGTGCACGCGGTGCAGGTCGGCCATGCCACCACTGGTCAGGGCGCGCAGCAGGTTCATCGTGGCGCCGGAGTTGGCGTACGCACGAATCATGCGGGACGGGTCGGGCACCCTGGCCTCGGGCGTCGCGGCCAGCGAGTTGACCACGTCGCCTCGGTAGGACGGCAGCCCGAGGGCGTCCAGCTCGGCCGACCTCGGCTTGGCGTACTGGCCTGCGATGCGACCGACCTTGACCACCGGCAGGCTGGCGCCGTAGGTGAGCACGACCGCCATCTGCAACAGGGTGCGCACGTTGCCCCGGATGTGCGGCTCCGTGTTGCTGGCGAAGGTCTCGGCGCAGTCACCACCCTGCAGCATGAACGCCTCACCCCTGGCGACCTGGGCCAACTGGTCACGCAGGTGGTCGATCTCGGTGGGCACGGTGATCGGCGGGACGCTCTCCAGCACGGCACGCACCTTGCGCACCTGCTCGGCGTCCGGCCAGCGGGGTTGTTGGGCTGCGGGGCGGGCAAGCGCGTCGTCGAGCTTGCGACGTAGCTCGGGGGGCAGCGGCGGCAGCTCGGGCAACTCGTCCACCGGCACGTCGACGGTCCACGATTTCAAACCCGACATCACATTCCCACCTGCACGTCGACGGTCCTGTTCACCCTCTCAGGGTAGGCGGCCCTCCAGGCCTTTCGGCCAGCGGGCGGTTCGCCCGAAATCTGCTGAGTAGTCTCATGATCGCCATCAAATTAGGTCAACCGGCCTACCGAAAACGCTGTCGGATTCTCGTGCCACCCGGCAGGATGACACGACGTGACCACCCGTTTGGATGACAGTGACGCGAACCGTCTGCTGAACACCGCGGTGGCGAACGTCCAGCGTGACTATCCGGTGCACTGGACGCACTTCGTTCACTCGGCCGAGGAACTCGTGCCGCAACGGACGCGCCATCCTGTATTCGCTGGGAGCTACGACTGGCACTCCTGCGTGCACCAGACGTGGCTCATCGTCCGGCTCCTGCGATCGCGGCCCGACCTGCCCGACGCGGCAGCGGCCGCCGCCGTGCTGGACCGGCTGGTCACGATCGACGGCTGCGAGACCGAGGCCGAGTTCTTCCGCACCGAGGCAGGCGCCCACTGGGAACGCCCCTACGGGTGGGCATGGCTGCTCATGCTGGACGCCGAACTGCGCGCGTGGGCGGCCGCCGACCCGGCGGCCAGGGCCGTGGACTGGGCCAAGAACCTGTCGCCGCTGGTCGAGGTGCTGCGCGAACGGTGGCTGGCCTGGCTGGCCAAGGCAGCCCTGCCGACCAGGGTGGGCACGCACACCAACAGCGCCTTCGCACTCGGCCTGGTGCTGGACCTGGCGCGCGCGGGCGACGACACCGAACTTGCCGACTCGTGCGTCGCCGCGGCCCGCAGGTGGTTCACCAACGATGTGAACTACGGCGGCTACGAGCCGGACGCCGCCGATTTCCTCTCCCCCGCGCTGGTCGAGGCCGACCTGATGCGCAGGGTGCTGGACCCTGCCGGGTTCGCCGGTTGGCTGGAGGCGTTCCTGCCGGACCTCGACACACCGCGGTGGGCAACCCTGCGCGAACCCATCCCGGTGGACGACCCGACCGACCCGTACGGCTCACACCTGTCCGGTCTGGCACTGTCCAGGGCGTGGTGCTGGGCGGCGATCGGCGCCGCACTGCCGCCCGGCCACCGCTACGCCGAACTGGCGGCGCGAGCCGCCGACGTGCACCGCGAAGCAGGCTGGGGATACGTCTTCGGCTACGGCTACGCGGCCGAGCACTGGCTCGGCACGTTCGCCAGTTACCTGGTGCTGGGCGCCCTCACCGGCTGATCGCGAGTAGTTCCTGCGCTGCCGGCACGTCACCCCGGGCCAGCAGCGGCAGCGCGTTGACCGGGATGACGACTCGGCACCACGCGAGTAGTCGGGCCGGGTCGAGATCAGCCTCGGCGGCCAGGGTCGTGAGGCGGTATTCAAGGCCGTCCGGCGCTGGGCGGCCCGCACCGCCCGTCACATAGTCGACGGCGTCGAAGCACGGGTCACCGAGGCACGCCTTCGGGTCGATGGCCATCAGACCGCGTTCACCACCGTCCAGGACGTTGCCGAAGTGCAGGTCGCCGTGCAGCAGCACGGTGTCCGACGGCGTGGCCAGCAGCAGGTCCAGTTCGCGCAGCGCCCGGTCGAAGTCGGACTGATGCACGTGAGCGCCGATGGCCGGCTCGGCAAGCCTGCCCATCGCGCGGTGCGTGAACTCGTCGATCCACTGCCGGAAGCTACGCGGCAGGACGCCGGGTGCTGGTGGGTCGACGCTGTGCAGGGCGGTGAGCAGGGCTGCGTAAGCCGCCGGGGTCGGCGGCACGGCGAGTTCGTGGGCGACGGTGCCCGGCTGAATCTCGCTGAGCAGTACCGCGCCCGACGAGGCGTCCTCGGCCAGCACGTCGGGCACCCGGCCGCTCGGCACGAACTGGCGCAACACCGCCACCTGCTCGGCCACGAACGGCAGGTCGGGACTCAGCTTCAGCACGCCTCCACCGCTGGGAGCCGTGACCCGGATGGCGACCGAGGAGGCGCCGGACGCGAACGGCTCACCGATGGTGAGCCGCCAGCGCTCGCCAAGGTGGCCGATCAGGTCCGGCAGATCGGCCACCCACGGCAGCACCGACGGGCCGAACCGCCGCACCAGCCGAGCCTCGATGGCCTCGGTCATGAGCCGATCACAGCACAGCGGCCGGGCAGCGGCGGGCAAGGTCGGCAAACAGGACACGGACGAACCGCACCCGCCAGCCAAACCGGACCCACCAACTCCTCGGCACCGCTCTTTGCCCATCCCCCGGCCCAACCCCAGATCAGCCGAAGAAGACTTCTGCCTCCTCGTAGCGCTCCGCCGGCACGGTCTTCAGCTCAGCGGTCGCCTCGGACAACTTCACCCGGACGATATCGGTGCCGCGCAGGGCGACCATCACGCCGAAGTCGCCGTCGGCGACCGCGTCCACGGCGTGCAGACCGAACCGCGTCGCCAGCACCCGGTCGTAAGCTGTCGGCGTGCCGCCACGCTGGACGTGACCGAGCACGACCGCGCGGGACTCCTTGCCGGTGGCCTTGGCGATCTCGCGGGCCAGCCAGTCACCGACGCCACCCAGCTGGGCGTGGCCGAAGGCGTCGGTCGCGCCGGTCAGCAGCACGTTCTCGCCGCCCTCCGGCGTGGCGCCCTCCGCCACGACGATGATCGGCGCGTACTGCTTCTCGAACCGGCTCTGCACCCATTCGATGACCTCGTTGAGGTTGAACGGCCGCTCCGGCACCAGAATCACATTGGCGCCACCGGCCAGGCCGGAGTGCAGCGCGATCCAGCCTGCGTGCCGGCCCATGACCTCGACGACCAGCGCCCTGTGGTGCGACTCGGCCGTGGTGCGCAGCCGGTCGATCGCCTCGGTCGCGATGTGCACCGCGGTGTCGAAGCCGAACGTGTAGTCGGTGGCGTTCAGGTCGTTGTCGATGGTCTTGGGCACACCGACGACACCGATGCCCTCGTCGGTCAGCCGCTTGGCCACGCCGAGGGTGTCCTCGCCGCCGATGGCCACCAGGGCGTCCACACCGTTGTCGGCGAGCACCTTCCTGATCTTCTCGACGCCACCGTCGACCTTGAACGGGTTGGTCCGCGACGACCCGAGGATCGTGCCACCCCTGGCCAGGATGTCCTCGACGTCACCGAGGCCGATCGGACGGGTCAGTCCTTCGAGCGGCCCCTGCCACCCGTTGCGGAACCCGACGACCTCCCAGCCGTGTTCCTCGATCCCCTTGCGGGTGACCGCGCGGATCACCGCGTTCAGGCCTGGGCAGTCACCACCGCCGGTGAGCACGCCGATACGCATCTCATTCGCTCCTCAATCAGCCGGACCAGGCGCCGGCAATGTGTCCTACACCGCAAAGGGTGTCACGAACTGGATCGGTGCAGCAACCCTCCGGGCAGCGCCTGTGGACAACCTTGAGTCAGTCCACAGGAAAGCCCAACCGCTTGCGTTCGGCCTCGATCACGTGCCACCGAACCAGGTTGTGGCGCGCGTCGGCGAGCGCGTCGTGCGCGTCAGCCGGTGGCTGCGGCAACCGGGGCCTGCCGACGTCCTCCCAGCGCTGCCGCAGGTCCCTGGTGAACCGGGGCAACGCCCTGGGCAACGCCGGCATCGCGCCCCACAACTGGGCCAGCGCGACGTGGTCGTAAGCGGCGATCCACGCCCACAACTCCAGCTCACACCGGTCGGTCTCGGCGACCCCGAGGAACGCCAGCAGGTCTGCCCTGATCCTGGCTCTGGACCGCCACGCCGGATCGGCGGGCGACGGCAGCTTCGGCAGCACGTTCTGCCGCACCCACGGTCCCGCCTGATCCGGGTTGAACTCGGTGGACACGGCGTAGAACTCGCGGCCCTCCTCGTCGACGACACCGATCGACACCAACTCGATCGTGACGCCGTCCTCGATGAACTCGCAGTCGTAGAAGTACCGCACGAGGCGACACTAACGGCGCACTGAACGCACCGACTCAGCCGACCCTGGTCTCCGGCACGCGGTCGGCCTCGGCGTCCGGCGGGCGGCGTGGCGTCACCTTGTCCACCTCGGACACCGGCAGTGCCTTCCGGTCCAGTTCCTCCTTGACCTTGGCCGCGTACACGTCGACGTACTCCTGGCCGGACAGCTCCATCAGGGCGTACATGATCTCGTCGGTGATCGACCGCTCCACGAACCGGTCACCGGCCAGGCCGTCGTAGCGGGAGAAGTCCAGCGGCTTGCCGATCCTGATCCGGATCGGGTAGGGCCGCCACATCTTCGAACCGATCGGGTTGGCCTTGTCGGTGCCCACCATCGCCACCGGGATCACCGGCACCCTGGCCTGCAGCACCATCCTGGCCAGGCCGGTCTTGCCCTTGTACAGCCTGCCGTCGGGCGAGCGGGTGCCCTCCGGGTAGATGCCCAGCATGGAGCCCTCGGTGAGCAGCCGGACGCCGGTGTCCAGGGCCGCCCGGGCGGCGGCACCGCTGGACCGGTCGATCGGCACCTGGCCCACGCCGGTGAAGAACCACTTCTTCAGCAGGCCCTTGACGCCCGATCCGGTGAAGTACTCCCGCTTGGCGAGAAACGTCACCCTGCGCGTCACCATCAGCGGCAGGAAAAACGAGTCGGCCACCGCGAGGTGGTTGCTGGCCAGCACGGCGCCACCGGTGGTCGGGATGTTCTCCGCTCCCTCCACCTTGGGCCGGAAGAACAACCGGAGCACGGGACCGAGCAGAACGTGCTTCATCAGGGAGTACATCACCGTGTGGCCAGCCTCCTCAGCGTCCGTTCCCCATGGTGCACGTCACACGCACCGGGT
>DASXYT010000028.1:0-12658 GCA_036502345.1 Pseudonocardiaceae bacterium | reverse complement strand
CAGGACGTCAGCTACGTCCGGGACTACCTGCCGGCCGTGCTGTTGGCCGGTATCGGGGTCGGTCTGTCCCAGGCGTCCATCATCAGCGCCGGCGCGGCCACCTTGCCGGCGAACCGCTACGCCACCGGCACCGGGATCATCAACACAGCGCGGCAGATCGGCAGCGCTGTGGGGGTGGCGATCCTGGTGGCGCTGCTCGGTGCCGGCGTCCACGTCGCCGACTATCGCCCGGCCTGGTTGGTGATGTCGGTCTGCGGTCTGCTCGCCGCCGGTTTCGCCACCGCCATCGGTACCCGCGAGGCGTGAACCAACCGGTAACGCTGCGCTGCCCGGTGCGATACAGAAGTGATCCGTTCGGCTGGCTTTGTGACTGTCCGTTTGTGCCAACAAACAGCCAGCGGAACGTCTTGGTCGGCGCCATCCCGCTGGGCTAGCATCGGCCGTCCACAGGCGAGGTACAGGCCGCTCCACCTGCGATCATCGATGGGAGGACAGACGCTACTCACGGGTGCGAAACCGTTTCTTGATTTCGTTACCGGGAGTCTGAACCGTTATGTCCGAAGCGACCGCTAGCCAGGCAGAAGAAACGTCAGTCATCCCGGTAGGGAATGGGCCCGAGCCAGGGCCGCCCCGTCGTGGGCGCCAGTTCGGACCGTTCCGCCGCCGCACCGTGCTCGCCGTCGTGCTGATCCTGGCCGCCGGAGTACTCGTGTCGTGGGTGGTCTCCAGTGGACACCAGTCCACCAACGGTCGTGCCGTTCCCGGCGACGGTGTCGTCGCGGCCACCACCGGCCTCGCCCCGACCTCGTCGACGGCACCGCCCGCGTTCCCGGCGAAGCTGGTCGCCGCCGTCGACCACAACGCGGTCCGCCTCACCTGGCAGGCGGCCACCGGCGCGCACCCGGTCACCCGGTACGTGGTGTTCCGGGACGGCAAGAAGGTCGCCACCGTGAACGGCGCCACCACGTGGCGCGACACCACCGCGACGGCCGGCCACAAGTACGCCTACCAGGTGCAGGCCGTGGACAGCGCCGGAACGGGCTCGCCGCTCTCACCCAAGGTGTCCGTGTCGGTGCCCGGCAAGGCCGCCGCAGGCGGCAGTGCCGCCGGTACCAGCGCGAAGGCGCCCGCGAACCTGCCGCCGATGCCCGCTTCCTGGCCCTCGGCCACCAGCACCGGCGCCTCCGGCTCGCTGACCACGGTCAACGGTGACGTCGTGCTGAACACGGCGGGCCAGGTCTACTCGAACAAGCGCGTCAAGGGCACGCTGGCCATCACCGCGTGCAACGTGACGCTGCGCAACGTCGAGGTCGACTCCGGCGAGCCGTTCACCGGTGACAACACGCCGGACCTGTTCGCGATCTGGCTGCAGGAGTCGGCCACCTGCGGTGTCACGCTGGACCACGTCAGCACCATCACCAGTTCGGCGCCCAACGTGTACGTCACCACCAGCGTCCGGGTCGCCCGGGGTGGACCGGTGACGATCACCAACTCGAAGCTGATCGGCGCGCAACTGGGCATCCTCGGCGTGACCAGCGGCACCGTGCGCGGCAACTACATCGAGCTGGGCAAGAACATGCGTGGCGACCACAACGACGCCATCCAGGGCGACGGGTCGAGCAACCTGACCATCGACCACAACACGCTGCTCAACCCGAACGACCAGACCTCGGCGCTCGCGCTGTACACCGAGTTCGGCAACAACAAGAACATCACGGTGAGCAACAACCTGATGGCCGGTGGCGGCTACACCTGCTACTGCGGTGACGGCGCGTCGGACAACGACGGCAACCCGGCCCGCGCGGTCAACGTGAGCATCGTGAACAACGTGTTCTGGCGGCGGTACTTCAGCGACTCGGGCAGCTTCGGCTCGGCGCGCGCCTACAACCCGGCCGGTGGCGGCCAGTGGGCCGGCAACGTCTACATGAACGCCGACGGCACGCTCACCACCCAGCAGGTCTCGCAACCGGCGCTGGACGGCCAGTAACCCGCCCTGACCGGACCACCGCTTTCAGTGTCGGCTCCAGCGGTGGTCCGGTTTGGCGATCCGCCAGTAGGCGATGGCCAACGCCCACACCACCAGGAACAGGCCCACGATCAGGAACCCGACGTTGTTCAGGTTCAGCCGCGCGATCCACGTGGTCACCGGGTCGTCGATGCCGAAGTCCTCGTGCAGCACGGCGACCAGTTCGATGCTGCCGATGATGAGCGCCACCGCGACGGACAGGACCGTGACGGTGATGTTGTTGTAGACCTTGCGGGCCGGGTTGGTGACCGCCCAGTGGTGGGCGACGTTGAGGAACGTGCCGTGGATCGTGTCCGGCAGGCTCATGCCGGCCGCGAACAGCAGCGGCAGCGCGCCGACCGCGTACCACGGCAGCCCGGCGGCGGCGCCGCTGCCGGCCAGCACCAGCAGGGTGACCTCGGTGGCGGTGTCGAAGCCCAATCCGAACACCACGCCCACCGGATACATCTGGCCCGGCCGGGTGACCGCGCGGGTCAGCCCGTCGAGGAACCGGTTGGCGAAGATCCGGCAGACGACCGGTTCGGCCTTGTCGAACCCGTCGCGGCGCATCGCCCGCCACACCCGGACGGGGCCGATCAGCGCGACCAGGTTGACGCCGGCGATCAGGTAGAGGAACAGGCCGGAGACCCCACTGCTGACCATGCTGATCTTCTCGTGGGTGTCGGACGTGGTGCTGGTCAGCGTGGTGACGATGTGGGCGCCCGCCGCGATGACGGCGGCCAGCACCAGGACCACTGTGGAGTGGCCGATGGCGAACCAGAAGCCGACCGACACCGGCCGTCTGCCCTCGGCCATCAGCTTGCGGGTGGTGTCGTCGATGGCCGCGACGTGGTCCGCGTCGAACGCGTGCCGCAGTCCGAGGGTGTACGCGGTGATGCCGAGGCCGATGCCGAACACCTGGGCGCCGCCCGCGATGTGGTGTGGCATCACCAGCAGGATCAGGACGCCCCACGCGACCACGTGCAGTAACAGGACCAGCGCGGTCACCGCCCCGATGGGTAAGCGGTCCTCGGGACGGATGAGCGAGCGGAGCGATCCGTGCGTAGCCACTGTGTTGCCCCTCCAGCACCGGTGGCAGGTCGTCAGCCTCGCAACGGTAGGGAGCACGCGTCGGCCCCACAAGGGGGATTCATGTACATATGTGCACCTATCGGGTACTCAGGGTGGCGAGTGGCGCAATGCCCCCAGCCATTCGGCGGCAGCACGCTCTGTCGTCACCACCGGAACGTCCGGCAGCGGTGGTCGGCGGGCCAGCAGTACCGGGAGTCTGATTGCGCTGGCGGCGGTGAGCTTCGCTCGGGTGTGGTCGCCGCCGCTGTCCCTGGTGACGAGCACGTCGATCCGGTGTTCGCGCAGCAGTGCCAGTTCGCCGGGTAGGTCGAACGGGCCACGGTCGAGCACCACCAGCCGGTTGGTCGGCAGCGGCGGCGGTGGCGGGTCGACGGAGCGCAGCAGGAACCACAGGTCGTCCCGGTCGGCGAAGGCCGCCAGGTTGCCCCGGCCGGTGGCCAGGAAGACCCGTCGGCCCAGTGCCGGCAGCAGGGCGGTCGCGTCGGCCACGGTGTCGATCCAGTGCCAGTCGTCGCCCGGTCCTGGCTGCCAGCCCGGCCTGCGCAGCACGACGAACGGGAGGCCGAGTCGGGCGGTCGCGGCGGCCGCGTTCCCGGTGATGGTGGCCGCGAACGGGTGAGTGGCGTCGACGACGGCGTCGATCCGCTCGGCACACAGCCAGTCGGCCAGGCCGTCCTGGCCGCCGAACCCACCGATCCGCACGTCGCCGGGTGGTCTTCGCGGTGTCCGCACCCGGCCGGCCAGCGACGACACGACGGCGACATCGGGGTCGCCGGCCAGCAGCGTGGCGAGTCGGCGTGCCTCGGCGGTGCCACCCAGGAGGAGGACCCGCCGGGTCATCGCGGGCCGTCGCGCTGCATGCTGGCCGGGTGAGTGGGGCGCTGCGCTACGGGTGGACCACTGGGGCGTGTGCCACGGCGGCCACGAAGGCCGCGTACACGGCGCTGCTCACCGGGGCGTTCCCCGACCCGGTGGAGATCCTGCTGCCGAAGGGTCAGCGGCCCGCGTTCGCGCTGGCCACCGAGGAGTTGCTGCCGGATCGTGCCAGTGCCGGGGTGGTGAAGGACGCGGGCGACGACCCGGACGTGACCCATGGCGCGCTGGTGGGTGCGATCGTGCGGCTGGGGGAGCCGGGCAGCGGGGTGACGTTCGTGGCCGGTGCCGGGGTGGGCGTGGTGACGAAGCCGGGGCTGCCGCTGGCGGTCGGAGAGCCTGCGATCAACCCGGTGCCGAGGCGGATGATCCGCGAGCACGTGGCCGAGGTGGCGCGCAACCACCACAGCCGTGGTGACGTGGTCGTCGAACTGACCGTGCGGGCCGGTGCTGAGCTGGCCAAACACACCTGGAATCCCAGACTGGGCATCGTGGGCGGGCTGTCCATCCTGGGCACCACAGGTGTGGTGGTGCCGTACTCGTGCTCGGCGTGGATCGACAGCATCCGGCGCGGCGTGGACGTGGCGAGGGCGGCGGGCCACCGGCACGTGGCCGGCTGCACAGGCAGCACGTCGGAGCGGGTCGCCGCCCAGCTGTACGGGCTGCCCGAGGACGCGCTGCTGGACATGGGCGACTTCGCGGGAGCGGTGCTGAAGTACGTGCGCCGCCACCCGGTGGACCGGCTGACCATCGCAGGCGGAGTCGGCAAGCTGGCCAAGCTCGCCGACGGTCACCTGGACCTGCACTCGGGCCGGTCGCAGGTGAACAACGGGCTGCTGGCCGAGTTGGCACTGGCCGGCGGCGGTGGGCCGGGGGTCGTGGAGCGGGTGCTGGCGGCGAACACGGCCCTGGACGCGCTGCGCGTGTGCCAGGCGGCGGACGTACCGCTGGGCGACCTGGTCGCGGCCCGAGCCAGGGCGGTCGCGACGGGCGTACTGCGCGGCGCCCCGATCGAGGTCGATGTCGTCGTGATCGACAGGGCCGGCACGGTGGTCGGCCGAAGCGGCTGAGACGCGCTGACCGGCCATGCCGACAGGCCCCCTCCCAGGTGTCGTCACACTCGAAAGTGCCGACACCATCGGTGAAACCGCCCCCTCCACCGGGCCACTCCGACGAACCGGGCCGCCCTTGCCGCACGAGGCGGGCTGGCTCCGGCGCTGGTTCGCACCCAACTCCCCCTGCGCGCCCCCAACTTCTCTTTTACGCAACGTCAGAATAATTGAGTCAGTTCCGCTCAATGTCTCGATTCGCCCATTTCTCACCCAATCGTGGACATCGGCGTCGGGCGTGGCGTGCTCTGGCGGCGTGGCGCGGGTGGCCGCCTGAGCCTCGACTACCCTCACCTTTCGTGTCCCGCCCGGTTTCGCCGTCTCGACCCGTCACAGCTTGGTTCCTGGTCGGGGCCGGTGTGCTCGGTCTGGCACTCGTCGCGGTGCTCGCCGTCACGGCCGGCACGGCGCCCTACACCGACCTGGGCAACAGCGACCCCGGCGCCCTGGTCCGGGTGGGTGCACCGCTGCTGCGGCTGGTGGTCGACCTGGCCGCCACGTTGTGCGTCGGCTCGCTCGTCTTCGCCGCCTGTTTCACCGAGCCCGGCGGCCGCCTGTCCGCCGGTGGCTACGCCGCCGTGCGCTGGGCCGGCTGGTGCGCCATCGGGTGGCTGGTCGCCACCCTCGCCCTGGTCCCGTTCGACCTCGCCGACACCAACGGCCTGGCCCTGTCCGACGCCAGCGGCCATCTCTTCGGCCTCTTGTCGGCCTCCGAAGAGCCTCGGGCCTGGGTTGTCACCGCAGTTGTGGTGCTCGTCGTCGCGATCGGCACCCGCGCGACGCTGCGCTGGCCGACCACCGTCGCACTCGCCGGCCTCGCGGTGTTCGCGCTGCTGCCGCCGCTGGTCACCGGGCACGCGTCCTCGGACGCCGGCCACGACCTGGCCACCACCGCCCTCCTCATCCACGTGCCGGCCGCCGCGATCTGGCTGGGCACCCTCGTGGCACTGCTCGCCTACGCCACCCGCACCGGCGCCGTCCCCGCCATCCTGGGCCGCCGCTACGACCGGCTGGCCACCGGCTGCTGGCTCGTCCTGGTCGTCACCGGCCTGGTCGACGCGCTGATCCTGGTGCCGGTCGGCCAGCTAGTCGACTCCACCTACGGAGTCCTCGTGCTGGCCGAACTCGTGGTCACAGCCGCACTGGGCGTGCTGGGCCTGCACACCCGACGCCGAGCGCTGACCGGTCTCGCCGACGGTCGGTCACCCAAAAAACTGCTCCGCCTCGCCGCTGCCGAACTGACACTGCTGGTCGGCGGATTCGCGCTCGCCGTCGGCCAGACCCACCTGCCGCCGCCCGCGTTCCTCGGGCACCCCGTCACCGCCCAGGAGACGCTGCTGGGCTACCAGTTGGCCGGCCCACCGACCATCGCCCGGTTGGCCGGTGACTGGCGGATCGACCTGCTGTTCGGCCCGCTCGCGGTCCTGCTGGCCGCCGGCTACCTGCTCTGCATCAAGCGGCTGAAGCAGAAGTGGCCGGTCGGTCGCACGGTCAGTTGGCTGGCCGGCTGCCTCGTCATCCTGGTCGCGACCTGCTCGGGCATCGGCCGGTACGCGCCCGCGATGTTCAGCCAGCACATGGACAGCCACATGCTGCTGTCCATGCTCGCCCCGGTGCTGCTGGTGCTGGGCGGACCGCTCACGCTGCTGCGCACGGCCGCCCCACAAGCCATCCAACGCGGGCCGGTCGTGCTGTTCCGCTCACCGGTGCTGCGGGCGCTGACCCACCCCGTCGTCGCCCTGATGCTGTTCGCAGGGTCGCCGTTCGCGCTCTACTTCACCGGCCTGTTCGACGCGGCCGCCCGGTTCCACTGGGCGCACACCGCGATCGCCGTGTGGTTCTTCGTGGTCGGGTTGTTCTTCGCGTGGGTCGTCATCGGTGTGGACCCGACGCCGCGCAGGCTGCCGAACCTGGCCCGACTGGGCATGCTGCTGGCCGCGATGCCCACCGACACGGTGTTCGCCGCCCTCGTGTTGACCACCCACACCGTGATCGGCAACGGCCCGGCGGGGGACAACCAGTACCAGGCGCTGGCCCTGCCGTGGGTGCACAGCCTGCTGGCCGACCAGCGACTGGGCGGTGTGATCGCACTGGTGATCACCGAGGTGTCGCTGCTGATCGCCGTCGTGGTGCTGCTGCTGCGGTGGTCGACGGTGGAGAACGCGGCCGACGCCGAGGCCGAACGAGAGATGCTTGAGCGATTCCGTCGCCGGGTTGTTACGCATTAACAGTGGTACTGGGTTAACGGATTAGTGCGGCCGGAGCAATTGAGAACGAAAGTTCTTGGTGATCTTGCTCATTTATCACTGGGACCGATACAGTTTACACGCATGAGTTCGATCGCTCTTGACGACAACGGGGTCAGGGGTCAACGACGGCGCGCGATCTTCGCGAGCACTGTTGGCACATCCATCGAGTGGTACGACTTCTTCCTCTACGGAACCGCAGCCGCACTAGTCTTTCCCAAGTTGTTCTTCCCAGGGGACTCCGCCTTCGTCGGCGTCCTGGCGTCATTTGCGACGCAGTTTGTCGGATTCGCGGCCCGGCCTATCGGTGCCGCGATCTTCGGGCACTTCGGTGACCGTATCGGTCGCAAAGCGACACTGATATCCACCTTGCTGCTGATGGGAATCGGTACGTTCCTCATCGGTTGCCTGCCCTCATTCCAGACGCTGGGCGCCGGCGCAGCCGTGTTGCTCGTCATCCTGCGCATCGCCCAGGGTATCGGCGTCGGCGGTGAGTGGGGCGGCTCGGTCCTGCTCTCCATGGAGTGGGGTAAACGCAAACAACGCGGCTTCATGGCCAGTTGGCCACAACTGGGCGTGCCGATCGGCCTGTTGTTGTCC
This sequence comes from Pseudonocardiaceae bacterium, assembly GCA_036502345.1. GTDB lineage: Bacteria > Actinomycetota > Actinomycetes > Mycobacteriales > Pseudonocardiaceae > DATEPR01. Next base: position 4,733 of record DASXYT010000028.1, on the reverse strand, counting down.
ACCGGCGCTGTGAAGCTGATGACGAAGATCGCAGGCACCGCCGGATTCGAGTCGTGGGGCTGGCGCATTCCGTTCCTGGTCAGCATCGTGCTGGTCGGGGTCGGTCTGTACGTGCGGCTCCGGGTGGAGGAATCGCCTGAGTTCAAGGCAGTCACGGTCGCGAAGAAGGTCGTTCGGCAGCCGGTGTGGCAGTCGATTCGACAGCATCCGAGGGCCATTCTCTGCGCCGCGTTTGTCCGGATGTCCGAACAGGCTCCGTTCTACCTGTTCATCACATTTGTCCTGACTTATGGGACGAAACACCTGAACCTGGCGCAAGGCGATCTGCTCAACGACACGATTATCGCCGCCGCGATCGGGTTCATCAGCGTGCCACTGTTCGGGTGGATCTCCGACCGAATAGGCCGACGCCTGATGTACGGCATCGGCATTGTCGCCACAGGCCTGTTCGCATTTCCGTACTTCGGCCTGCTGAACACCAAGATGACGTTCCTGGTGGGACTCGGGATCGTCGTGTCGTTGATCTTCCACGACATGCAGTACGGGCCACAGGCCGCGTTGATCGCGGAACGGTTCGGCACGGACGTCCGCTACTCGGGCGCCAGCATCGGCTACCAGCTGGCGTCGGTGATCGCGGGTGGTCCCGCGCCGCTGATCGCGGCCGCGATCCTGGCCGGCACCGGCAGCAGCACGTGGATCAGCGTGTACATCATCGGCTGTGCCGTGGTGTCGATGATCGCGTTGCTACTGATGCCCAAGGCCAGTGACGCCCCCGACGGCGAGGAGGTGCTCCAGGCCGCCGCCGCGGCCCAGCCGTCGACCTAGCGGCGCGTCCTACTGGACACACCACTAGGAACGCGCGGTGATGGCCGCGTACAACCTGTCCCGGGCACCGTGCAGCGCCTCCGTCATGGCGGCGCTGCCGGTGTGTCCGGAGTTGTCGACCACGACGAGTTCGGCATCGGGCCAGGCCTGCGCGATCTCCCACGGTGTGATCGCGGGGCCGCTGATGTCCTGGCGGCCGTGCACCAGCACGCCGGGGATGCCGGCCAGCTTGTCCGCGTCGCGGATGAGCTGGCCGTCGGCCAGGAAGGCGTCGTTGGCGAAGTAGTGCGAGCAGATCCGCACGAACGCCAGCTTCGCGTCGTCCGGGCGGTTGCTGTACTGACCGGGGCTGCCGCCGGACTCCATGGAGATGACGGCGTCCTCCCAGGTCAGCCACGCGTTCGCGGCACCGGCCCGCACGTCGGGATCGGGGTCCTCCATCAGCCGCGAGTAGGCGAACAGCAGGTCGTTGATCGGCGGTTCGGTGTCGGTGGGCAGCCGGTACTGGTCGGCTCCGACGTAGTCGCGGAACCGCACCCACGCCTCGGGGAAGAACCGGCCGGAACCCCGGTAGAGCCAGTCGATCTCGGTGCGGCGGGTCGACGTGACGCTGATCAGCAGCATCCCGGACACCCGCTCGGGAAGGCGTTCCGCGTAGGCCAGCGCCAGGGTCACGCCCCACGAGCCACCGCGCAGCAGCCATGTGTCCACGCCGAGGTGTTCACGCAACCGCTCGATGTCGCCGATCAGGTGCTCGGTGGTGTTCAGGCTCATGTCGACCGCGGGGTCGCTGGCGTGCGGCGTGCTGCGGCCGCAGTTGCGCTGGTCGAACAGGATGATCCGGTGCCGGTCGGGGTCGAACGCCCTGCGTGCACCGGTGGAGCATCCGGAACCGGGCCCGCCGTGCAGGATCAGCGCCGGCAGGCCGTCGGGGTTGCCGCAGGTCTCCCAGTAGACCGAGTTGCCGTCGCCGGTGTCGAGCATGCCGGTCTCGTAGGGCTCGACCGTCGGCCGCGTCACGGATCCTCCAGGTTCAGTCACCGAAGCGGCGCAGCCGCAGGCTGTTGGACACCACGAACAGCGACGACAGCACCATCGCGCCGCCGGCGATGAGCGGATTGAGCAGTCCGAACGCGGCCAGCGGCACGGCGGCCACGTTGTAGCCGAACGCCCAGGCCAGGTTGCCGTGGATGGTGCGCAGCGTGGCCCTGGCCAGCCGCACGGCCGACGGCACGACCCGCAGGTCGTCGCGGACCAGGATCAGATCGGCGGCACCCAGCGCGACATCGGTGCCCGACACCACGGCCATGCCCAGATCGGCAACGGCCAGCGCCGGGGCGTCGTTCACGCCGTCACCGACCATCGCGACCGAGCGGCCTTCGGCGCGCAGCCGCTGGATGACGGCCGCCTTGCCGTCGGGCAGCACCTCGGCGATGACCTCGTCGATGCCGACCTCGGCGGCCACGGCGTGCGCTGTGGCGGTGTTGTCGCCGGTGAGCAGCACGGTCCGCAGGCCCATCGCGGTCAGTTCCCGCACGGCGGCGGCCGCGGTCGGCTTCACGGTGTCGGCCAGCGCGATCATGCCGGCGAACACCCCGCGCACGGCGACCAGCACGGTGGTGCGGCCCTGTTGTTCCCAGGCCAGCCTGCGCTCGGCCATCCCAGCGGGCACGTCGACCGATTCGGCGGCCATCAGCCGCGCCGAACCGACGACAACGGGCTGTTCGTCGACGAGGCCCCTGGCGCCACGCCCTGCGAGGCTGGTGAACTCGGTGACCTCGGGCAGTTCGGCCAGTTCACGGCGGGCCAGTGTCACGATCGCGGTGGCCACGGCGTGTTCGGACGCGTCTTCGACGGCCCCGGCGGCGCGCAGCAGCTCGGCCCTGGTCACGTCGGCCGCGCAGGTGACGTCGACGACGGCCATCCGGCCCGCGGTGACGGTGCCGGTCTTGTCCAGCACGACGGTGTCGATGACCCGTGCGGACTCCAACGCCTGGTGGCCCTTGATGAAGATGCCCAGTTGCGCGCCCCGGCCGGACGCGACCAGCAGCGCGGTCGGCGTGGCAAGGCCCAGCGCGCACGGGCAGGCGATGATCAGGACGGCCAGCGCGGCACCGACGGCCCGGGCCGGTGACCCGTCGACCAGCAGCCAGCCGATCAGGGTGGCCAGCGCCAGCCCGATGACGACCGGCACGAACACGCCGCTGACCCGGTCGGCCAGCCGCTGCACCCCGGCCTTCTCGGTCTGCGCCCGTTCGACCAGCGCCACCAACTGGGCCAGTTGGGTGTCCCGACCGACCCTGGTGGCCCGCACGACCAGCCGGCCGGCCAGCGCGACGGTGCCACCGAGGACCTGGTCGCCCTCGCTGATCTCGCCGGGCACCGACTCGCCGGTCATGGTGCTGGTGTCCAGGGCGCTGTGCCCGGTGAGCACGTCGCCGTCGGTGGCGACGGTTTCGCCTGGTCGCACCACGAATCGGTCGCCCACTCGCAAATCGGCCACCGGGATGCGGTGTTCGGTCCCGTCGGCGCGCAGCACGGCGACGTCCTTGGCGCCGAGCATCGCCAGCGCCCGCAGCGCGCCACCGGCCCGCCGCTTGGCCTTGGCCTCGAACAGTCGCCCGGCCAGCAGGAACGTGGTGACCACGGCGGCGACTTCCAGGTAGACCGAGCCGCCGGGCCGGAAGATCAGCCCCCACACGCCGGTGCCGCCCGCGCCTGCCTGACTGTTGAAGAAGATCGTGTAGATCGACCAGCCGGTGGCCGCGGTGATGCCCATCGACACGAGGGTGTCCATGGACGCCGAGCCGTGCCGCAGGTTGACCAGTGCCGCACGGTGGAACGGCCACGCCGACCAGCACACCACCGGGATCGTCATCGCCAGCAGGACCCACTGCCAGCCGGTGAACCGCAGTGAGGGCACCAGCGCGAGGGTGATGGACAGGTCGCCCAGCGGTGCGGCCAGCAGCAGCGCCACGATCAGCCGGCGCCACAGGTACTGGACGTGCCGGTTGTCGCCGCCGTCCTGCTCGTCGGTCGCGGGCCGGTCGGGTTCGATGAGTTCGGCGGTGTAGCCGGCGTGCGCGACCTGGGCGACCAGTTCGGCCGGTGCGACCGGTCGGGCGACCCGGACACTGGCCTTCTCGGTGGCGAAGTTCACGCTCGCGGTGACCCCGTCGAGCTTGTTCAGCTTGCGTTCGACCCGCGCCGCGCATGCCGCGCAGGTCATGCCGCCGATCGTGAACTCGAACTCGCCGACCTCAGTCGTGGGCGTGACCTGCCCGACTGACGCGTCCAGTGCCATCGCGTGCTCCACCGTCCTTCTCGCTGCTGTCGACGGTAGCTCGGGTCGAAATGCGGGTCGGCACCGGTCATGCCGACCAGGCGGGATCGTCGGCGCGGGTCAGCGGCCTGGCGTCGATCGAGTTGTGCACCTCGAAGGTGATCGCGCCGGGCCGGTAGCGGTCCTCGGAGGTCTCCACGGGCCTGCCGGTGTGGTCGGTGGTGGTGCGGCGGATGCGCAACAGCGGGCTGCCCCGCCGGATGCCGAGCAGTCGCGCGTCGGTGGTGCCGGCGGCGACGGCGTCGATCAGGTGCCTGCCGTAGGCGAACACCAGGCGGTGGTCGGCGTGCAGGCGCTGGGTCACGGAGTCGGCGTCGGTTTCGATGGTGGCCACGGCGTCGGCGATCCAGCCCGCGTACACGGTCCGCTCGACCAGCACCGGTTCGCCGTCCAGGCTGCGCAGCCGCAGCACGTCGAGCACCTCGCTGCCGGCCGGCACCCGTAGTTCGGTGGCGTCGTGCGCGGTGGCCGGGCGTCTGGCCGAGGTGATCACCAGGCCGGTGGCCCGCCTGCCGGTCGCCGCGGCCCACTGGGCGAAGCTGCGCAGTTCTGCGGTGACCGCGAC
>DASXYT010000027.1:0-2266 GCA_036502345.1 Pseudonocardiaceae bacterium | reverse complement strand
TCCGCGGGGCCGTGTCGATGATCAGGTCCTTCAGGCACTCCTCCAGCGGCCCGGCCAGGATGGGCAGCAGCAGCTTGCCCTCCTGCGCGTCCCAGTCGACGTCGAACCAGGACGCGAACTCCGACGCCCGCCCCTTGTAGAGCACCGACCACAGCTGCCGGTTGAGCGTCTCGGGGACCGGCCGGGCCATGTGGTTGGGCACCACGTCGACGACCACGCCCAGGCCGTGCCGGCGGAACTCGGCCACCATGTCGCGGAACGCGGGCTCACCGCCGAGGTCGGCCGAGATCCGGGAGTGGTCCACCACGTCGTAGCCGTGCGCCGAGCCCGGGTTGGCCTGCAGGATCGGCGACAGGTAGACGTGTGTCACGCCCAGCGCGGCCAGGTAGCCGGCCTGCGCGGCGGCCTGGCCGAACCCGAAGCTGTCCCGGAGCTGCAGCCGGTAGGTGGACACCGGCTGGCGGCGCCCGGACCGGGGCCCGGAGCCGGTACTGAACTCAGCCACGGCGCAGCAACTGCAGCGAATTATTGGTCACGGTAATCGTGTCTCCCGGCTTGACCGGACTGTCGTCATCAGGTTCCGCCACCGTGCTGGCGGTGTCCAGCACCCGGTTCCACCGCGGACCGTAGCGGCGCAGCGGGACGGTGAACTGGAGGTCCTCGTTGCTGGCGTTGAACAGCATCAGGAAGGAGTCGTCCTGGACCCGCTCGCCCCGCCGGTCCGGCTCGCTGATCGCCCGGCCGTTCAGGAACACGGTCACCGACTTGACGAACCCCGCGTCCCAGTCGTCACCGGTCATCTCCTCGCCGGACAGGGTGAGCCAGGCGATGTCGCCGAGCCGGTTCCGGCCGCCGCGCAGCGCCTTGCCGGCGAAGAACCGGCGACGGCGGAAGACCGCGTGCTCGGACCGCAGCCTGATCAGCGTGCGGACGTAGTCGTAGAGGGCCTGGTCGTCCTCGGAGCGCGGCGACCAGTCCATCCAGGAGAGCTCGTTGTCCTGGCAGTAGGCGTTGTTGTTGCCCCGCTGGGTCCGGCCCATCTCGTCGCCGGCCAGCAGCATCGGCACGCCTTGCGACAGCAGCAGCGTCGCCAGGTAGTTGCGCTTCTGCCGGGCCCGCAGCGCGAGCACGCCCTTGTCGTCAGTCGGCCCCTCGGCGCCGCAGTTCCAGGACCGATTGTCGTCGGTGCCGTCCCGGCCGTCCTCGCCGTTCGCCTCGTTGTGCTTGTGGTTATAGGAGACCAGGTCGGCCAGGGTGAAGCCGTCATGGCAGGTGACGAAGTTGACCGAGGCGACCGGCCGCCTGCTGTCCTGCTGGTACAGGTCGGAGGACCCGGTCAGGCGGGAACCGAACTCCGGCAGCGTGGCGGGCTGGCCGCGCCAGAAGTCCCGGATGGTGTCCCGGTACTTGCCGTTCCACTCGCTCCACAGCGGCGGGAAGTTGCCCACCTGGTAGCCGCCGTCGCCCACGTCCCACGGCTCGGCGATGAGCTTGACCTGGGAGACCACCGGGTCCTGCTGGACCAGGTCGAAGAAGGCCGACAGCCGGTCCACCTCGTAGAACTGGCGGGCCAAGGTGGCGGCGAGGTCGAAGCGGAACCCGTCGACGTGCATCTCGAGCACCCAGTAGCGCAGCGAGTCCATGATCATCTGGAGCACGTGCGGGTGCCGCATGAGCAGGCTGTTCCCGGTGCCGGTGGTGTCCATGTAGTAGCGGCGGTCGTCGTCTACCAGCCGGTAGTAGCCGGAATTGTCGATGCCGCGGAAGGACAGGGTGGGACCCAGGTGGTTGCCCTCGGCGGTGTGGTTGTAGACCACGTCGAGGATGACCTCGATGCCCGCCGCGTGCAGGCTCCGTACCATCAGCTTGAACTCCTGGACCTGGCCGCCGTGCCCGCCGAACGAGGCGTATTCGTTGTGCGGCGCGAAGAAGCCGATCGTGTTGTAACCCCAGTAGTTGCGCAGGTCCCGGTCGAGCAGCGTGCTGTCCTGCACGAACTGGTGCACCGGCATGAGCTCGACCGCGGTGATGCCGAGCTTGCGGAAGTGCTTGATCATCGCGGGGTGGGCGAGCCCGGAGTAGGTGCCGCGTACGTCCTCGGGGATGTCCGGGTTTTGAACCGTCATGCCTTTGACGTGCGCCTCGTAGATGACGGTCTGGTGCATCGGGATGCGCAGCGGCCGGTCGTTGCCCCAGTCGAAGAACGGGTTGATGACCACACTCTTCTGCGCGAACGGGGCCGAATCGGCATCGTTGCGCGACAGCG
>DASXYT010000026.1:0-9144 GCA_036502345.1 Pseudonocardiaceae bacterium | reverse complement strand
GGGGGTGGGCGAGTCGGCTGCCGGGGTGGGCGAGTCGGCTGCTGGCGAGCTGAGCACTGGGGCGGACGACTCGTCCGCTGGAGTGGGCGAGTCGTCCGCCAGAGAGGGCGAGTCGACCGTCGACGTGGGCGAGTCGACGGCTGGCGAGTTGAGCACTGGGGAGGACGAGTCGTCCGCTGGAGTGGGCGAGTCGTCCACAGGTGGGGTCGAGTCGACTGCGGGCGCGGGTTTGTCGAAACGAGCGAAGACGGTACTTACGCGCCGCTGGTGCGGCGGGGGCCCGCTAAGGCCGACCTTTCGTGCACGCCGTCGGTGGGTCGTGCCACGATCGCTACGTGACCACCGCGTTGATTTACCTCGTCGTCATGGTGCTCGTGGCGGCCGTGGTCTATCTGCTCGCGTCCGCCGTCTTCGGCCGGGGCGAGGAGCTGGCGCCGCTGCCGCCTGGCGCTTCGCCGACCAGGCTGCCCGCTGACGACGCCACCGGCGACGACGTCAGGTCCGTCCGCTTCCAGCAGGTCTTCCGGGGCTACAAGATGTCCGAGGTGGACTGGGTGCTGTCCCGGCTCGGCGAGGAGGTCGACCACCTCCGGGCCAGGCTCGCCGAACTGGAGGGCACGCCCGTCCCGGTCGCAGCAGGCCAATCCGAGCGGCCCCTCGACCCCGACCAGCCTGTCGAGCCCAGCGATGGGTGATGCCGTCGTCGGCCCCGACGGCAAGGCACGCTGCGGGTGGGGCCTCTCCGTACCGGAGTACGTGAAGTACCACGACGACGAGTGGGGCGTGCCGCTGCGCGGCGACAACCAGCTGTTCGAGCGGATGAGCCTGGAGGCTTTCCAGTCCGGTTTGTCCTGGCTGATCATCCTGCGCAAACGGGAGGGCTTCCGGCGCGCCTTCGAGGGCTTCGACCCGGAGCGGGTCGCGACGTTCGACGACGAGCGAGTTGAGACGTTGCTCACCGATTCGGGCATTGTGCGCAACAAGGCCAAGGTGCTGGCCACCATTCGTAACGCGCGGGCAATGGCCGATCTGGACGTCGGTCTCGGCGAGCTGCTGTGGTCGTTCGCCCCCACAAAGCACACGCCGCCGGCCGGCCTGGCCGACGTGCCGGCGACGTCGCCGGAGTCCAAGGCGATGGCCAAGGAACTCAAGCGGCGCGGGTTCGCCTTCGTCGGCCCGACGACGTGCTACGCGATGATGCAGGCCACCGGCATGGTGGACGACCACCTCGTGGACTGCTGGCGGGCGGGCGGAGTCGTCAGCGCCCGGTGAACGTGGCCGGTCGCTTGGCCACGAACGCCTCGACGGCCTCGCGGTGATCAGTAGTTGCTCCGGCAGCGGCCTGGCCGCGCGACTCCTCGGCCAACGCGACCGGCAGATCGGCGCCTGCGGCGAGCAGCAGGGCGGCCTTGATCGTCGCGTAGGCGGTGGTCGGGCCTGCCGCCATCCGGCCTGCGATCTCCCGTGCGGTGCTCAGCACGTCGCCGTCGGCCACCACCTGGTTGACCATGCCGATGGCGAGCGCCCGCTCGGCGTCGACCGGTGCGGCGAGCAGCATCATCTCCATCGCCCTGCCGTAGCCGATCAACCTGGGCAGCAGCCAGGAACTGCCCGAGTCGGCGGTCAGTCCGATGTTGGCGAACGCCATCAGGAACCGGGTCGACGCGCCCGCGATCCGCAGGTCCGCCGCGTACGCGAACGACGCACCGGCACCGGCGGCCATGCCGTTCACGGCCGCGATCACCGGCTTGGGCAGCTGTGTGATCGCCAGCGTGATCGGGTTGTAGTGCTCGTCGACGGTGCGCAGCGGCGCCGGGTCGTCGGCGGCCAGCAGGGCGACGTGTTCCTTCAGGTCCTGGCCCGCGCAGAATGCCTTGCCGGCACCGGTCAGCACAACGGCCCGCACGGCGTCGTCGTCGGCAGCGGCCCGCAGCGCGGCGAGCAGTTGGTTCTTCAGCTCCAGCGTGAGCGAGTTGTATGCCGAGGGCCGGTTGAGGGTGAGCGTGCGTACGCCGCCGTCGTCCTCGATCAGCAGTACCGGTTCGTCCGTCACGCGCTCGCCTCCCGGTCGTGGTCCGACGCTGACCAGCTTGGCACGGCGCGACACTCGCGTCGCGAACAGTCGGAAGTGTCGCGGGCGGACGGTGCCCGAAATTGTGATCACCCGTGGTGGGGACCGTGATTCGGGGTGCGTCGCCGCACGTCATCCGACACGAAAAGATCGGCTCGTTTTCCCTCTCGGGTGCTGATGGGGGACAATGACCTCCACAACCGGCGCTCCGCCGGGCGTGTCGGCGGGGAAGATCGTACGGAGGGAGCACGCTATGGCGGCCATGAAGCCCCGGACCGGCGACGGTCCCCTCGAAGTCACCAAAGAGGGACGCGGGATCGTGATGCGCGTCCCGCTCGAGGGTGGGGGTCGGCTCGTCGTCGAGATGTCGGCTGAGGAAGCCAGTGAGTTGGGGGATGCCCTCAAGGCTGCAGGTAACTGAGGTCGGGCCTGGCGCCGGCGGGGCAGGCGAACCCCTCGGATGGACAGCGCGTCGGGCAATTCCCTGGAATTCAGCGGTCGCTTCGCTCCTGGGCCTCCCGCGCCGCTGGCGCGCCGGCCCCCCCACCGTTCGCGCCCCGGTCTTCCACACCCGTAGCCGTGGGAACCGGGGCCGCGTCGCGCTCGTCGTGAGCGTGTTCACCCCTTGATCGTCTTCGGAGGTTAACGTGCCGGCTCGTCCGCGGACCGCCCCGACCGGGACCGTGCCGGCCGTACCGACTCCGGTCGTGTCTGTCGAGCTCAGCGATCTGCGTCGCCGAGGTACTCCGCTGGCCGTCCTCGTGGCGCCCGGCGAGGCCGACGGCGACGGCCTCTGGTTCGGCCCGGGTGAGCAGTGGCTGCCGGCGGACCAGGGCACTCCGGTGGGTGCGACCGGCAAGGCAGGAGAGGTCTGGACCGTTCCGGAACCGCCGGGTGGCACGTCCAACGCCGTCCGCTGGCTGGCCGGTGTCGGCGGCCGAAAGCCTGCGGACTGGCGCGTGGCCGGTGGGGCGCTGATTCGCTCCATTCAGGACTCGCCGACGGCGGACGGCCAGGTGAGGTCCCGGCCGGCGGTGGTCGACATCGCGCTGCCCACCGATGTCGCACCGGCCGAACTCGGCGCGTTCGTGTTGGGCTTACAGCTGGGCGGCTACCGGTTCAAGGTGACCGGCGACCGGTCCAACGAGCCGAGGCTGCGCACCGTCCGGCTCTGGCTGGACAGGACACCCGATGATCAACTGCACGCCGAACTGACGCGGGCGGTCGCGCTCGGCTCGGCGACCGCACTGGCCAGGGACCTGGCCAACATGCCGTCCAACGTGAAGGACCCGGCGTGGTTGGCGGGCACGGCGGCCAGGGTGAGCGCCGACCTGCCCGGTCTCACGGTGACCGTGCGGGACGAGAACTGGCTTGCCGAACAGGGCTTCGGCGGTGTGCTCGCGGTCGGTGCCGGTTCGGTCCGGCCGCCGAGGCTGGTCGAGTTGGCGTGGCGGCCCAGGGCAGCGGCCGGCCTGCCGCACCTGGTCCTGATCGGCAAGGGCGTCACGTTCGACTCCGGTGGTGTGTCCCTGAAACCGGCCGCCGGCATGCACCTGATGCGCACCGACATGTCCGGTGCCGCCGCGGTGATCGCCGCGGTGCGCGGCATCGCGGCGCTGCGGCTGCCGATCCGGGTCACCGGGCTGGCGCCCGCCGCCGAGAACCACCTGTCCGGTTCGTCCTACCGGCCGGGTGACATCGTGCGGCACTTCGACGGCCGCACCACCGAGGTCACCAACACCGACGCCGAGGGCAGGATGCTGCTGGCCGACGGGATCGGTTACGCGGTCCGCAGGCTGCGCCCGGATCTGCTGGTGGACGTCGCCACGCTGACCGGCGCGATGAAGGTGTCGCTCGGCCTGCGTACGGCGGGCCTGTTCGCCACCGACGACGACCTGGCCGAGCGCATCGACGCCGCCGGTGCGTCGGTCGGCGAGCGCTGGTGGCGGATGCCATTGCTGGACGCGCACGCCGAGGACGTGATCAGCGACATCGCCGACGTGCGGCAGTGCCCGCCAGGTCCCGGCGGCATCGGCGCCGCGCTGTTCCTGCGCGAGTTCACCGCGGGCCTGCCCTGGGCGCACCTGGACGTGGCCGGCCCCGCCCGGTCGGACAAAACGTACGACGAGGTCACCGTGGGTGGCACAGGCTTCGCCGCCCGCACGCTGATCGCACTGGCCGAATCACTGGTCGAGTCCCCGCGCGGGTAAGTTCTTCGGCGTGCAAACGGTTGACGAGGGTCGGGGCGGCTCGACCGGACAGCGGGTGTTGGTAACGGGTGGCTCCGGCTTCGTCGGGCGGTCCGTGGTCGCGGAGTTCCACCGGCGTGGTGTCGACGTCGTGGTCGCCGACCGGGATCCGTTCCTGGGGAGTGGAAGCGTGGCGTGGGTCCCCGGTGACCTGAACGACCCGGCTGTGCGGGACCGTGCCGTGACCGACGACCTCGACGGCATCGTGCACCTGGCCGCGATCACATCGGTGCTGCGCTCGGCCGAGCAGCCGCAGGAGACGTTCCAGAACAACCTGGAGATGACCCAGGGCCTGCTCGAACTGGCCAGGACCAGGGGTGTCGCGCCGTTCGTCCTCGCGTCCACCAACGCGGTCGTCGGCAACGTCGGCACCAGCACGATCACCGAGGACAGCCCGCTGCGCCCGCTGACGCCCTACGGCGCCACGAAGGCCGCCTGCGAGATGCTGCTGTCCGGCTACGCGGGCGCCTACGGCATGGTCACGTGCGCACTGCGGTTCACCAACATCTACGGCCCCGGCATGGCCGCCAAGGACAGCTTCGTGCCGAGGCTGATGCGCGCCGCGTTGTCCGGTGGCGGCGTGCAGGTCTACGGCGACGGCAAGCAGGCCCGGGACCTGGTGCACGTCGAGGACGTGGCCACCGCCGTCGTGACGGCGTGGCAGCGCAGGTTCAGCGGCACCGCGATCGTCGGTGCCGCCACGTCGGTCACCGTGCTGGACCTGATCGAGGCCGCGCGCACGGCGACCGGTGCTCCGCTGCCGGTGGAGCACGTGCCCGCCAAGACCGGTGAGATGCCGGCCGTGATCGTGAACACCGCCAAGGCACACGCCGAGCTGGACTACCGGCCGAAGTACGAGCTGGCCGAGGGCCTGCGCACGGTGTGGGACGACTTCCGGGCCGCCGCCGGCCTGGCGGCGCCGACGGGGCCGCCGACGGGGGCAGCGGCCCCCGCTCGGTGACGAGCGAGCTGGCCGTCCGCCCGGCCGGCGTCGACGAACCAGCCGAACCCACCTGCCGCCCACCGGCTGTGCTGCTGCTGCGCCGGCACTGGCTGTTGATCGTGCTGCTCACCGCGGGTGTCGCGCTGCGGGTGCTGTCCCTGGTGGCCTACCAGCCGGCCCTGCTGTACATCGACTCGTACCGGTACCTGGCGAATCTGAACGCACTCGACCCGACCCAGCTCGACCCGATCGGCTACGACCTGGTGCTGCGCGCGCTGTTACCGCTCGGCGGGCTGCGCACGGTGGTGATCGTGCAGCACGTGCTCGGTGTCGGGATGGCGTTCGCCGTCTACGTGCTGGCCCTGCGGCACGGCGCCCGGCGCTGGCTGGCCGCCCTGGCCACCGCTCCGGTGCTGCTGGACGCGTACCAGGTGCAGATCGAGCAGAACGTGATGTCCGACATCTGGTTGCAGGCACTGCTGGTCGGCGCGCTGTGGCTGCTGGTCTCCAGGGGGGCGCCGGGACCGTTGCGAGCAGCGGGTGCCGGTCTGCTGCTGGCGATCGCCGTGGTGATGCGCACCGTGGCGCTGCCGGCCGTGCTGCCGGCGCTCGGTTACCTGGTGGTGGCGGGCGGCGCGTGGCGGAGCAAGGCGGGCTGGACGCGGATCGCGGCGCGGGCCGGAGCGTTGCTGACTTGTTTCGGTTTCGTGTTGTTCTGCTACAGCGGCTACTTCCACCGTGAGGCCGGTCACTGGGGACTGACCGGTTCGACGGGCGATGTCCTGTATGGCCGGACCGCCGAGGTGGCCGATTGTGACGCGTTACACCTCAGCCCTGTACTGCGGCAGTTGTGTCCGAGCGAGCCGCTGGGTGCCCGCAAGGGTGTCGACTACTACTCCCATGTGGACGGTGACCCGCGTTGGCCGGGCTTCGTGCCTGCCGGCACCACGGTCCCCGCCCTGCAGCGCCAGTTCGCGGAGGCCGTGCTGAAGGCACAACCGTTTGCGGTGGTCGGCGACGTGCTGAGCGACTTCGGCAAGGGGTTCGCGCTGGGCAGGACCAGCGCACCGACGGACGTGCCGGTGTACCGCTGGCAGTTCCAGACGTCCTATCCGATCTGGTCGGGCACCGCTGCCGCTGTGTCCGCGGACGTGACTTACGGTGGCCAACTACCCACCGTATATCCGCGACTGGCCGCATTCCTACGTGATTATCAGCTTGGTGGGGGCTATACGCCTGGCCCGGCACTGGCTCTGTGCGGGATAATGGGGCTGGTCGGCGGTTTCGGTGCCCGGCGTCGTTCGGGAATTCGGGCGGCGACTATGTTGGTGACCGGGATGGCCGGTACCGTCCTGTTCGTATCCGCGATGTTCGAGTTTTCTTGGCGGTATCAGTTGCCCGGGCTTGCCCTGTTGCCGTTGGCGGGGATTCTGGGCCTGACCGTCCTCATTGGACCGTTGCGCAGGCCGAAAGGTAAGGCTCGCAGGATGTTGGCACCATTCCCCGATCCGGTCGACGAGCGGGCGATCGATGAGTTCACCGAACGAGAAGGCCGCCCGGCATTCGCGCCGGTGCTGGTGGTGATCGCCGCCTACAACGAGGAGGACGGCATCGGCGGGGTGCTGGACAACCTGCCGCGCACCTGCCTCGACCTGCCGGTGGACGTGCTCGTCGTGGTGGACGGCTGCTCGGACGACACCGCGGCCCAGGCCATCAAACACGGTGCGTACACCTGCATCGCGCCGGAGAACCGGGGCCAGGGCGCCGCGCTGCGGCTGGGCTACCAGTTGGCCGCCTTCGGCGGCGCACAGTACGTGATCACCACCGACGCCGACGGCCAGTACGACAACTCCGAGATGCCGCTGCTGCTCGGCCCGCTGGTGGCCGGCACCCACGACTTCGTCACCGGCTCGCGGCGGCTCGGTGTCGCTCCCAGTGACGACCGGGTGCGCTGGCTCGGTGTGCGGGTCTACGCGGCCATGGCCAGCTTCCTGACCATGCAGAAGATCACCGACACGTCGTTCGGCTTCCGTGGCATGCGTACCGAACTGGCCTGCTCGGTGCCGCTGCGCCAGCCGCAGTACCAGGCGTCCGAACTACTGCTCGGCGCACTGGCCGGCGGTGCTCGGCTGCTGGAGCAGCCGATGACGATGCGGATCCGGTCGGCCGGCACGACGAAGAAGGGCAACAACTTCGTCTACGGCGTTCGGTACGGCTCCGTGATGACCTGGACCTGGCTGCGCGAGTACGTCGGCAGGCGGGCGCTGCGACTGGTCGGCGTCGGCCGCCAGCGGCTGGCTGTCCAGGCAGAACAGGCCAGCCAGACTCCCTGAACCCGGGCTCAGGCTCCAGCGGTCGTTGCGTCCTCGGTAGCGGGCGCCTCGGCCGCTTTCCTGTTGCCGAAGACCTTGTTGAGCAGCGCGAACTTGACCACGAACAGCAGCGCGTAGCTGGCCAGGTAGGCCGCGTCCAGGGTGACCGTGCGCCAGGCGCGGTCGGTCACCAGCGGGGCGAGCACGTGGTCGGTCAGCGTGGTCAGCGCTGTCGCGGCCAGGCCGCCGCCGACGATGACAGCGATGTAGGGCACCAGTTCGCGGACCAGCGCGGGCTTGCCGTTGCGACCCCACGTCCACTTCCAGTTGATCAGGAAGTTGGGGATCGCGCCGACCACGAAGGCCACCAGGCTGGCGATGGTCACGTTCACATGGCCGTAGCCGTACAGGCCGGTCAGCGCCACCTGGCTGAGCAGGGTCGAGAAGACCGAGCCTGCGGTGAACTTGCTGAAGCGAAGGCCGAGCGTGCGACTCGGCAGCACCCGGCGCCAGCCCGTGCGCTTCCGTGCGCTCGGTGCGGCACCGGCTGTACCCGAATACGAATCAGTGACAACCACAACAGATATCCTCACATGAGCGCGGCGCCGCACGAGTCTCCGACCAGGTCTTTAGGCAACTCACAGCTTCTATGTCCGATAAGTCGGGAGACCGGACGGTAGCGTCACCAACAAGTTCGAGTGTGGAAGGGGCACCCGTGCGCGTCCTGGTTCTCGGTGGCGATGGCTACCTTGGCTGGCCAACGGCTTTGCACCTGTCCGACGCAGGCCACGAAGTGGCCGTGTTGGACAATTTCGTGCGTCGTCAGTACGACCACGAAATGGGAGTGCAGAGTCTGGTACCGATCGAGCCGCTGCAAGCCCGGCTCGATGCTTGGGAACAAGTATCCGGTAAGAGAATGCCAGCATTCATCGGCGACCTCACCGACGGTGAGTTCGTTTCACAGACCCTTCGTGAGTTTCAGCCGGACTCGATCGTGCACTTCGCTGAGCAGCGGTCCGCGCCGTACTCCATGATCGACCGCAAGCACGCTGTGTACACGCAGCAGAACAACGTCGTCGGCACGCTGAACCTGCTCTTCGCGATCGCCGAGACCGACCCGGACATCCACCTGGTCAAGCTCGGCACGATGGGAGAGTACGGCACGCCGAACATCGACATCGAGGAAGGCTGGCTGGAGGTCGAGCACAACGGCCGCAAGGACCGGATGCTCTACCCGAAGAAGCCCGGCTCGTTCTACCACCTGAGCAAGGTGCACGACTCCAACAACATGGAGTTCGCCTGCCGGATCTGGGGCCTGCGCGCCACGGACCTCAACCAGGGCATCGTGTACGGCCAGGTCACCGACCAGACCTCGCAGGACCCACGGCTGGCCACCCGGTTCGACTACGACGCCATCTTCGGCACCGTGCTCAACCGGTTCGTCATCCAGGCCGTGATCGGTCACCCGCTGACCGTCTACGGTGCCGGCGGCCAGACCCGTGGCCTGATCGACATCAGGGACACCGCGGAGTGCATCCGCCTTGCCGTGGAGAATCCGGCCGAGCGCGG
>DASXYT010000025.1:0-16355 GCA_036502345.1 Pseudonocardiaceae bacterium | reverse complement strand
TTCGTGTCGCTGCACATTCCGGGCGGCGGTGGCAACTCGGGATTGATCGATGCCCGTCGTCTCGCGCTGATGAAGCCGACCGCGTTCCTGGTGAACACCGCCCGGGGGGACGTTGTCGATCAGTGCGCACTGGCCGCCGCGTTGCGTACCGGCGCGCTGGCTGGGGCCGGAATCGATGTGTACCAGGATGAGCCCTCGGTGCCCACCGCGTTGCGGGAACTGGAGAATGTGGTGCTGCTGCCGCACCTGGGCAGTGCCACGCTCTCAACGAGAATCGCGATGGGCATGGCAGTGCTGGACAATCTCGCCGCGTTCCTCGGCGGACGGGAGCCACCCGCTCGGGTGGTGTGATCCTCGGGCGGTGCCGCCCGGCCGCGGGGTCGACGCGGCTGGGTGCGCGGTCAGGCGTCGACCGGATCGCTGAACCGGGCAGCGGTGCGGGCGAGCCGGGTCCAGGTGACCGAAACGGATTCGCTGACTCGCTCGATCGTGTGCAGCCGCCACGGTGCGAGCGCCGCCGCGATCTCCGAACTTTCCCGAACGCACAACGCGGTGGTCTCGACCAGGTCGGCCGACGGCCGCTCCGACGCGTCCAGGCTCTGCCACAGTCTGCGCAGCGCCCGCAGCCGTTTGCGCTGCTCGGTGATGCACCGCAGCAGGTCCTTGAGCGACTCCCGCTCGTCATCGGGCAGTCCCTTGACTTCCGAACAGGATCGTACGATGCTGGCGCGCCCCTTGGCCGCCGCGTCCAGTTTGTCCAGTGCCGCACACGTCTCGACGCCGACGGCGTTGGTGGTGCCCGGATCTGTCTCCCGCTTCGGCGGTACTTCTTCCTCGATGGCCGGAAACCGTTGCACGGTCGCCACACTTGGCGTCATCATGATCACCTCGCTCGCGTGCCCAGGCCACACCAGTGCGAGGCGGCCCGCGTTGGCGCGCTGTGGTCGGCATCCCCCGGGCGTCATGATCACGGTAGCCCGGCCAGATATCTGACGTGAGCGTATGATTAATTTGAGACGAAGTCCAGTCCGGATCTCGGTTGATCATGGTTCACGCCTGGTCGAGGGCTGTTTCTTTGGTTGCCATCGCTGAATTTCACCTGTCCGGCGTATCGCACGTGTGGGTGTGAACACCCGGAGTGGATCGACACGCCGGCGGGTCGAAATCCTCACGTGTGGATAAGCCATGCCGTCGGGGTTCGATCGTCGTGGTCGGTCACGGGCCTCGGTCGCGCCCATTGCCACGAAGGTGACGTTTACGTACGATTCTTCACAGGTGCACGCTTCGACCTGCGCCTGGTGTCGAGCGATGGAGTCGGTCAACCGTGGATGCAACGCGAGCACGACGACTTGGCTACCGGTCCGCGGGCGAGGTCGCGGAAATGCTCGGGGTGACACCCCGAACCGTGCGCTACTACGAGGAGCGTGGCCTGGTGACTCCGGCCCGCACCGACAAAGGTACCCGCTACTACTCGGATTTCGCGGTCCAGCGGCTCGAGGTCTGTGTCCGGCTCGCCGCGGCCGGCGTGCCCATCAAGACGCTGATCCGGCTGGCCACCATCCGGCCGGCGTCGAGCAGTGGGCGAGAATCCAGTCATCAGCTCACTGCGGTCTTCGCCCAACTGCGGGAGGATCTACGCGGATTCCTGGCCAACGTGCGCTATCTGCTCAGTGACCTGGAGAAGACCGAGCGGCTCGTACGCACCTGCTGGGACTGTCCGCTACGGCCCAATCGGATCGACTGCCCGGACTGTCCCTGTGAGAACCAGGTTGACTCTGCGTTCATCCTGCATCTGACCTGGGATGACAATCGCCCGGATCCGGCCGAGCCGCACCTGGCGAAGCTGGTCCGGATCGCCTCGGGTGTTGAGCTCGACGATGTCGAAGCGATCGATCGACAGTAGCCGGCTGCCCTTGCCAAAATCGAACCTATCCGTCAGGATTATTGCGGGCGATGTGATCGAGCTCTCGCCGGCACACAGGGAAGCTCGCGCGGTCTGGCACCCGCGAGTCGCCTCCCGTTCACAGCAACCTGGGAATCCCGGTGGAGAGCAAACCCTTGCCACGACCCGCAGTGGGACCACTACGGCGCCGGCCGGTCTTCGACGCACGGGCCGTTGCCGTACCGACGGTCGGTGAGCGCGCGGGAGCCGGGTCCCGCGTCTCGATCCACGAGCACTCGGAGTCGTTCGGGATGGCGGGCTCCGGTTCACCAGTTCGGGTGACCCTTCGGAGGTCAGGGCATGACATTGCACGAACTCACGATCGGTAACGCGACCATCGGTGGACCGCTGGGTTCGCGACCGGGCCTGTTGGTCGGCAGTCTGTTCTACGACAAACACTCCGTCGTCAAGGACGCGTTCGCCGGTGAGTTCGACGAACAGCGCGCCGGTCTGTTGCTGGACAAGGCTTCGACGGCGGCGCGGCGCACCGGCGTCCAGATAGCGATCGACGTGATCGCGGCATCCGCCGACGCGATCACCAAGTTCCTGCCCTTCGTCGCCGAGCACTGCTCGCTGCCGATGATGATCAACGCCAGCGAGGCCGAGGTGCACATTGCCGGGCTGGAGATCGCGGCCAAGCACGACTTCCTCGATCGTTGCATCTTCGCGTCGCTGAACATGGACACCGAGGACGACGAACTCGCGGCGTTGAAGAAGTACCGGCCAGCGGCTGTCATGATCATGGCGAACGACGGTGCCGACCCGACGCCGGAAGGGGCCTGCCAGTTCATCGAGGACTTCTATCTGCCGATGCTCGACGACATCGGGGTGAGCGTCCCGATCGTCGACCTCGGCACGATGGACCCGCCGTCGGTGGGGCTGTGCCTGCGTGGCATTTCGGCGGTGCGCGAGCGGTTCGGGTTCCCGGCCGGCTGCGCGTTCTCCAACTGCATCTCCCAGTGGACCGGGCTGCGTGAACTCGGGCGCGAGTACACCAACTACTCGCTCGGTGCGGCGCTGGTGGCCTGCCGGGCCGCCGGAGGCGACTTCCTGCACTACGGGCTGATCGAGAAGACCACCTCGATCGCGCACATCGCCGGCAGCGCCGAGGTGTTCTACGGGTTCGCCGCCCAGGAGCTCGACGGTGTCACGCTGCCGGCCGGCCATCCGCTGCTCAAGATGTTCAAGCTCGGGAGCGACGCGGCCTGATGAGTGCCTTCGAGCAGTGGCGACGCATACTGGCCGGCGAAGCGGCTGACCAGATCCTGGTCGACCTCGGCACCTCGACGGTCACCGGTGTGCGGGCGCCCGGTGCGCAGCGGCTGGCGGAGTCGGTGGGTTACGTGGGCCATCCGGTGCTACAGACCCTGCCGCTGGCGGCATCCGACACCGCGGTCCTCGGCTCCGACTTCGCGAGGGTCGGCCTGCTCTACGAACCTCCTTCGGTGGTCGAGGACGTGTTCACGGACCCGTTCGGGGTGGACTGGCTGTGGGGGGAGGGTGCGCCGGCGCCCCTGAACCACCCGCTCGAACACGCCGACTACCTCGCCGCAGCCAAGCATCCTCGGCCGAACTGGCCGGAGTTGGTGCAGGTGCTGCCCCCGGGCCGCCCGGATACCGCCCGGCGCCTTGTCGTCGCGGACGCGCCGTGCTCGGGGCTGCTCGAAACCTGTTTCGGGCTGCGCAACAGCTGGCAGTTCATGATCGACATCACCGAAAACTGGCGGGTCGCCAACGCCTTGCTGGACTGGGCGGTCGAATCGGTGGCCACCGGCTACGAGCGGATGCTCGGCGCGCTGCCGCAACAGCCGGATCTGGTCCTCTACGGCGACGACTACGGCTACCAAGCCGGGATGTTCCTCTCCGATGAGGACTTCCGTACCTTCGTGCGGCCCCGCTTGCGTACCTTGTTCTCCCGGATCCGCCGGGCGACCTCGGCCGCGATCTGTTTCCATTGCTGCGGCGCGGTCGCGGCGATCTTGCCCGACCTCGCGGATCTCGGCGTGGAACTGGTCAATCTCCAGTACGACGCCAAGGGCATGGAACTGGGTCCGGTACGTGCCGCGCTACCGCGTTCGACAGTGTTGCACGGTTACACCGACCTGCGGGCGCTCGGCGTCGCTCTCACCCGGGGCGACCGCAAGTCGGTGGCGCTGCTCACCGATGAGCTCGTGCGCTCGGCGCCGGTCGTCGCGGCGCCGGTGGACAGCCTCGCGACCGAGGCAGAGTTGTCGGCTTCGGCTCGGGCGGCGCGGTTCGTGCACGCCCTTTCCCCTGACGACATGGACCAGCTGCGTCGGTTCGGTCCCGTGCGCAGTGTGTTGGACCACGCCGCCGAGGCGGCGGGGAGCGGTTCGGATCAGCCCGCTGGGCTACCACCGGCAGTGGCGAAAGTGCCGAGATGACCGCAGCGTTCGCACAGCTGGCTCGGTAACGAGGCCGACCAGTTTCGCAATGAAGGAAGGTAGATCGATGCCCGACCAAATGACCAGCCGGGAGCGGATCTTCGCAGCCCTGACAATGTCGGGCCTGCCGGACCAGGTACCGGTCGTGCCATTGCTGATGACCCGTGGCATCCGCGAGGGTGGCATCACGGTCGACAAGGCACTGGTGGACGGCGAGGCCCAGGCGCACGCCAAGATGAAGGCCGTCGACAAGTTCGGCGGCGACGTGATGATCGTCGGCACGGATCTGTTCACCCCGGTGGAATGTGTGCCCGGCTGCGAACTCGACTACCTTCCCTACGCCCAGCCGTCACTGGTCAAACACCCGACGCCGGACAAGGAGTCGTTCTACCGGTTCAAGGAGCAGTACGAGAAGACCGGTTTCAACAACGACTGGGGCCGGATGGTCCCGCTGCGCAAGGAAGCCGAGACCTACATCAAGGCGGGCAAGAAGGACACCTACGCCATGGTGACCCCGGTCGGAGGCCCCATCACCACGGCCCAGCTGATGACCGGCTCCAGCGAGTTCCTCGGCTACATCTCCGACGACCCCGACTACGCCAAGGAAGTCACCGAACTGGCGCTGGACGTCGTCAAGAACGTCTGCCGGATCATGTACGAGGCCGGGATGGACGCCTGCAACATCCTGGACCCGTTCAACTCCAGTGACATCCTGCCGCCGGAGGTCTACCGGGAGTTCGGCCTGCCGTACCAGAAGCGGCTTTTCGCCTACATCAAGGAGGAACTCGGCGCGCCCGCGTTCACCCACACCTGCACGTTCACCCAGCCGATCTGGCGGGACATCGCGGACAACGGCTGCGTGAACTTCAACGGCGACATGTATCCGGGCATGGACCACGCCAAGCGGGTCATCGGTGGCGAGATCTCCCTGATGGGCACGCTGAGCCCGTTCTCGACCCTCATGCACGGCAGCCCCGAGGACGTCGCCGACGAGGTGAAGAAACTGGCGGCCGAGGTCGGCTACAACGGCGGCTTCGTGTGCATGCCCGGCTGCGACATCGACTGGACGGTGCCGGAGGAGAACCTGCACGCGTTGATGGACACGTGTGCCTCCATCAAGTACCCGATGGACATCCAGTCGCTGGGCAATCTGTCCAACGTGTACCTTCCCGGTCACCCGAAGCACCCCGGCACCCGGGCGAACACCACCGAGGGCGACGAGAGCGTCGCCGCCGGAAAGGCCAGGATCACCGCTGCCGAGGGCAGCAAGGAGGAGGTCAACGAGAAGCTCGTCGAGGCGATCATGGACTACGACGGTGAGAAGGCCATCGAGTGGACCAAGATCGGCCTGGAACGGGGCATGAGCGCGCAGGAGATCGTGTTCGACGGCCTGTCGTTCGGGATGAAGATCGTCGGCGACATGTACGAGCGCAACGAGCGCTTCGTCACCGACATGCTCAAGGCGGCCAAGACGATGGACAAGGCCATGCCGGTCCTCACTCCCATCCTGGAGTCCTCGGGCTCTGCCGATGGGCCGACCGGAACCGTGGTGGTGGGGCTGGTGCGGGGCAACACCCAGGACATCGGCAAGAATCTCGTCTGCCTGATGCTCAAAGCCAATGGCTTCAAGGTGATCGACCTCGGCAAGAACGTCAAGCCCGAACAGTTCGTGGCCACCGCGGAAGAGCACAACGCGGTCGCCATCGGTATGTCGGTGATGACCAACTCCTCGGCCGTCTACGTCGAGAAGACCGTCGAACTGCTCAACAGCCAGGGCAAGGGCGACAAATACCTGTTGATGACCGGTGGTGCCGCGATCAACAGGATGAACGCCGAGCAGATGGGCACGCACTACGGCTCGGATGCCAACGCGGCGGTGTCGCTGGTGAAGGCGCACATCACCAGTTCGGCCGCCTGAGCAGGACAAGACATGGAGGAAGGGGACGGCGATGCCGCTCTACGACTTTCGGTGTACCGACTGTGCCGGCGAGCGCGAGGTGGTGGTCCCGTTCGAACGGGCCGACTCCCTCGAACTGGTCTGCGTCGACTGTGGCGGGTCGATGACCCGCACGATGAGCAGGTCCTTCGCCATCGTGACCGGAGCAGCGGAGCGCGCAACGCCGTCCCCGACCGGAAAACCCCGCCGCCGAGGGCACACCTGTTCCGACGGCGCGGTGAAGCTGAGCAGGCGCAACCCGTTCGCGAATGCGCTGTCGGGCAATGACGAGCATCAGGAGGGCTGATCGAATTCATGAACACCTATCCCCTTCGGGTGCGTCGACGTCGGCAGGACACCGAGGACGCGGTGAGCCTCTGGCTTGAGGTACCCGGAGATCTGCGCAGCACCTTCGCCTACCGGACCGGTCAGTTCCTCACCATCGAGCAGGACATCGCGGGCGAGACCATCGCACGGCAGTACTCGCTCGCCTCCGTCGCGGGGCTTGAGGAACTGCTGCACATCGCGGTCAAGAAGGTCCCGGGCGGACGGATGTCGAGCTGGCTGGTCGACACGGTCGCCGAAGGCGACATCCTGGAGTCCGCGTCGCCACGCGGCAGGCTCTACACCCCGGCCGAGCAGCCGAGGCATGTCATCCTGCTCGCCGCGGGCAGTGGGATCGTTCCGCTGCGGGCGATCGCGAAGCACGCGCTGAGCCAGCAACTCGGGCACCGGGTGACCATCGGCTACGGCAACCGCTTCGCCGACTCGATCATGCTGCGGGCCGAGATCGACGCCCTCACCGTGGAAGGCGCGACGGTGGAGCACGTACTCAGCAGGCCGGCCGAGGCCTGGACCGGTGGCAGGGGGCGCGTCGACGTCGCCTATCTGGCCGAGCGCTGGCCCGGCTGGGACGCTTCGTCGCTGCCCGTGTCGGCCTATCTGTGCGGTCCGGACGAGTTCATGGACAACGCCGAGAAGTTCCTGCTCGATCGCGGCGTCGACGTCAACGACATCCGCAAGGAGAGCTTCGATCTCGTCCTCAACGACGACGAGGACGAGCCGGATCTCGTGGTGCCCGAGCAGCACGCGCAAGACGAGCTCGGGGAATGCGATCTCGTCACTGCCGTGCTGCGCGGCGAGGAGATCGAGGTGATGCCCGAGGCGGGCGAGCCACTGCTCGGCGCGCTGTTGCGCGTGAGTGAGGACGTGCCGTTCTCCTGTCAGGAAGGCACCTGCGCGTCCTGCATCGTCAAGCTCACCGAGGGCCAGGTCGGGGTCCGGCCAGGCGTGCTGAAGACCCTGCGCCCGGCTGATCTTGAGGAGGGTCTGATCCTGGCCTGCCTGTCCAGGGCCCGAACCCGTTCCGTCCGCATCGACTTCGACAACGTGTGACAGTGTCCGGTTCGAATGGTGTGTCAGCGGCGACGGTGCCGACCAAGGAGATCACCATGCCCTCAGCGACGGACTCCGTCGTACTGCTCGACGCGACGGTGGCGACGATGAACGACGCGGCCGACCTGACGCACCGGCGCGACGACACCGTGTACGGCCTGGTTCAGGACGCGGCCGTCGTGGTGTCGGCCGGCCGGATCGCCTGGCTCGGCGAACGCGCTGACCTGCCGACTCCATACCGTGCGATCGAGCCACTTTCCCTTGGCGGCGGGCTGGTCACGCCCGGTCTGGTCGAATGCCACGCGCAGGTGCTGTTCGCCGAGGGCCGCGCGGCCGGCAACATCGCGCGTCACCGGCTCGCCGCCGAACCGAACGACACGGTCCAGGCCATCGTGGCGAGCACCCGCGACAGCAGCGACGACCAACTCCTGGCCGCCGCGCGCCGGCACGCCTGGTGGTTCATCCGGCAGGGCGTCACCACGCTGGAACTCAAGACCGGCTACGGCCTCGACCCGGAGGGCGAGTTGCGGCTGCTCAGGCTGGCCGCGGCGCTTCGGGCCGAACTGCCCATCCGCACCCGTATCACCCTGCTGGCCGGACATGCCTATCCGCCGGGCGTCGACCACGAGGACTACGTGATCGAGATCTGCGACGAGTTGCTGCCGGCCGCGATCGACCAGGGCATCTTCGACAGTGTCGAGGTCTACTGTGAGGAAACCGCAGGCATCACGATGGAGGACGCCTCCACGATCCTGGAGACGGTGTACCGCAAGAAGATTCCCACCAGGGTCGCGGCCGATCACCTCAGCGACAGCGCGGGCGGCGCCCTCGCCCCGGCCTTCTACGCCAAGCTCGCCGCCCATCTCAACTTCACCGACGACATCGCGGTGAAGGCGATGGGCATCGCCGGCACGGTCGCGGTGCTGGTGCCCGCGTCCAGCCTCGAACTCGGCGAAGCCGCGCCACCGCCGCCGGTCGCGATGCTGCGTCAGCATCACGTGCCGCTGGCCGTCGCCACCGGCTTCAACCCCGGCGACGCGCCGCTGTGCGATCCGCGCGCTGCGGCACATCTGGCCTGCGCGCTCTACGGGTTGAGCCTGCCCGAAGCGCTGCACGGCATCACCTCGATCGCGGCGCGGGCGTTGCAGGTCGAGGACTCGGCGGGTGTACTCGCACCGGGCCGTCCCGCTGACCTGGTCGTCTGGGACGCCGAGCATCCCGAGGACCTCGGTTACTGGCTGTCCGCCCCGATCTGCCGAGAGGTGTGGGCGCAGGGCCGCCCACTCGACATCGGCGGCGGTCCGGACCGGTGAGTGCGGCAACCCCGATCGAACACCGGCACCGTCGGCTCACGCCGACTCTTCGTTACGGATTGCCGGTGATCGTGACCGCCGCGATGCTCGCGTCGGCCGAACTGTCCGGCCTGCGGGCCGTCCTGTTCCCGGAAGGGATCGCGCTCGTCTTCGGCGCCTGGGTGATGCGCAGGGCGGACTGGTGCGAGTCGCGGCTGCGGCTGCTGTTCGCCTCGGTGCTGTGCGGGACGTGCGGGCTGGTCGCCACGAACCTCACACCGAACCGTCTTGTCGCCGAACTGTGCGCGCTCGGCGCCGCCGGTGTCGTGCTGTTCCTGCTGCCGGCCAGGGTCGGCCCCGCGCTCTCGGCGGCGGTGCTACCCGCGGTGTTCCAGATCCACAGCTGGTTCTATCCGCTGTCGGTGTTGGTCATCGCCGTGGTCGTGGCGGCAGGACTGCGGGTGATCGAACCGGATCGGGAGCAGTTGGCCGGCAGCGGTGTCGTTCGCTGGACCGGAGGTCGGTTCGGGGCCTGCCTGTTGATCTGCGCCGGCTGGCTGGTGGTGGTGGCGCTGGCGCGGATGCCGGCCGTTGCGGCGGCCCCGCCGCTGCTGGTGTCGGTGCTGGAGCTGATGGTGGGCAAGCCCGTGGCCGCCGGGGAGACCGTCGTTCGTGCCGTGTTCGTGGCGTTGGCCTGGGTGATCGGTGCGGTGGCGGCCTGGTGGTTGCATCCCGAGGTACTGGCCGGCTGTGTGGCGGTCGCGCTGGCCTCGGCACTGCTGTGGTTCGGGCGGACCGCGCATGCTCCGGTACTGGCGATGGCTCTCGTCCCGGAGGTCGCAGGCCCGCCCGCCACCTGGACGGCGCTCGGTCTCGGCGCGCTCGCGACCGTTGTCGCCATCACCATCCTGTACGTGCTCGGCACTGCCGCGAGTCGCTCGTGGCTGACGTTGTCCCGGGAGTGACTGACTCCGGCACCTGGCTTGTGTTCTCTCGTGCGAGGAGCAGTGATGGGTAGGACCGATCACACCCGCCAACGCATTCTCACCCTGGCTTGCCCTGACGGGCCCGGAATCGTCTTCTCGGTCGCCAAGTTCCTGGTCGAGCGCGGCTGCAACATCGTGCAGAACCAGCAGTTCGACGATGACGAGACCGATACCTTCTTCATGCGCGTGCAGTTCACCGTCACCGGGGAGGACCTCACCGACCTGGACGGAATGCGGGCAGCCTTCGGGCCGATAGCTGTCGTGCACCGGATGAGGTGGCGCATGGTGGACGCCGCCGAGAAACAACGCGTGCTGATCATGGTGAGCAAGTTCGGACACTGCCTCAACGATCTGCTTTTCCGAACGAGCATCGGCGCGCTGAACATCGAGGTCGTCTCGGTCGTGTCCAATCACGACACCTTCGCGAACCTCGCGGACAGCTACGGCGTCCCGTTCCGGCGTATCCCGGTCACGGCGGAGTCCAAGCCACAGGCCGAGGCCGAACTGCTGGACACGGTCCGCGAACTCGACGTCGACCTGGTCGTCCTGGCCCGCTACATGCAGGTGCTCTCCGACGACCTGTGCAAGCAGCTGGAGGGTTGGGCGATCAACATCCACCACTCGATGCTGCCCAGCTTCAAGGGCGCCCGGCCGTATCACCAGGCGCACGCCCGCGGCGTGAAGATCATCGGGGCCACTGCGCACTACGTGACAGGCGATCTGGACGAGGGCCCGATCATCGAGCAGGAGGTCGCCCGGGTCGACCACGCCATGGGCGCGGACGAGGTCACCGCGTTGGGCCGCGACGTGGAATGTCAGGCCCTGGCCCGAGCGGTGCGCTGGCACACCGAGAATCGGGTGCTGCTCAACGGCGACCGGACTGTGGTGCTGCACTGAACCGCCCGAGCAGCCCGCAACTGAGGCAGGACCCGGTGTGCGTGATCGGCATCGGCGCGGAGGGCTGGGACGGGCTGCCCGTACCGGCCAGAGCCGCCTTGGCCGAAGCCGAACTCGTGATCGGCAGTGACCGTCAACTCGGCATGGTGCGCGCGCACCTGGACGCCGAATGCCACCCCCTGCCCTCCCCCCTGCTGCCCGAACTGCGCGAGCTGCTCGCCCGTCATCGTGCGCGTCGGCTGTGCGTGCTCGCCAGCGGTGATCCGTTGCTCTACGGCATCGGCGCGACTCTGGTGCGACTGCTCGGGCACGAAGCGGTACACATCGTGCCGGCCGTCTCCTCGGTCAGCCTGGCCTGTGCGCGACTCGGCTGGCCGATCGAACACACCACCGTGCTCAGCGCGGTCGGCCGGCCGCTGAGCCGGCTCCAGCCTGCCATCCAACCCGGTCGCAGGCTGCTGGTCCTCGTGGCCGAAGCGACCGCCGCGGCGGCGGTGGCCGGACTGCTGTGCGCGCGCGGGTTCGGGCCGAGTCGAATGGTGCTGTTCGAACGTCTCGGCGCCGACACCGAGCACGCCGTCGCGGGTACGGCCGCCGACTGGCCGTCCGATGCGCACGACCGGCTCGCGATCGTCGCGGTGGACTGCCGGCCCGAACCGACCGCGCGCCCGCTGTCCACCGTGCCCGGACTTCCCGACGACGCCTATGACACCGACGGCCAGCTCACCAAGCGGGAGGTACGGGTGCTCACGCTGGCCGCGTTGGCCCCGCTGCCGGGGGAACTGCTCTGGGATGTCGGGGCGGGCACCGGAACCGTCGCCATCGAATGGCTGCGCAGCCATCCCGACTGCCGGGCGGTCGCGATCGAACCGCGGGCCGAACGCCGGGCGCGGATCGTCGCGAACGCGGACGCCCTCGGCGTGCCCGACCTCGTCGTGGTGCCCGGTAGCGCGCCCGCGGCGCTGGCCGGACTACCTCCGCCGGACGCGGTCTTCGTCGGCGGCGCGGTCAGCGTCGGCGGCGTGATCGAGGGCGCGCTGGCCGCCCTGCGCCCCGGCGGGCGGATCGTCGCGAACGCGGTCACCCTGGAGGCGGAGACCGCGCTGTCCGACTGGCACGCCCGGCTCGGTGGCGAGCTGATTCGGATCGCGTTGTCAAAGGCGGCTCCGCTGGGCGGATTCACCACCTGGCGCCCCGCCCTGCCCGTGACCCAGTGGACCTACCACAAGGAGAACCGCCCATGACGATCCACTTCATCGGAGCCGGGCCGGGAAGCGCCGACCTGATCACCTTGCGAGCGCAAACGCTGATCGCGTCCTCGCCGGTCTGCCTGTACGCCGGCAGCCTGGTGCCGGGGGATGTGCTGGCGCACTGTCCGCCCGGAGCACGCCTGGTCGACACGGCCGAACTGACCCTCGACGAGATCACCGCCGAACTGGTCGAGGCGGACCGCCGCGGCCAGGACGTCGCCCGGTTGTGTTCCGGTGACCCGTCCGTGTTCAGCGCGATGGCCGAGCAGTTGCGCCGTCTCGACGATGCCGGCGTCGGCTACGACGTCACGCCGGGCGTGTCCGCGTTCGCGGCCGCGGCCGCCGCGCTCAACCGGGAACTCACGGTTCCCGGGGTCGGCCAGACGGTGATCCTGACCCGGATCAGCAACGAGGCGACGCCCATGCCCGAGCGGGAACGGCTCGCATCGCTCGGCGCCATCGGCGCGACGCTGGTGTTGCACCTCGCGGTCGCACACATCGAACGGATCGCGGCCGAACTGACTCCATCCTACGGCGCCGACTGTCCGGTCGCGGTCGTCGCCTTCGCCGGCCGGCCCGACCAGGTGGTGCTGCGGGGAAATCTCGCCGACATCGCCGGGCAGGTACGTGCCGAAGGGATCCGCCGGACGGCGGTGATCATCGTCGGACCGGTGCTCGGTGCGCGCGGCTTCCGCGACAGCCATCTCTACTCGTTGGCGAGGGCTCGATGAAAGTACTGGTGCTCGGCGGAACCGGGGAGGCACGACAGCTGGCCGCCGCGTTGACCGAGCTGACGGGTGTCGAGTTCGTCTCGTCGTTGGCAGGCCGGGTACGCGACCCGGTGCTTCCGGTCGGCCCGACGCGGGTCGGTGGCTTCGGCGGGATCGAAGGCCTGGTGCGGTACCTACGCGCCGAACATGTCGGTGCGGTCGTCGACGCGACACATCCGTTCGCGGCCGTCATGACGCGACACGCCGAACGTGCGTGCCTGCGACTCGGGCTGCCGCTGCTGGTGCTGCGCCGGCCGAGCTGGTCCGGGAACTGGCACAGAGTCGCGTCGATCGGGGACGCGCTCGGTCGGATAGCGACTCTCGTACCGGACGACAGCTGTGTCTTCCTGACCACCGGACGGGGCGAGCTGTCCGTGTTCGCCACCGACACCAGACACCGCTACCTGGTCAGGATGGTCGATCCACCACAGGAGCCGCTGCCATCCCGAACCGAGCTGATACTCGGCCGTGGTCCGTACACTGTGGATGGCGAGCGCGACCTGATGCGTGCGCACCAGGTCGCGCTGCTGGTCACCAAGGACAGTGGCGGCGCCCTGACCTCGGCCAAGCTCACCGCAGCCGAAGAACTCGGCGTGCCGGTGCTGATGGTGTCCCGCCCGCCGCTGCCGGCGGGCGTGGCCGCCGTGGAGACGGTCGACGCCGCGGTGGCCTGGCTGCGCACCGTTGCCGACGCTGCCTCAGCCGGTGGCTGATTCCACCAGCACGTCCGGGTAAGTGCGTGGCGTGTAGACCATCGTGCCCGTTCGCCCCCGCGTCACCCTGGTCTGCGAGGACCCGATGATGAGCAGCGTCTGCATGTCGATCCGGGCCGGATCCAGGTCGGCAAGCCGCACCGTGCGCACCGATTCGCCGGCCGAGCCGACCGCGCGGCCGATGACGACCGGAGTGTCCGGATCACGGTGCCGCAACAGCACATCGCGTAGAGCGGCGACCCGGTTGCGTCCCGACTTCGCCGAAGCCGGGTTGTACACGGCCAGCACGAAATCGGCGGCCGCGACCGCTTCCAGCCGACGGAGCACCACCTCCCACGGCTTGAGCCGTTCGGAGAGCGACAAGACGCAGAAGTCGTGACCGAGCGGTGCGCCTACCCGGCTCGCCACCGCCTGGGCCGCGGTGAGGCCCGGTACCACGCGCACCGTCACATCCTCGTAGCGCGACTGCTCCGCGACCTCGAACACCGCACTGGCCATGGCGAACACGCCGGGATCGCCGGAGGAGACCACCGCGACCCGCGCGCCGCGTCGAGCGAGGTCCAGCGCGAACTCGGCCCGTTGCGCCTCCACCTTGTTGTCGCTGGCGTGCCGATGCTGCCGCGGGTTGACCGGCACCCTGTCCACATAGGTCTGATAGCCGACGATGTGTTCGGCGTTGGCCAGCTCGGCCTGGGCCTGCGGGGTCAGCCAGTCCCGGGGGCCCGGACCGAGACCGATCACCACGACCTCACCTCGGGCGGCTCCGGTTTCCTCGGCTTCCCCGCGAACGGGGGCCGGAGCCGCCGCCTGCCTGCCGGGCACCAGGATCAGCGACATGTACGGCACGGTCGCCGCGTCGACGTCGGCAACGGCGCACATCCGCTGGCGCTCGTGCGAAGCGCGCTCAACGTAACGGGCGTCCTCCAGTCGGCCGGCATCGGCCAGTGCGTCGCGCACCGTGTCGAAGTGGCGGCCCAGCTTCATGATCGCCGCCGCCTGGCAGCGGCGTAGGTGTTCGGCAAGCGCGGCGCGCGGCAGCGTGCCGGGCAGCACCGTGAGGACTTCCTGCCCCTCGACCAAGGGTGTCGCGCTCGCGGCCGAGGCAGCGGCGATCGCGGTCACACCGGGCACGATCACCGCGTCGAATCGAGCGGTGAGCCTGCGGTGCATGTGCATGTACGAACTGAAGAACAGCGGGTCGCCCTCGGCAAGCAGAACCACGTCACGACCGGCTTGCAGGTGTTCGGCCAGCCGCGCGGCCGCGCGGGTGTAGAACTCCTCCATTGCGCCCTGGTATCCGCCGGGGTGGTCGGTGGCCTCCGTGGTGACCGGGTAGACCAGCGGTTCCTCGGTCTGGCCCGCCCGCAGGTAGGGCTCGGCGATGGTGCGTGCGATCGACCTGCCGTGCCGGGCCGTGTGGTAGGCGATCACGTCGGCGGCCGCGATCAGCCGCGCGGCCTTGACCGTCACGAGCTCGGGATCGCCCGGGCCGAGACCGACGCCGTACAGGGTGCCGCGCATGGTCGTCCTCGTTTCAGCGTTTCAGCGGCGTGCGTGACGGGAAGCCGGGCAGGCGCTATTCGCGCTCGCAGGCGATCGCGTTGACCGCGGCGACGGCCAGCGCACTGCCGCCGCGTCGACCGTGCACGACCAGGTAGGGCAGCCCGCTGCCGGTGAGCGCCCGTTTGGACTCGGCGGCGCCGATGAAGCCGACCGGCAGTCCGAGCACGGCGCTGGGGCGCGCGCCGCCGATTGCGATCAACTCCAGCAGCCGGAACAACGCGGTGGGTGCGTTGCCGACGGCGACAACGGAACCGTCCAGTCGTTCGGCCCACAGGTCGACTGCCGCCGCCGAGCGCGTGTTGCCGATCGCCTCCGCGATGCCGGGAACTCGTGGGTCGGCCAGCGTGCAGATGATCTCGTTGCCCGCTGGCAGCCGGGCACGGGTGATACCACTCGCGACCATCGTGGCGTCGCACAGGATCGGTGCGCCAGCACGTAAGGCGGAGCGGGCCGAGTGCACGAGATCGGGAGACGCCTCGACGTCGGCGGTGATGTCGACCATGCCGCACGCATGGATCATCCGCACCACGACAGCGGCCAGCTCGTCCGGGAAGCGGGCCAGCTCGGCTTCTGCTCTGATCGTCGCGAACGAACGGCGGTAGATTTCCGGGCCATTACGCAGATAGTCGTCCAGCGGCTGCGCCACAACGGCTCCTAGACGTGCCGGATCGCCTCGATGACCATCGTGAGATCCTGCTCAGCCACGCTGCGGAATTCGCCGCCCGCGTCGGACACAGCGTAGCCGGTTTCCGTCGCCAGCACATCCACCACCGCACCGGATGGTCGCCCACAGCGCCGCGCGCAGCCACTCCAGTGCACCTGCCGTCCGCCCGGTGCGGCGCGCCCAGCCCAGATGCGCGCGTCGGCCTGCACGTCGCGCAGTGCTTTGGCGCACCCCGGTCGCCCGGCGCAGGAGGTGACTCCGAACCAGGGTGATGTCCGGCCGCTGTCCAGGCCGATGTGCCCCAGCGCCCGCTCGGTCGTGTCCACGTCGGTCAATTCGGGGAGCACCAGGCTGCGCCACGGGGTGATCCGTATCCCGGGCGGGCCGCAGTGATCCGCGACGGTCCGTGCCTGGCCGACGTCCAGCCGACCCAGCGGCGGCAGCACGACCAGCGCGTGCGGTCCGACCCGGCCGATCGGTCGCGCCGCCGGGGATGGAGGCGGCACGTCGGCCGCCGGGAACGGCCGCTCGCCGAACGCGCG
>DASXYT010000024.1:0-2014 GCA_036502345.1 Pseudonocardiaceae bacterium | reverse complement strand
ACTGCGCGACCGGCCGGTGCTCAACGGCTGCCATGCAGCGTGGAGTCTCGGCGCGGTCGTCGCGGCGTCGGTGGGTGCCGGCCTCACCAAGGCCGGTGTCCGGCCCACCGAGCACTTCCTGTGGGTCGCCGCCATACTCCTGATCGCAGGCGTCGCCGTCGGCTGCTGGCTACTACCGGCATCCGCCGACCGTGGCACGGATACCAAGCGCGCGGACAAGCGCGAAGCAGGCTGGCGCACCGGCTGGACTCGTCCGGTGCTCGTGTTCGGTGCGATGGGCTTCATCGTGATGGTGCTGGAGGCCGCGGTCACCAGCTGGAGCGGTGTCTTCCTGCACGATTCGCGGGGCGCGACACTGGCCACCGCCGCGCTGGGCTACACCGCGTTCACCGGGTGTCAGACGGCGGGCAGGCTCATCGGCGACAAGCTGCACGAGCGCTTCGGCAGGCCGGCGCTGTTCCGCGTCAACGGCCTGATCGCCGTCGCCGGTCTCGCCGTGGTGTTGTTCATTCCGGCTCAGCTCAGCGGCATCGTCGGATTCGCCGTCCTCGGTCTCGGCGAATCGGTCCTGCTGCCGCTGATCTTCGGCGCGGTCGGGCATGCGGGCGGGACGGGAGCCGGTGCCGCGACGTTCCTGTCCCGGTTCACCACGTTCACCTACGCGGGTCTGCTCATCGGGCCCGCACTGATCGGCTGGTTCGCCCAGACGGTCAGTCTCATGTGGACGTTGGCGGGCCTGCTGCCGCTGCTGGTCGTCGTGGTGTCGAACGCTCGGGTAATGGCGATCGGCGAGGAGCGCCGGGCACCGAAAACCGCTGCGGAGGCATAGTCGCGGCGAACGAGCACCCGCGGGTTGCCGTTGCTCGCCGAGCTGCCTTGCACCGACGCGAGGTGGGTGGTGCACGTCACCGGCGCCGGACGAAATACGCAGTGGTCCCAGGACGATTCACCGAATAGCGGCAGCGCGATTCGCGCGCCGCGCCCCTGAATCGCGATACGGAGCAGGCCGGGTCCTCCCGGCCGAGGCTAATCGCGAACGGACGACAACGAGGAGGAAACAGTGACTGCTGTGTACACGGTTTTTGCGGTCGAGGGTGGTTCGGCGCTGGTTGTGGCTTCTTTGCTCACCGTGTGGGCACGGCGGCGCTTCACCTCTCGTGAGGCGATCTCCCAGGTCGTCGAGTCGACGTCGGTAGCCAAGTAGCCCCGTAGCTGCCATACCAAGGGCACGGCGGGGGCTTTAGTTGGTGTCGGAGGGCACCTTCTCCCCGCCGGTGTCCCCAGCTTCGATCTCTTCCATGGGCACGCCCGCGGTCTCCTTGAGCTTGATGATCGGCACCAGCGCGATCAGCGCGGCCACGATCAGGTAGTAGGCCGGCCAGTCCTTGTTGCCGGTGGCGTTGATCAGTGCGGTCACGACGAAGCCGGCCGTGCCGCCGAAGATCGCGGTGGACACGTTGTAGCCGATGGCGAAGGAGCCATAACGGACCCTGGTCGGGAACATCGCCGGGAACGTGGAGCCGATCACGGCGAGGATGAGCACCAGCAGGAACGCCACCACGGCGAAGCCCAGCACCAGCGCCCACACGCTGCCCATCTGCATCAGCTTGATGCACGGCCAGCTCAGCACGATGAAGCCGATGCACGAGGTGAGCAGCAGCGGCCTGCGGCCGATCCGGTCGGAGAGACCACCCAGTAGCCAGATCACCGCCATCTGCCCGGCCTCCACCGCGATGATGATGATCGAGGACGTGGTGTCACCGATGTGTAGTTGGTCGGTGAAGTAGGACGGCATGGTGGTCAACAGCAGGTAGTCGGCCACATTGAGCAGGATCACGATGGCGACCAGTTGCAGGATGGTGCGCCAGTGCTTCTGGAAGGTCTCCTTGATCGGCGCCTTCTCCGCCTTTTCGCCACGCGCCGACAGAGCGCGGAACGTTGGCGTGTCTTCCAGCTTGATCCGCAGGTAGAGACCGGCAAGGCCGAGCGGCAACGCCACGAAGAACGGGATGCG
>DASXYT010000023.1:0-4301 GCA_036502345.1 Pseudonocardiaceae bacterium | reverse complement strand
CGGCACGGTGTCGGCGTGTTGACCGCCGACCCGGAGGGCGTGACCGACATCGACCTGCCCGGCGCCACCGAGTGCTCAGCGGTCGAGTTGGACGCCACCGGTCGCTGGCTGAACGAGGCCATCTACGAGCGGCTGTCCACCACCGTCGACTAAAAGAAGTACGGTCGCCACATGCGTGTGGTGATCGCTGGTGGACACGGCAAGATCGCGTTGCGGCTCGCTCGGCTGCTGTCCGAGCGGGGAGACGAGCCGGTCGGCTTGATCCGCGATCTCGGTCAGGCGCCCGATCTCGCAGAGGTCGGCTGCGACGCCGTGCTGTGTGACCTGGAACAAGTCGGCGTCGATGAACTGGCAGGGCATGTCGCCGGTGCCGACGCCGTGGTGTTCGCGGCCGGAGCGGGTCCGGGCAGTGGTGCCGATCGTAAGGACACAGTGGACCGGGCCGCCGCCGAACTGCTCGCCGACGCCGCCCGCAAGGCCGGTGTCCGGCGCTACTTCCTGATCAGCTCGATGGGTCTGGACAAGGCCGGCTCGTCCGACGTCGACCAGGTGTTCGCCGCGTATCTGGTGGCCAAGAAGGCAGCCGAGGACGCGATCCGGGTGTTCGGTCTCGACTGGACGATCCTGCGGCCGGGCAGGCTGACCGATGATCCGGGCTCCGGCCGGGTCCGGCTGGGCGCTCCGCCGATCCACTACGGCGCGGTGTCGAGGGACGACGTGGCAGCCGTCCTCGCCGAGTTGCTCACCCGGGAGAGCAGCGCCCGGCACACGCTGGAGTTGGTCAGCGGTGCCGATCCGGTGGCGGACGCCGTCTATCTGGCCGTCGGCGGCTGATCTACCAGCATCGAACCGCTCGTCGCGCCGTTCATCGCACGGGCCCGATCACCCGCGCGGTATAGGGATTGGTGAACCGGCCCGTCGGATCGACCGCCTCCCGGACGTCCCGGAAGTCGCCGAACCTCGGGTACAGCTTCGCCAGCGCCCCGGCGTCCCGCGAGTGCAGCTTCCCCCAGTGCGGCCGGCCGCCGACGTTCGCCGTGATCGACTCGAACAGGTCGAAGAACTGCCGGTAGGGCATGCCGAGGTACTGGTGGATCGCGATGTAGGCGCTGTCCCGGCCGTAGGCGGTGGACAGCCACACGTCGTCGGCCGCCGCCACCCTGACCTCCAGCGGGAACATCACCGGATCGGCCAGTCTGGGGATCTCCCTACGCAGTTCGCCGAGCACGTCGACCAACGCGTGCCGGGGCAGTGCGTACTCCGACTCGACGAACCGCACGTTCCTGGTGCTCACGAACACCCGGTGCGAGCAGTCGGAGTAGGTGCGCGCGGAGAGCACGGCGTCCACGGTCCTGTGCAGCGGCCGGACCAGCCGGGGGACCGCTCGGCCCAGCCGGGACATGCCGGCCAGCGACACGTTCTCCAGCAGTTCGTACTCCAGGTAGTGCCGCAGCGGGGACAGCGGCGCGGCCACGGTGCCGGCGGGCTGCCGGTCGTTGCGCTTCACGAGCGCCTTGCGGCCGTAGGGGAACCAGTGGAACTCGACGTGGTCGTGCGTGTCGGCCAGGTGGTCGAACTGTTCCAGCAGCGCGTCGATCGGCTCCGGCCGCTCGTCGGCCGCCAGCACGAAGGACGGCTCGCAGCGCAGGGTCACGGTGCTCAGCACGCCGAGGGCACCGAGGCCGATCCTGGCCGCCTCGAACAGTTCCGGCCGTTCGGTCGACGAGCACGACACCAGCGAACCGTCGGCGAGCACCAGTTCCAGCGCCGCGATCTGGGTGGCGATGCCGCCGAAGCGGGCGCCGGTGCCGTGGGTACCGGTGGACACCGCGCCCGCGATCGTCTGGGCGTCGATGTCGCCGAGGTTGGTCATGGCGAGACCGAGTTCGTCCAGGCCGGCGTTCAACTCGCGCAGCGTGGTGCCGGCGCGCACGGTGACCAGCCCGGTCTGCTGGTCGGCGGCTGCGATGCCGGTCCACCGGGACAGATCGATCGCGACGCCGTCGGTGGCGGCGACCGAGGTGAACGAGTGGCCGGCGCCGACCGCGCGCACCGCCAGTCCGTCGCGCTCGGCATCCTTGACGGCATCGGCGATCTCGCCAGGATCGGCCGGTCGCACCAGGCGGGCCGGATTGGCCGTCGCGGTGCCGGCCCAGTTCCGCCAGACCCCTGGTGCGGGCTCGGCCACGGCTGCCTCCTGTGCTGATGTGATCAGTAACGCGTGAATTTATGTGAACAACATTCGCATTTCAAGTGTGGAGAGCCTACTGTGCTGGTGTGCCGCACATCTCCGCCCAGGGTAGGTACGACGAGGCCACCAGAGATCTCGATCCGCCCCTCGCCATCGTCGACCTCGACGCGTTCGACCACAACGCCGCCGACATGGTGCGTCGCGCGGCGGGCAGGCCGATCCGGGTGGCCAGCAAGTCGATCCGGGTCCGCCACCTGATCGAACGGGTGCTCGCGGTGCCCGGCTACGCGGGCGTGCTGGCCTACTCGCTACCCGAGGCGCTGTTCCTGTGCGAGACCGGCACGGCCTCCGACCTGCTGGTCGCCTACCCGACGACGGACCGGACCGCGCTGCGCAGGCTGGCGGGCGACGAGACCGCCCGGCGGTCCATCACGATCATGGTCGACTCGGTCGAGCACCTCGACCTGATCGACTCCGTCCTCGGTACCGGCCACCCTGCCGTACGGGTGTGCCTGGAACTCGACGTGTCCTGGCGGCCGCTGGCCCAACTCGGCGTGGTGCACATCGGCACCCGCCGGTCCCCGCTGCACACCCCGGCCCAGGCCGCCGCGTTCGCCAGGAGGGTGCTGGCCCGACCCGGCTTCGACCTGGTCGGCGTGATGGCCTACGAGGGTCAGATCGCCGGGCTGGGCGACAATCCGGCCGGTCGGCCGGTGCGTGCCGCGACGCTGCGGTGGATCCAGCGGCACTCCGCCGCAGAGTTGGTGGCGCGGCGCACCGCGGCCATCGCCGCGATCCGCGCGCTCACCCCGCTGGAGTTCGTCAACGGCGGCGGCACCGGCAGCATCGAGATCACGTCGGCCGACTCGTCGGTGACCGAACTGGCCGCGGGCTCCGGCCTGATCGGTCCCACCCTGTTCGACGCCTACCGCAGGTTCACCCCGGAACCGGCGCTGCTGTTCGCGCTGCCGGTGGTGCACCGGCCGGCCCGCAACACCGCCACCCTGTTCGCCGGTGGCTATGTCGCGTCCGGTACGCCGACACCCGACCGGCTGCCGTCGCCGTACCTGCCGGCCGGGCTGAAACTGCTCGGCGTCGAAGGTGCGGGCGAGGTGCAGACGCCGGTCGTCGGCAGGGCGGCGAACAACCTGAAACTGGGTGACCGGGTGTGGCTGCGGCCCGCCAAGGCAGGCGAGTTGGCCGAGCGGTTCACCGAGTACCACCTGATCAGCGGTGACCAGCGGGTGGCGACGGTGCCCACCTACCGGGGCGATGGCCGCGCGTTCGGCTGAGTCGGCCGTCAGTCCAGGTGGCCGGACAGGTAGGCCCTGACCACCCGCTTCGCCTCCGCGATCACCACGTCCTCGTGGAACAGCTTGCGGCGGAACGCCAGGTTGAGGATGCCATCGGCGATCTCCACCGACACCGAGATGGGCAGCCGGAGATCGGTCAGCGGCAGCGTGAACCGCTCGGCGAGCAGTCCGGCCAGCCGGTCCGCGATCACCGTGTTGTTGTCCCGCTGGTCGTCCATCAAACGTAGATCGACCACGTCACCGAACCGGATCTGGGTGAACCCGGGCATCTGGCGGTACATCTCCACGTACGCGTCGAACACCAGGTCGACGGCGTCCCACCAGTGTTCGAGGGTGACGTTGGCCAGGCGCTGGCCGATGGATTCCATGAACCGGTCGAGGTTGCGCGTGGTCAGGGCCTGCACCACGGCTCTCTTGTCCGGGAAGAACTGGTAGAGCGAACCGACCGCGACGCCGGCGCGTTCCGCGATGAGTGTCGTGGTCACGCCGTCGTAGCCCACCTCGTCGATCAGGGTGGCACAGGCTTCCAGCATGCGCTCGACGCGCGCGGCACTGCGTTGTTGGACCGGTCTGCGGCGGAGATGGGTCGTGTTGGCTGGCAACGGTGTCTCCCTCTTGACGCTGTCTCCCGCTATCTTGCCTGGATCTCCGGTGGAGTACTTCCTTGTGCGTGAACCGATACGTACGATCCGAAGAACTTTCACATTCGACGGACCGGTCGGGTGATCCAGTGACTGATCTTCGTACGTCATCGTTCCCCGCGGGGTTTTTGTGGGGCGTGTCCACTTCCGCGTACC
>DASXYT010000022.1:0-17780 GCA_036502345.1 Pseudonocardiaceae bacterium | reverse complement strand
TGCCGTCTACACCCAGACCAACAACGTGGTCGGCAACCTCAACCTGCTCTACGCGATCGCCGAGATCAATCCGGACATTCACCTGGTCAAGCTCGGCACGATGGGCGAATATGGCACGCCGAACATCGACATCGAAGAGGGCTGGCTGGAGGTCGAGCACAACGGTCGCAAGGACCGGATGCTCTACCCGAAGAAGCCGGGCTCCTTCTACCACCTGAGCAAGGTGCACGATTCCAACAACATGGAGTTCGCCTGCCGGATCTGGGGCCTGCGTGCCACGGACCTGAACCAGGGCATCGTGTACGGCCAGCAGACCGACCAGACCGCCAGGGACGAGCGGTTGGCCACCCGGTTCGACTACGACGCCATCTTCGGCACCGTGCTCAACCGGTTCGTCATCCAGGCCGTCATCGGGCACCCGCTGACCGTGTACGGGGCAGGCGGCCAGACCCGTGGCCTGATCGACATCAGGGACACCGCCGAGTGCATCCGCCTCGCTGTGGAGAACCCGGCGGAGCGCGGCGAGTTCCGCGTGTTTAACCAGATGACCGAGTCGATGTCGGTCGCGGAGATCGCCAAGACCGTGGCGAACCTCTCACCGCGGCCGGTCGAGGTGGAGAACCTGACCAACCCGAGGGTCGAGGAGGTGTCGCACTACTACAACGTCGTGCACACCGGACTGCCCTCGCTCGGCCTGGAGCCGCACCTGTTGTCCGACACGCTGATCAAGTCGCTGTTCTCGATCGCGGAGCAGTACGCGGGTCGTGTCGACCTGGGTGCCATGCGCCCGACCGTGCAGTGGAGGTCCACCTCCAGTCGCCTGCGCGACTAGAGGGTTTCCACCTAGCCGTATCAGCCGCCGCCGCGTTCCAGGACGAACTCCCGGAACGCGGCGGCGGCCGGCGGTAGGTCTCGGTTCGCCGTCCACACCAGCCCGATCTGCCTGGTGGCCCTCGGCGTCAGTGAGAGTTCCACCACTCCGGACACCGGCCGTTCGGCCGTCGGCAGCAGAGCCACGCCGAGACCAGCAGCGACGAGGCCGCGCATCGTGTCCGCCTCCTCGCCCTCGAACGCCAGCACCGGCGCGAACCCGGCAGCGGCGCACAGCTCGTCGGTGATCCTGCGCAGGCCGTAGCCCGGCTTCAGCCCGACGAACGGCTCACTGGCCAGTTCGGACAGTCGCAGCCTGCGCCGCCTGGCCAGTCGGTGCCCGGTCGGCACGGTGACCACCAGTTCCTGTTCGGCCACCTGGACCGCGTCGAACTCCTCGCCCCGCGGCAGCGGTGAGGTCAGCGCGAGGTCCACCTGGCCGGTGCGCAGCCAGCCGACGGTGTCCTCCTGGCCGCCCTGGCGCAGCGTGAAGCTGATCCGGGGATGGTCGGCGCGGAACACCCGCAGCAGCTCCGGTACCCGGTGCTCACCCATGGTGTGCAGGAAGGCCAGCGCCACCTGGCCGCGTTCCGGGTCGGCCTGCTCGACCACCTGCCGGCAGGCCGTCTCCAGCACCGCGAGCGCCTGGCCGGCACCGGCCGCCAGTTCGGCGCCGAGTCTGCTGCACCGGATGCCTCGCCCGTCCCTCACCACCACTGGTGCGCCGACCTGCTCGGCCAGCTCGGCGAGCCACCGGCTGGCGGTCGGCTGTGGGATGCCCAGCCGGAGCGCCGCCCTGGTCAGGTGGCCCTCCTCGGCCACGGCGCGGAGCAGCGCGAGCCTGGGTGCCAGCGCTTCGGCCAGCGCTGCCGCCGTCTGGTCCGTCACGTTCTGCGCTCCCTCGGCAGGCTCGGTCCTGGTCACCCCTGATTCATCCACATGTGGATGAATCAGTGTGGATTGACGTATTGGACGGATGGACGCGGCGATCGTACCGTCGATGACATGGCCGCTGAGCTGGGTGTTTCCGCAGGTACCGATACCCGACACCGCAGGGGCTCCCGAGGATTCGCCCGCGTCTGCCTTGCCATGTTCGCCGCCGGTCTTGCCACGTTCACCACGCTCTACTGCGTGCAGGCGCTGCTGCCCTCGTTGGCCGGCCAGTTCCACCTGTCCCCGGCGTCCGCCAGCCTCGCGGTGTCGGTGTCCACGGCAGGCCTGGCCATCGGTGTGATCCCGCTCACCGCGCTGTCCGAGGCGGTCGGCAGGACCACGATGATGACCGCCTCGCTGTTCATCTCGGCAGGGTTGGGCATCCTGGCCGCGGTCAGCCCGACGTTCGGCGTGCTGCTGGTGCTGCGCGCACTCCAGGGTCTCGCGCTGGCCGGGCTGCAGGCGGTGGCCATGACCTACCTGGCCGAGGAACTGCACCGCGACTCGCTCGGCTTCAGCATGGGCCTGTTCATCGCGGGCAACGGCTTCGGCGGCATGGTCGGCCGGCTGCTCGCCGCGCTGGTCGGCGACCTGGCCGGCTGGCGGTGGGCGCTGGCCGTGGTGGGCGTTGTCGCGCTGGCCTGTTCGATCGTGTTCCGGCTGACCGTGCTGCCCTCCGCCCAGTTCCGGCCGCGCCCGCTGCGGTTCGGCGCGCTGGCCGGCTCGGTGCTGCGGGCGTGCACCGACACCGGCCTGCTGCGGCTGTTCGCGATCGGCGTGCTGGCCATGAGCGGCCTGGTCACCGTCTACAACTATCTGGGCTTCCGGCTGCTCGGACCGCCGTTCGGGCTGTCCGGGTCGATCGTCGGCCTGATCTTCGTCGTCTACCTGGCCGGCTCGGTGTCCTCCACGATGGCCGGCAGGCTGGCCGACCGGTTCGGCCGGCAGCGGATGCTGTGGCTGGCCGCGATCGTGATGCTGGCCGGTGTAGCACTGCTGTACCCGAACCGGTTGGCCGTGGTGGTGGCCGGGCTGGTCGTGCTGACCGTGGGTTTCTTCGCGGTGCACTCGCTGGCCAGCAGCTGGGTCGGTGCCAGGTCGGCGACGCTCGGCGTGCAGGGCTCGGCCGTCTACCTGTGCTCCTACTACCTCGGCTCGGCCGTCGGCGGCTCGCTCGGCGGGATCGCGTTCGGCTCCGGCGGGTGGCCAGCCACCACGTGGTACGTCGGCGCGTTGACCCTGCTCGTGCTGGTCCTCGGCGTGAGCGTGCGGCGGTTGGTGCCGGCCCGGCGGGCCGCTACTTCGCCGGTGTGACCTTCTTGGCCGCGACCAGCAGCCCGTCGTCCACCGGCAGCAGCACCGGGACCAGTCGGGTGTCCTCGCGGACGGCCTTCGCCACCTCGCGCAGGGCGGTCGCCTCCTGGTCGCGGCGGCCGGCCTCGGGTGCCCTGCCGGTGCCCAGCACGCTGGCGAACGCGATCACGCCACCCGGCCGCAGCAGCCGGACACCCTGCTCGTGATACCTCGGGTACTCGGCCCGTGCCGCGTCGAAGAACACCAGGTCGTAGCCGCCGTCGGTGAGCCGGGGGAGCACGTCCAGCGCCTGGCCCATGATCAGCCGCATCCGGCCCGCGGTGGTCCCGGCCTCGGTGAACGCGCGGCGCGCCGCCCGCTGCAACTCGGGTTCGATGTCGATCGACGTGAGGACGCCGTCGGCTGCCATGCCGGACAGCAGGCACAGGCCACTGACGCCTGCCCCCGTTCCGACCTCGACAACGGCCTTGGCCTGGAGGGTCGCGGCGAGGAACCGCAGCGCCGCGCCGCCGGCGTTGCCGACCGCTCCGCACCCGAAATCCCTGGCCCTGGCCCTGGCCGCGACAAGTGTCTCGTCCTCGGGGAGGTACCCGTCGACGTAGTCGTACACCGTCCCGTGTCTACCCGGGCCGGTGGTGGTGCGCTCGTCGGGCGTCACAAGGCAGCAGATTAGCGCCGCGCTGTACGGAAAACGGGTGAACGCGCCGACCGTTGCCCAACGGTGGCCGGGCGCCACTTTCTCAGGGAGGTCTCAGGCGACTCTCACAGTCCGCACACCGACACAGGCAAATATGAGTAGCACGACGTCAGGACCGACCGCGACCATCGTCTGAGCAGGTGAACAGCGAGGCCATGGGAACACAGCGATCAGTACCGACGTTGACCGTAGCGAAGGGCCGACCGGCCCGTGGAGGTGCCGACCCGCCGATGCGTACGTCAGCGAGCGCTCCCGTGAGTGAGCAGACGCAGGCCACGTCCGTGGCCACCGTCCCGCTGCCCGGCAAGGGCGAGGACGCGGCCAACTGGGCGCCACCCTCCTGGGACGACATCGTGCGCGAGCACGGTGACCGGGTGTATCGGCTGGCCTACCGCCTGGCCGGCAACCAACACGACGCAGAGGACATCACCCAGGAGACCTTCATCCGGGTGTTCAAGTCGCTGGCCAACTACCAGCCCGGCACGTTCGAGGGCTGGCTGCACCGCATCACCACGAACCTCTTCCTGGACATGGTCCGCCGCCGTTCCCGGCTGCGCATGGAGGGCCTGCCCGAGGACACCGACCGGCTGGTCGGCGACGGCCCGAGCCCCGAGCAGGTCTACACGCAGACCCACCTCGACCCCGACCTGCAGGCAGCGCTGGACGAACTGGCCCCGGAGTTCCGGGCCGCCGTCGTGCTGTGTGACGTGGAGGGCCTGTCCTACGAGGAGATCGGCGCCACCCTGAACGTGAAGCTGGGCACTGTGCGCAGCCGCATCCACCGCGGCCGCCAGGCCCTGCGGTCCTCGTTGGAGCGCCGGCGTGAGCTGGCGGAGGAGGGCGTGCAGTGAGGTCTGTCGTAGTCTGTGGCCCGGCGACGCCCGCCGGGCGCTTCGCCGTCGGCGACGAGTCTGTCCGCATGGAGGCCTGGTCATGAGCGAGCGCGGTGGTTGGACCATCTCGGCGCTGCCAGAGGCCCATCTGGTGCCGGACGCCGTCGTCGCCTTCGTGGACGGCGAGTTGAGCGCGCTGGCCTTCGACCGGGCGGCCGCCCACATCGCCAGGTGCCCGCTGTGTGCCGCGGAGACCACCGAGCAGCGGCAGGCCAGGGACGCCGTGCAGACCGCTGAGGCCCCCAGGATGCCGGCCGGGCTGCTGGCCGCCCTGCGGAGCATCCCCACCGACACCGACCTGCCCGACGACGTCGAGCGTCTCGCGGTCAACCCGGAGGGCCAACTGGTCGCCGTGCAGCGGCCGGACCGGGCCGCCTTCGGCTCCGGCCCGGTACTCGGCTCGTCCGCCCCGCTGGGCACCGGCAGCAGCGTGCTGCGAGCCGGTGGCAGTCACGGCCGTAGGGCCGTGCAGGGTGCTGGCGTCGTCGCGGCGGGCCTGATGCTCGGCGCGCTGGCGATGGTCGGCCCGCATGCCCTGGGCGCCGCACAGAGCCCCACCGAGCCGGACAGCGGCACGGGTGGCCGGGTCATCCAGGCCAACTTCGTCAGCCCGTTGGGCGGCGGTGTCGGCCAGGGACCGGCCAGTGAACGGCGGGTCGGGCACGCCGCCGCGTGTCATCCGCACCCCACGCCGCTGGCGGGCTGACTGCTACGCGCACTTCACCGTGGTTCCGGCAGGCTCACCGTAGGGTGGTCCGCACTGTCCGTTGAGCGCCGACACGGGGAACGATGAGCGAGGAATCAGGTTCGGAACGGCCATCGGCCGAGACTGCTGGCATGCCCGAGGGTGGTGCTGCCGGGCGCCCGGACACCGAGGCCGACACGCCGAGGCTCGCGCCGCGCCCACTGGACCGGCCGTCCGTCGATCCCGGCCAGGCCAGTGTGTTCGGCCGACCGGACGGGGTGCCCAGCGCGTTCGCCCCCCGGTCGCCGCTCGGCCAGGACAGCCCGACCAACGGTGCCGTCCGGCTGGCCGCACCGCCGCCGGAAGCGTTGGCGACGGCGTTCAGCAGGCCACGGGACGCCGAGCACGTGCTGTTGCAGCGGGCGCCCGGCGTCAACCCGGACGAGCGGATCGACGATCCGCCCGGCTACTGGGACGGTTCGCAGGCAGGGGATCCGTGGCGCGACCCCGGTGCCGGCGCGGCACTGGGCCCGCCGGCCGTCGGCGCCGACTCCGATGACGGCTCAGCGGTACGCAAGCCCTCCGGCCCGCTGCTCAGCGTGCCGGAACTGCTGTTCGGCAGGCGGGTCAAGCCCAGCGCCCTGGTGATCCTGGTCGTGTGCGCCCTGGTGGTCGGCGCGGTCGGCGGTGTCGTCGGCTGGGCCGCCAGCAGCGGCGCCCACCGGCTGACCGAC
Source organism: Pseudonocardiaceae bacterium (assembly GCA_036502345.1). GTDB lineage: Bacteria > Actinomycetota > Actinomycetes > Mycobacteriales > Pseudonocardiaceae > DATEPR01. The sequence continues at coordinate 11,654 of DASXYT010000022.1, read as the reverse complement.
GCGGGCGCCACCATCGCCCAGGTCGACCAGGGCAAGGAGCGCGCGCCCGGTTCGGTGGCCGGCATCGCGGCACGGGTGTCGCCCGCCGTGGTGTCCCTCGAGGTCCAGTCCGGCAACCAGGGTGACGTCGGATCCGGCGTGGTGATCGACCCCAAGGGCTACATCCTGACCAACAACCACGTGATCTCCGTGGCGGCGACCGGCACCGGCGGCGAGATCACCGCCGTGTTCAGCTCCGGCGCGCGCGTGTCGGCGTCCATCGTGGGTCGTGACCCGGTGACCGACCTCGCCGTGCTGAAGGTGAACGCCACCGACCTGACCGTCCTGCAGCCGGGCACGTCGGCCAACCTGCGGCCGGGTGACTCGGTGATCGCCATCGGTTCGCCGCTCGGCCTCGCCGGCACGGTCACGTCCGGCATCGTCAGCGCGCTGCACCGCCCGGTCACCGCGCAGGGCGAGGACGGCGGCCCGACCGTCGTCTACGACGCCATCCAGACCGACGCGGCCATCAACCCCGGTAACTCCGGTGGCGCCCTCGTCGACTCGACCGGCGCGCTGGTCGGCATCAACTCGGCCATCCAGACGTTCGGCGGCTCGGACTCCGGCGGTGGTGGCAGCATCGGCCTCGGGTTCGCCATCCCGATCGACGAGGCACGCAAGATCGCTCAGGCACTGATCCGGACCGGCTCGGTCAAGCACGCGAACCTCGGCGTGAACACCCGGTCCGTCTCGGCGAACACCTCGGAGGGCGCACAGGTCGTCAACGTGACAACGGGTGGCGCCGCCGCCGCGGCCGGTATCAAGGAGGGCGACGTGATCACGTCGCTGGACGGCCGGGCCATCGGTAGTTCCACCGAACTGCAAGTGGCTGTTCTCGACCACGACCCCGGTCAGACAGTTACCGTGAAGTTCGCCCGCCAGGGCCAAGAGCACAGCGTCCGTGTAACGCTCAAGTCGGATTGAACGGATAGCCTGTTGACGCCAAGGCTTCCGGGAGGTGCACCGCCATGTTCGACATCGGTTGGGGCGATTTCTTAGTGTTGATCATCGCGGGCCTGTTCATCCTGGGTCCGGAGCGGCTGCCCGGTGCCGCCGCCTGGCTTGGCAAGACGGTGCGACAGGTCCGCGACTACGCCAGCGGCGCCCGCGACCAGCTGTCCTCCGAGCTCGGCCCGGAGTTCGACGAGCTGCGCAAACCCCTGGAAGACCTGAAGAAGCTGCGGAACTTCGACCCGAAGCGCGTGGTCACCCAGCACCTGATGGACGCCACCGGTGGCTACGACCCGAGGGCCGATCTGGACCTCGGCCTGAACGGCACCACCCCTGGCACTGCCCTGAACGGCGTGGCCGACGCGACTCCGACGTCCAGATCCAGGAACGGCGCGGGCCTGAACGGCTGGACCACGGTGAAGGCCAACGGCTTCCCCGGGCCTGCCAACCCCACTCAGCAGCGCCCGCTGGAGCCCGGCGAGCAGGCCCCGTTCGACCCCGACGCCACCTGATCCGTAACTGGGCCACCCCCTAGGTGTGGGCCCTAAAGTGCAGGGTGTCGATGATCAGCGACATGATCACCGCCGGGCCGCGAGCCACTGCGCGACAGCCCCGATCTCGGTGGCCGACGGCCGGCTCGGTCGGTAGCTGCGGCCGAACGGCTTGAACAACAACTGGTACGGCTGCTCGGCACTGGTCGGGATCTCCTGGCAGCCCAGTTCGGTGAACCGGGTGACGTCGGTGGCCTTCCCGATCTCCAGGTACCAGCCCGCGCTGTCCGGCTTGTCGCGCAGCATGCGGTCCTCCATCCGCGCGAACAGCAGCCGCAGCGCCTTCCCCTCCGCGGCCAGCGGCCCGGTCAACGGCACCAGGCCGACGAAACCGGCGTCCGGCAGGCGGAAGACGGCGGCGATGCCCTCGACCGGACCGCTCTGCTTCGCCCCTCGGACCAGCCACAGGTGGTGGCCACCAGGCCAGGACAGGGCCCGCAGGAACCAGGCCAGCGACGGCAGGAAGTCGGCCTGGTCACCGGGTAGCTCGCCGGTCTCCACGGCGTAGCGGTAGCGCTCCAGGGCGGACTCGAACTCCGGCTCACCGGGGCCGCTCACCTCGGTGGTGTGCAGCGTCCCCGACTCGTGGCCGACGTAGCTGGCCAACGGGATGGTGGGCACCCGTCGGTCCGCCAGCCCGTCCAGGTAGGCAGCCATCTCCCGGTAGACCGCGTCGTCCTCGGGTGTCGCGATGCCCATCGCCAGCCGCAGGTACTCGTGCACGGCCGACCGGACCAGATCGGCGGCCAGGCCGGGCACCCGGTCCGCCCGGAACAGCTTCGCGATCATGATCAGGTTCTGCACCGGCGCCTGGGTCGTGGACAGCGCAGGCTGCTGGTAGGGGAAGTCGAGGCCGACGTAGCCCCACTTGTGCCAGATCAGCGCCCGGCTGGTCGGATCGACGTTGTCCACGTAGTCCGACGGCGCCAGCGGGTCGTTCATCTCTGCGACGATGGCGTTCAGCTGTTGCCCGGCGGTGCGGGCGTCGTCGCGCATCAACTGCTCGCTGCGGTCCAGCAGGCGCTTGCCGACGCCGTAGCGCCGCGCCTCGGCCGCCACGACCAGGAACTCGATCACGCCGACGCTCGGCTCCGCCAGGTAGTCGAAGATCGCCCCGCCGACCGCCTTGCCGTCGGACATGGCCAGCACGACGTGGTAGTTGCTGCTGCCGTACCAGCCGTCGTCCTTCTTGCGCAGGTAGTCGACCATGTTGGCCAGCGACTCGCGCTCGTTCGGATCGGGGAACTCGGTGACGAACAGCGTCGAGTAGAAACCGGCCAGCGCGGTGACGTGCTCGTCGGAGCAGGTGATGTCGACGAACGTGATCTGGTCGGCGTCCTGTCGTGTCACCTCGGCCTGCCTGCTCCTCGGGTAGTCGGCCAGCACGTCAGGCAGCCGGCAGGCCGAGTATGACCGGTCGGCCGGGAAATCCTGGCTCACCCTCGGCACATCACCCGACGGTGCGAACTGGTCCGCCCACTTGTCGGCGAACACGATCTCCCTGATCGAGCGGCCCACCGGCGGCGGGTACGCGATCTGCGACCCGCACCCCGACTCGTCGATGGCGCACGCGTACCGCAGGGTCATCGTCGGCTCGCCGGACAGGATCCGCCCGATCGAGTAGCGGGCCTTGTGCGCCAGTTGGTGCTTCAGCGCCTCCAATGTGGACTGTTCCGCGATGTTGCCATGCTCGAAGAACACCAGCATGTTGCGCCACTGCTCGGCTTCCAGCGGTTGGCCGTCCTGGTCGCAGATCACGAAGATCACCCAGATGTAGGCCGAGTAGTACCGCTGGGCGACCATCGCCGCCGAGCCGCCAGGCCGGTCGATGCCGTCCGCGACCAGCAGCAACTGCCGGTGCTCACCGTTCGGTGGCGGCTGTTCGACCGGGGCGAAGCCGCGTAACCCGACCGCTTTCGCCCAGGTGATCACGCCGGTGACCGTCGCCTGCACGGCCAGCACGGGGTAGCGACCGTCCTCGTCCGGGTCCAGCGGATACGGCGTGACCGGCCCGGACTGCTTCGGTAACAGCGCGATCGAGTTGTTCTCGTCGCCGTAGCCGAACTGGAGGTGGCTCGGGCCGATCCACTGGTGGCAGGTGCAGATCGGGATGCTCGGCCCCCACAGCAGCCAGCAGCTGAACAGGCCCAACTGCAGCGCACGCACACCCTGTTCCAGCGGGTCGGACGTGCGCGTCATGAGCGCGCCGTAGTTGTCCAGCACCGGCTTCCAGTCCTCGGCGGCGTGCGAGATCAGGCCGGCCAGCAGGTGCAGCGGCGCGAGAAAGCCCTCGGTGACCTCGACCCTGGCCTGGAACACACCGGCGTCGTTGTCACTCGCCGGTTTGTCCGCGTTTCGTGCGATGAAATAGCGCTCGATCTGGTCCTCGGCGCTGAACAGGTCGAAACAGGTCGGTACGACGATCTTGCGTGGTTCGTCGGTCGCGCCGCGCATCAGAATGCCCAGTTGTTCCTTCGCCGATTTCCGCCACACACCCCGGTCGTGTTTGTACCGCTCCATTTTCTCGCGGTAGTCGGGCTCGTTCTCGAAGGTGTAGCGATCCGGCCGGTCCGGGCGCGGGCTGAGCGCCTCCATCTCGGTCCACATGCATGCGGCACGGTAGAACGAGGTCCGGCCGATGCCGAACGTGACGAAGCGCAGCACCCTGATCAGCGCCCGTGGCCTGCCCAGCGCCGCGTTTCGGTAGGCGGTCCTGGACAGCAGCCGAAGCGCCGGCCAGATATTCGCCACAAAAGCGACAATCGCAGCGGCGACGGCGATGGACGGAATGCCGTACTGAATGAACTGGCCGATGTCACCGAACACCGGCCAAGTATGAATTGCGCCGGGCGCGCCGGATAGAGCGAATATCTGGTCAGCGACCCGCCGGGCTCACCGACAGCAGCCGACCGGCCAGCCCGCGGGAGCGGACCGACAGCTTCTCCGCCATGCCCAGCAGCACCTTGGCCGCGGGGGCCTCCGGGTCGGCAAGGACGATCGGGTTGCCGGCGTCGCCTGCCTCGCGCAGCCGGACGTCCAGCGGCACCTGGCCCAGCAGCGGCACGGTGGCGCCCACCGACTTGGTCAGCGAGTCGGCGACCACCTGGCCACCACCGGAGCCGAAGATGTCCATCCGGCTGCCGTCGGGCATCTCCAGCCAGGACATGTTCTCCACGACGCCCGCGATCCGCTGCCTGGTCTGCAGGGCGATCGCACCGGCCCGCTCGGCCACCTCGGCGGCGGCCAACTGCGGGGTGGTGACGACCAGGATCTCGGCGTTCGGGATCAACTGGGCCACCGAGATCGCGATGTCGCCGGTGCCCGGCGGCAGGTCGAGCAGCAGCACGTCCAGGTCGCCCCAGAACACGTCGGCGAGGAACTGCTGCAACGCCCTGTGCAGCATCGGCCCGCGCCACACGACCGGCGTGTTGCCCGGCGTGAACATGCCGATGGAGATCAGCTTCACGCCGTGCGACTGCACCGGCATGATCATCGAGTCAACCTTGGTCGGCTTCTCGGCCGTGCCCAGCATCCTGGGGATCGAGTGGCCGTAGATGTCCGCGTCCACCACGCCGACGGACAGGCCACGGGCGGCCATCGCGACGGCCAGGTTCACCGTGACGCTGGACTTGCCGACGCCACCCTTGCCGGACGCGACGCAGTACACCCTGGTCAGCGAACCCGGCTGGGCGAACGGGATGACCGGTTCCTTCGCGTCACCACGCAGCGATTTACGCAGGTCGGTGCGCTGCTCGTCGCTCATCACGTCCAGTTCCACCCGGACGTCCCGCACCCCGGCCAGCGCGCTGACGGCGGCGGTGGTGTCCTGGGTGATCTTGTCGCGCAGCGGGCAGCCGGCCACCGTCAGGTAGATCGCGACGACGACCGTGCCGTCCGGTCGGACCGTGACGTCCTTGACCATGCCCAGGTCGGTGATGGGGCGATGGATCTCGGGGTCCTGCACCGTGGCGAGCGCGGCACGTACCTGATCGGTGCTGGGCACGCCCTGCTGGGTGGTCTGGCTGGTTGTCACGGGTCCCATGTTACGGCCGGTGGGTCCGGGGCCTGGTTACCGGTCGGTTCTCTCACCGTTTGGTCGTTTTCAGGGGCGCAAATCGGAAGACTGGACGCATTCCGTAACATTGTCGTTCGTGCCTCAATCGGGTACCGCTCGCATGTTGAGCCGGACGGAACTGGACGTGTGGCGATCGTTCCTACGAGCGCACGCCCACATCACCCGCGTCCTGGAAACCGAGCTGCTCGCCGCCCAACGCCTGTCCCTGGCCTCGTACGACGTGCTTGTGCAGCTGTCCGAGGCGCCGAACCGGCGGTTGCGGATGACCGAGTTGGCCGACGCCGTGCTGCTGTCCCGCTCGGGTGTCACCCGGCTGGTGGACCGCCTGGAGCGCAGCGGGCTGGTGGCCAGGGCCCGGGTCGACTCGGACGGCAGGGGAGTTGTGGCGGTGCTCACCCAACTCGGCTTCGACCGCCTGCGAGCCGCCACCGGCACCCACCTGTCCGGCGTGGCCCGGCACTTCGTCGCCCCGGTGGACGGCACGGAACTGGTCGCCTTCGGCCACACCTGCGACAGGTTGGCCGGTGGCCCCCAGGACCCGGCTCCGGCCGACGCCGAGGCCTAGCGCGGCTGGTGTTCCGGCTCGTCGTCCCAGGCCGGTGAGTCCCGCACGGTGTCCGCGTTCGGTTGACCGCCACCCTTGCGCTGCTTGCGCGGCTTGACCTCGTGGACCAGGTCCTGGCGCAGCCGCTCCAACTCGCCACGCAGATAGTCCCTGGTCGCGATCTCGCCGATCGCCAACCGCAGCGACGCCAGCTCCCTGGCCAGGAACTCGGTGTCCGCCTTGGTCTGCGACGCCCGCGAGCGGTCCTCCTCCAGGGAGATCCGGTCCCTGTCGTCCTGCCGGTTCTGTGCCAGCAGGATCAGCGGCGCCGCGTAGGCGGCCTGGGTGGAGAACGCCAGGTTCAACAGGATGAACGGATACGGGTCCCAGCGCAGCGACGCCGCGAACAGGTTCAGCGTGATCCAGACCAGCACGAACAGCGTCTGCCAGAACAGGAACGGGCCGGTGCCCATGAACCGGGCCAACCGTTCGGAGAACCGGCCGAACGCCTCCGGATCGACTTCCACCGACAACCTGCGCGGCCTGCGGGGCTGGTCGAGACGGCGGCGCGGCGTGGACAGCTCAGGCATGGCTTGGCTCCTGGTCTTCTGCCGTTCGGTTGGTGTGGCGCCCTGCCTCCCGCCAGTCCTCCGGCAGCAGGTGGTCCAGTACGTCGTCCACGGTGACGGCGCCGAGCAGATGTTCCTGATCGTCCACCACAGGTCCGCACACCAGGTTGTAGGCGGCGAAGTAACGCGTCACGTCGGCGAGCGGGTCGGTGGGGGACAGGCGGGCCAGATCGTTGTCCACGATGCCGGCCACCAGGTCCGACGGCGGTTCGCGGAGCAGCCGCTGGGTGTGCACACAGCCCAGGTAGCGGCCGGTCGGCGTGGCCGACGGCGGCCGGCAGACGAACACCATGGTGGACAGCGCGACCGCGAGATCGGCGTTGCGCACCCTGGCCAGCGCCTCGGCCACGGTGGCGTCCGGCGAGACGATCACCGGCTCCGGGGTCATCAGACCACCCGCCGTGTCGAACGAGTACTGCAGCAGCCGCTTGACCGGCGCCGACTCCTCCGGCTCCATCAGCGCGAGCAGCCGGTCCTTCTCCAGTTCCGGCAGTTCGGCCAGCAGGTCGGCCGCGTCGTCCGGGTTCATCGCCTCCAGCACGTCGGCGGCGCGTTCCTCGTCCAGGTGCGCCAGCACGGCCTTCTGGTCGTCCTCTGGCAGTTCCTCGATCACGTCGGCGAGGCGTTCGTCGTCCAGTGCGTCGGCCACCTCGTAGCGCCGCTTCACCGGCAGGTCCAGGATCGCGCTGGCCACGTCGGCGGGACGCATGCCGTCGAAGACGGCCAGCAGTTGCTGGGCGCCCTGCGGCTGGCCCGCCAGGTCGGGCAGGCCGAGACCGTCCACGTCCTCCCAGGCCAGCACCCGCAGCGGGCCGCGCCTGGCCAGCAGCCGGTTGCGTTCCTGCACGGCGAGCTTGGTGACCAGCCAGTCCCTGGTCCTGGTCTGCTCCATGGCCACGTCGACCACGACGACGCCGATCTCGACACCCTCGTCGCGTTCGGCGATGTGCCCGGTCAGGTGCACCCGCGCGTCCAGCAGTTCGCCGACCACCAGCACCTCGTTGGGGCGCTGGCTGAAGCGGCGCAGGTTGACCCGGCCGGTGGCCAGCGTCACGGCGTTCGGCTCGATCGACGTCACCCGCAGCATCGGCACGAAGATCCGTCGTCGGGACAGCACCTCGATCACGATGCCCAGTGCCCTCGGCGGCTGTCGGTCGGTGCGCAGGCCGGCCACGATGTCGCGCACCCGGCCGACCGACTCACCATCCGGCCCGAACACCGGGAGTCCGGCAAGGCGGGAGGCAAATACCCTGTTCGCGGCTGCCATGCGGCTGAGGTTAGTGGCCGCTTTCACAATCGGAGAAATCGACCGACTCGACACGCCAGCCCAGGTCAGTCGACCATCGCCGCCGCGATGCCGGCCATCACGTCGGCGAAGTCGTCCGGCAGTGCCCACAACCAGTTCGCCACAGCGCGGACCAGCGTCCACGCCCTCGCCGGCTCCCGATCCAGCCCGGCGGCGCGCACGATGGCGTCGAACCGGGCCGGAACCCCTTGCGCCCCACCGGTTTCGTCGTACCGGTTCCACAGCATCGGGATGATGCCGAACTCCGGGTCGCCGACAATCGGCTTCGGGTCGATCAGCAGCCACGGCGCCCGGCTGCCGCGCAGCACGTTCAGGTAGTGCAGGTCCTCGTTGACCATCAGGTGGCCGGCGGTCGGGCCGAGTCGGCGGCAGTGGTCCAGGACGGTGGCCAGCATCGTCGGCGGGATCGGGTGGCCGAGGTCGGCAGCCTCCTTCGGCAGCCGTTCCAGCCAGTCCTCGGCCTGCGCCGTGACCGTGCGGCGCAGCGGTGGCGCCGGTATCGACAGGGTGCGCAGCAGACTGCCCGCGATCTCGACGGCGGTGTCGATCGGCTCCTCGTCGAGCGAGTGGTGCGGGTCCAGCCGTTCCAGCAGCAGCGCGTAGTCGGTGTCGTCGTGCTCCAGCAGCCGGACGGTGCCCCGGCCTGCCCAGGCGGCCAGCGCGACGCCCTCGTCCTGGGCCTCGGGGTGCGGCCAGGACAGCTTCAGCATCGCGGGGGTGTCGTCGGCGCGGCGGACGGGCCAGACGACGCCGACGTTGCCGTGCAGCGGGGCACCGTCCGGGCGCAGGGCCCAGCGGTCGGCATAGCGCCCGGCCAGGTCGGGCAGTGTCGCGAGCCAGTCGGCCCGCTCACCGGGATCGAGGTCCGCGACGTAGCTGTCCGGCACGGGGAACGTCACCGGCGGGACCATACGGCGCGTGTGAAAGAGGACTCAAGCGAATAGCGAGAGGGCCCCTGGCGTGCCACGATCGGCTACCGGTCAGTACGCGCCGATGCCGTCGCTGTCTCCAGGAGGTTCCCCGTGGTCGACCGCCTTCGCCCCCGCCGTTCCTGCCTCGCCGTGCCGGGGAGCAACCCACGTTTCCTGGAGAAGGCCAAGACGCAGAACGTGGACCAGGTGTTCCTCGATCTTGAGGACGCGTGCGCTCCGCTGGCCAAGCCGGGCGCTCGCAAGAACATCGTGGCGGCGCTGAACGAGGGTGGCTGGGGCGAGAAGATCCGCGTGGTCAGGGTGAACGACTGGACCACCGAGTGGACCTACCGCGACGTCGTCGAGGTCGTCGAGGGTGCCGGCGAGAACCTGGACTGCCTGATGCTGCCGAAGGTGCAGACCGCGGAGCAGGTGCAGGCGCTGGACATGCTGATGACCCAGGTCGAGAAGACGATGGGCTACGAGGTCGGCAAGATCGGCATCGAGGCCCAGATCGAGAACGCCAAGGGCCTGATCAACGTGGACGCCATCGCGCAGGCGTCGCCCAGGGTGGAGACGATCATCTTCGGCCCGGCCGACTTCATGGCCAGCATCAACATGAAGTCGCTCGTCGTCGGCGAGCAGCCGCCGGGCTACGACGTCGGCGACGCGTACCACTACATCCTGATGCGGATCCTGATGGCGGCGCGGGCCTACGACAAGCAGGCCATCGACGGGCCGTACCTCCAGATCCGCGACGTCGAGGGCTTCCGCCGGGTGGCCGGCCGTGCTGCGGCACTGGGCTTCGACGGCAAGTGGGTGCTCAACCCGGGCCAGGTGGACGCGTGCAACGAGGTGTTCAGCCCGAAGCAGGAGGACTACGACCACGCGGAGAACATCCTCGACGCCTACGACTGGTACACCTCGGAAGCGGGCGGCAAGAAGGGTTCCGCGATGCTCGGCGACGAGATGATCGACGAGGCGTCCCGCAAGATGGCGACCGTCGTGGCCGGCAAGGGCCGAGCGGCCGCCATGATGCGCAGCGACCCGTGGACCCCGCCGGAGGCGTGAGGTCCCCTGTCTCCTGGGCGGTTCATCGTAGAGTGATCGCGTGGCGGGGCCAGTGCTGAAGTCGATTGAGATCGAGGGTCTTCTCTCGATCCGTTCGGCGACCGTCCGACTCGGGCGACTGAACGTGGTGGTCGGCGCCAATGGGGCGGGCAAGAGCAACTTCGTGTGGGCGTTCGAGCTGCTCGGTCGGCTCGCTGACCAGGAGCTCGGTCTGTTCGTCGGGTTGAATGGCGGCGCGTCCGACCTGCTCAACGACCGCGCCGCGCGGATTCTGTTGGCTGCCGATACCTCCGTCGGTGACTACGAGGCGATCTTGCTGGCGGCCGCCAAGGACGAGCTGATCTTTGGCTCGGAGACGGTGCGCAACCAGGGGCTGGGTTGTGGTGGGCGGGAAAGCGGCTTGGCCGGCGACTATGCGGTCACCGCTCTACTCCGCGGCTGCCGCGTGTTCCACTTTCATGACACTGGTCGAAACGCTCCAGTCAAACAATATGTGTCGACCGCAGATGACTTGAGCCTGCGCAGTGACGGCGGAAATCTCGCAGCCGTGCTCCTTCGACTGAGCGAGAGCGACGATCCCGCCATGTCGACCGCCTATCGCAGAATCGTTCGAGCGGTGCGTCAGGTCGCTCCGTTCTTCAGGTCTTTCGTGCTCAGGGAAAACGACCAGGACCGGCTCCGGCTGCGCTGGCGGCAAGAAGGCACGGACAAGGTCTTCTCCGCCGACCAGATGTCCGACGGCACGCTTCGGTTCGTCTGCCTCGCAACCCTCTTGTTGCACCCTGAGCTGCCCAGGTTGGTCGTGCTGGACGAGCCAGAACTCGGGCTACACCCGTTCGCGATCGTGCAACTCGCCGATCTGCTCCGCCAGGCCGCTACTCGCAGTCAGGTGTTGTTCGCGACTCAGTCCGTGACCCTGTTGAGCCAATTCGAACTCGCTGACCTGATAGTCGCTGAGCGGCGCGGCGGTGGATCGGTGTTCAGCCGGCCCGATCCTGAATTGCTCACCGAATGGCTGACCGACTACTCGCTCGGTGAACTGTGGGAGAAGAACCTGCTCGGCGGTGGTCCCGAGCGCGACGACGGCGACGTGGATGCCTGACCGTCGGCTGCATCTGCTGGTCGAGGGCCAGACCGAGCTGATCGTTGCGCGCGATGTCCTTCAGCCCTACCTGGAGGACATGGGTTGGCTCGTGAAGGCGTCGATCATCGCGACAAGGCGGCCTGCGACGGGACCCGCCAATCGGGGCGGAGTGATCATGTAGAGCGAGCGTTGTCGACCGCGATCGGCGATCGTCGGTTCGTGCCGCATCTCACCCTCCACGAGCTGGAAGCGTGGGTGTTCGCCGCCGCCGATCAGCTCGGCGAATGGCTCGGCAACCCTGAACTTGCCGCCCAGTTGAAGTCCGATTCGGCAGCGGCCGGTGGCCCTGAGTCGGTCAATGGCGACCCGGAGACCGCGCCGTCGAAGCGGCTGTGCCGTTACCAGCGCGGCTATCTCAAACTCGAGGACGGCCCGGCCGCGATCATTGAGCTGGGTGTGCCGAAGTTGCGCGCAAAGTGCCCCCATCTGGCTG
>DASXYT010000021.1:0-5855 GCA_036502345.1 Pseudonocardiaceae bacterium | reverse complement strand
GGTCGGCGGCCGAGTCGGCCTCATGACTGAGCTTGCGAGGTCATCAGAGAACACAGGCGCGCTGGTCGGGCTGGTGATCGTCTCGCACAGCAGACAGCTGGCGGACGGTGTGGTGGAACTGGCAGGGCAGATGGCGCCCGGCGTGCCGTTGGTGGCTGCCGGCGGCATGCCGGACGGCGGTCTCGGCACGGACTTCGCCGCGGTCAGCGCAGCGCTGGCGGCGGCTGACGTGGGCGCGGGCGCCGTGGTGCTGTTCGACCTGGGCAGCGCCCAGATGACCGCGGACATGGCCGTGGAGACGCTGGACGACCCGACGCGGGCCGTGGTGGCGCAGGCGCCGCTGGTGGAGGGCGCGGTGGCGGCTGCCGTCGCGGCGGCCGGCGGTGTCGACCTGGCCGCGGTGGTCGAGGCAGCGGGTGGCGCGGAGCCGGCCGCGCAGGAGGCCGCTGGTCCTGGCCAGGTGACCGAGATCGAGCTGACCAACGACATCGGCCTGCACGCCAGGCCGGCCGCGCTGCTGGCCAGGTCGCTCACCGGGCTGACCGCCGACGTGACCGTCCGGCTGGGCGACAAGGAGGCCGACGCGCGCAGTGTGCTCGGCCTGCTCGGGCTGGCGGCCCGCAAGGGTGATCGGCTGGTCGTGTCCGCGCGCGGCGAGCAGGCGGCCGAGGCGATCACCCGGATCCGCGAACTCGCCGACAAGAACTTCGGGGAGTAGTACCGGCCGGGTGAACATCGTCCACCCGAATGGGGTTCTGGTTCGATCCGGAGACGAAGCTCACCCGGGCACGCGCCGTTCCCGTGGCACTATCTCGACAAGTTACCGACGCGTAGCATCGGAGGTAGTGCCATGGCGCGCGAGTTCTCCACGATCGGCATCATCGGACTGGGCACCATGGGTGCCGGCATCGCCGAGGTGGTGGCGCGCACCGGCAGGCGGGTGATCGCCGTCGAGGTGGACGACTTCGCCGTCGACCGAGGCCGTAGCCACGTCGAGCACTCCACCGAGCGCGCGGTGGCCGGTGACAAGCTCACCACGCAGGAGCGGACCGAGCTGCTCGGCCGGATCGAGTACCACACCCGGCTGTCCTCGCTGGCCGACTGCGATCTCGTGGTGGAGGCCATCCCGGAGAGCCTGGCCACGAAGGCCGAGGTGTTCGCCGAGGTGGACGGCATCATCGCACCCGACGTGATCCTCGCGTCCAACACGTCGTCGCTGTCGGTCACCGAGATCGGCGTGCAGACCAGTCGACCGGGGAAGGTCGTCGGGCTGCACTTCTTCAACCCGGCGCCGATCCTGAACCTCGTCGAGGTCGTCCGGACCGTCGTCACCGAGCCGGACGTGATCACCGACGTCGTCGCGTTCGTCCGTTCGCTCGGCAAGGAACCGGTGGTGATCGGCGACCGGGCGGGCTTCATCGCGAACGCCCTGCTGTTCGGCTATCTCAACCACGCGGTCACGATGTACGAGCAGCGCTACGCGACTCGTGAGGACCTGGACGCGGCCATGCGGTACGGCTGCGGCTACCCGATGGGACCGCTGCAACTCCTCGATCTCATCGGTCTGGATACGGCGTATGAGATCCTGGATACGATGTATCACCAGTCGCGCAACCGTTTGCACGCACCGGCTCCGCTGCTCAAGCAGATGATCACCGCGGGCCTGCTCGGCCGGAAGACCGGCTGCGGTTTCTACACCTACGACGAACCCGACTCGCCCACCGTCGTGCCCGACGCGCACAGTCCGGTCGCCGGGCAGACCGGCGTGTCCGGCCGGGACGTGCACCGGGTCGGCGTCATCGGCACCGGCACGATGGCGACCGGCATCACCGAGGTGTTCGCCAAGGCAGGCTTCGACGTGGTGCTGCGGGCCAGGAGTGCGGACAAGGCGCAGCGGGCGATCGGCAAGGTGCGCGCGTCGATGGACAAGGCCGTTGTCCGGGGCAGGCTCTCCGAGGACGACAGGGACGCGGCGCTGGCCAGGATCGTGCCGGCCGTCGAGTTCGACGAACTGGCCGACTGTGATCTCGTGATCGAGGCCGTCGCCGAGGACCTGGCCGTGAAGACGGCCGTGTTCGGCGCGCTGGACGACGTCTGCAAGCCGGGCGCCGTGCTCGCCACGACGACGTCGTCGCTGCCGGTGATCGAGTGCGCGGCGGCCACCAACCGCCCGGGTGACGTGGTCGGCCTGCACTTCTTCAACCCGGCCCCGGTGATGAAGTTGGTCGAGGTCGTGGCCACGATCTCCACTTCCGCCGACGTCGTCGCCACAGCGCACACCGTCTGCGAACGGTTGCGCAAACACCCGGTGAACTGCGGCGACCGGGCCGGGTTCATCGTCAACGCGCTGCTGTTCCCGTACCTCAACGACGCGGTCAAGATGCTGGAGGCGCACTACGCGGAGGCCGACGACATCGACACCGCGATGAAGGTCGGCTGCGGCCTGCCGATGGGTCCGTTCGCGCTGCTGGACGTGGTCGGGCTCGACGTGTCACTGGCCATCGAGCGGACCCTGTACAACGAGTTCCGCGAAGCAGGCTTCGCGCCGGCACCACTGCTGGAACACCTGGTCACGGCAGGCAGGCTGGGCCGCAAGACCGGCAAGGGCTTCCGCGACTACACCAGCTAGTCAGCCGGCCTTGGTGGCCCAGAAGCGCAGGATGCGCTGCGGCTCGTGTTCGATGCGGATGTCGGTGAAGCCCGCCTCGGCCAGCCGGTCGGGCAGGGTCGCCGCGTCCACGACGACCATCGTGTCGCCGAGGTGCAGCAGCCGGAACCGCAGGCTCAACTGGCTGTCCGACCCCGCGAACACACCGCCCGGCGCGAGGACCCGGTGGGCCTCGGCGAACAGGTCGTCCTGCAGCGCGGGACTGGGCACGTGGTGCAGCATCGTGAAGCACACGACACCGCTGAAACCGTTGTCCCGGAACGGCATCGCGGCTCCGCTGCCCGGCACGATCGTGGCGCCGTCGACCTCGGTCGCCAGCTTGGCCGCGCGGTCGGTGTCGACCTCCAGCGCGGTCAGGTTCGAGTAGCGCTGCGCGAGGATCTTGGTCGTGGCGCCGTAGCCGGGGCCGATCTCCAGCACGTCGCCACCGAGGTCGGCCTTGTCCAACACCAGGGGCAGCCTGCCGGCCACGGTCTCCGCCCACTCCGACGACGCGCACAGCCTGCGGTGCTGCCGGTTCATCGGCATGGCTCAGCCACACCCGCAGGCGCCACCGCAGCAACCACCGCCACCGCCGCCGCCGACCGGTGCCGGCGAGCCGGCCCTGCCGGTCATCGCGATGGTGGTGAGCAGCTTCACCGTGTCCCGGTGGCCTTCCGGGCAGGCCGTCGGCGCCGCCGACTCGCTCATCGGGCGGGACACCTCGAACTGGTCGGCGCACTCGCGGCACTTGTAGGCGTAGGTCGGCATGCGTCCATTGTCGCACCGTGCGGCGGGGATGTGAGGGGGTCGGTTACCGTCGAATCGTGCCCCGCCACAACCGCCCCCGCCATGCGCGCGGTGATTCGACGGGCCAGGCGGCGCGACCGCTGTCCGGTGGGCACGGCTGGGCGAAGGCAGAGTCGGGCACCGACGGGGAGTGGCTGGTCCGGCAGATACCGGGCACGGCCGCCACCAAGGTCTACCGGTGCCCGGGCTGCGACCACGAGATCCAGCCCGGCACACCGCACGTGGTGGCGTGGCCGGCCGAGGAGCAGGGCTCGGTGGCCGACCGCAGACACTGGCACTCCGGCTGCTGGAACGCCCGAGGTCGCAGGGGACCCACGACCCGCCGCTGGTGAGCCGCGCTGTCCCTGGTCAGCGCTTCGCGGTCGGCTCCCTGCGCACACCCTGGGTGGGCCGGTTCGGCGTGGTCGGCTGGGCGGGAGCCGGTCGCTGGGCCGCCCCACCCGAGCCACCGGCCGGGGCGCTCTTGGCGGTCGAACCGCTGGCCTGCGTGCCACTGCTGGCCGGAGCACCCTTGCCAGCCGGTGCGCCCTTATCGCCGGTGGCACCGGGGCCGGCCGGGCCGCCACTCTTGGGGCCCTGCTGGCCGTTCTTCGGCGGCGTGACCGGGGTGTTTCGCCTGGTCGGGGCGTTGGCAATGGCCTGCGTGGTGGTCGAGCCCGCCTTGGCCTCGGGGGGTTCCGGGGCGGGGTCGTTGGCGGGCCAGCGGCCGGTGGCAGGCCTGGGCGGGCCGCTCTGCACGACGTCCTGTTCCTCGGGCAGCGGGTCCAGCGCGGGAGTCGCGTTGGCCATCAGGGCGTGTGCGGCGCGCAACTGGTCGGCGATCTGGCCACGCAGCGCGCGCAGCGCCTCCACCCGGCCCGCAGCCAGGTTCATCCGCCGGTTGGCCTCCTCGGTGGCCTCCCTGACCCTGCGGTTGGACTCGTCGATCGCGTCCTGCAACCTGGCCTGGGCCTCGGTGATCGCGTCGTGCCGACGGCGGTTGGCCTCCTCGGTGGCCTCGCGAACGCGGCGCTCGGCCTCCGCCTTGCTGGTGCGCTGCTCCTCGGTGACCGCCGCCCGGACCCTGGTCGCTTCCTCGGTGGACTCGCGCAGCCTGCGCTCGGCCTCCGACTTGCTGGTGTTCTCCTCGGCGGTGATCTTGGCCTTGATCCGAGCGGCCTCGTCGGTGGCCTCGCGCACCCGGCGCTCGGCCTCGGACTTGCTCGTGGCCTCCTGCTCGGCCAGCGACTTCATCGACTCGGTCCGCCGGGCGGCCATGGCGATCTCGAAATCGTCCTCGATCTGGGTCCTGCGTGCGCTGGCCTCTTCGTCGGCCTTGACCTGCTCGTCCTCGGCCTGCTTGATCTTGGCAGCCAGCTCGGCGTTGGACTTCTCCACCAACTCGCGGTGCTCGGTCTCGAGTTCGACGCGGCGACCGTCGACCTCGGCGATCAGCTTCTCGTAGCGGTTGCGCAGCGCGGCGCCGTCCGCCTCGGAGCGAGCACGGACCTGGATCGCGTCCGCCTCGCCCCTGGCTCTGATGTCGCGCGCTTCGTCCTGCGCGAGCCGCAACATGCCCTGCAGGCGTTCGGACAGGCCTTCCAGCGTGGTCGGCGGCATCGACAACCGGTCGACCTGGGCGCGCAACTCGTCGACGTGGGAACGGGCGTGCTCCATCTGCCTGGCGAGATCGCCGGCCTGGGACACCGCTGCGTCCCTGTCGGCCGCTATCAGCCGCAGGTCGCTGTCCAGTCGTTCGAGATGTTCCTCGACCTGAGTTCTGCTGTACCCGCGCTTGACGATGTCGAAGCCCGCGCCCAACGGAACGAGGTCGCGCTCGCTACCAAGACCCATGTCGCTCACGCTACCCGGCTGGGTGACTCCGTTGTACGACACTCTCGCCAGTGTGTGTCCCCCACACGGGATTACACGCCACGAAAACGGTTGATGTCGGCCAGATGGCGGGCACGGAATTCGGTGTCCCGGACGCCGAGGCCCTCCTCCGGTGCGAGGCAGAGCACACCGACCTTGCCCTGGTGCGTGTTCCGGTGCACGTCCTGTGCCGCCTGACCGGTTTCCGCCAGCGAGTACACCCTGGACAGTGTGGGATGGATCTTGCCCTTGGCGATCAACCTGTTGGCCTCCCACGCCTCGCGGTAGTTCGCGAAATGCGAACCAATGATGCGTTTGAGATTCATCCAGAGGTAACGGTTGTCGTAGGAGTGCATGAAGCCGGAGGTCGACGCGCAGGTGACGATGGTGCCGCCGCGCCGCGCGACGAACACGCTGGCGCCGAACGTCTCCCGGCCGGGGTGTTCGAAGACGATATCGGGGTCTTTTCCGCCGGTCAGTTCCCGGATCTTCGCCCCGAAGCGTCGCCACTCGCGCGGATCCTGAGTGTTCTCGTCTTTCCAGAATT
>DASXYT010000020.1:0-4322 GCA_036502345.1 Pseudonocardiaceae bacterium | reverse complement strand
CCAGGAACACCGCTCCTGCGGTCCAGACCGCCACCCGGTTGTTCGCCAGCCGCCTGCCGAGCCGGGGCAACACGCAGCGGCTGATGATCAGCCAGGTCCCGATCGCCGCCGCAAGCGCCGGCAGTCGCATCCACACCCCGGCTGTGCTGATCGCCGCCATGTGCGCGAGCACGGACTGGTACCAGTCGAACGGCGCCTCGGTCGCGCCGAAGAAGCGGTAGTAGTTGGCCGCGTAGCCCGCATCGCCGGACACCCGCGCGATGGTCACGTTGTAGCCGTCGTCGGACGAGATCGCGCCGATGAGATGCCAGAGCAGCAGAGCGCCGACGACGCCGATGTCGGCCAGCCACGTTGACAGGCCCACCCGCCAGAACCGCCGCCAAGCGTCGCGGACGCGACGGCCGCTTCGGCGGTCCAGTACGGCCAGCGCCACGATCGACGCCACTACACAGATGACGCCCAGCACCATCACACCGAGCTTCAGCGCCGTCGGAGACGTGATGAACCGGGTGTCGACGTCGATGCGGGCCGACAGGCCCGGCTCAGCGGCCACCTTGAGGTCGGTGAACACGCCGACGACCTGAGGCTTCTTCTCCGTGGCCAGCGTGCCGGTGGCGCCGGGGATGCCGACGAAGTCGGCGCCGACACCACCGACGTTGGCCCAGACGTGCAGGGTGCTGCAGGCTGCCCCCCCGGACTGGCCAGTGACGGCCGCTCTCGGCGCCACTGCTGCGACCGAGTCGCGGAAGGCGACGACGACGGCGCCTGCGTTGGCGGTGACGAACAGCCCGTTGCGGGTGGCCTGGATGCCGGCGGGCGGGATAGTGGAAAAGACAAGGCCGCCGGCCGCGGGCAGGGTGGCGATGGTCCGGCACGGGATCGAGACGTCGAGTGCCTGCGGGGCGCCGGACACCAGCGGCGCGGTGATGTCGCTGACCAGCCCGTCCGCGCCGGGCGCCTGCGGCCAGACGATGGTGGCGGTGGTCTGCTTCACGGGCAGCAGCGGAACCAGCCCGCACAGCACAACGCCCACGATGCCCGCGATGACGGCGATGAGCCGGGCGACGCGGTGGGCAGGCACGAGGCTCGATGGTAGGCGACGCAACTAATGACGCAGCGGCGCCGGGCTCCACAGTCCGCTACGCGTTGCCGAACCGAGATCCAGCCGTGCCGGCTGCGCGTTCTGGTAGTACGGCGTGAGCTGCTGCAGTGCGCCCCAGTCCCGGAACCAGTCGTCCCTCAAATATGTCGGCACCGTGGTGGGCCGCAGCAGGAGTTCGGTTATACCCAGCGGACCGCCACCGAGGTTGTCCATCACAGGAGAGTTGGCTTCCGCGCCGAACCGGTCGGGCAGGATGCGCCACTTCGGCACCTCGACGACGCCGTACTGATGGCCGAACGGGCGCTGGCACGGGAACGCCATACCCACGAGCCAGTCCAGCAGCACCGGGTCCCGCGAGCCGACGACGTCCTGCAGGGTGCGCAGCCGTGGGATGCGCGGCGCGGTGATCGCGATCCAGTGTTGCGGGTTGAGGTCGTCGTCGGTGGCGACGATCCGCACCTGGGTGGCCTCGCGCGGTATCGCGGCAAGCGGCGCACGCAGGTTCCGCCACGCCGGGGCCGAGCCGACGTCGGCGAACCCGATGCCACCCGCCGCCTCACCCTTATCGGAGGCCCATTGCACGACGACCTCGCCGGGATCGAACCGCCCGGCTGCAGAGACAACCAGCAGAGGGCCCGCCTGATCGCGGGGCGGCAGCCGGTACCACGCCGAGCGCAGGACCGCCGGCTGCTGGGTGCCGCTGCGCCAGCTGCCCATCACGGGCGTGCGGGCGGGATCGAGGCTGTACGGGAGCCGAGCACGTGAGCCGTTGACACCGGCTGCGGCGGTGGTGCCGCCCTCGGTGCCCGCCTCATTGGCGCTGACGGTGCCGGTGTCGGTGTCGGCGAAGTTGGAGGCGCCTGGGTTCTCCATCACCGGGTCGGCGGAGACGTCACTGGGAATGCCGTTGGGGCCGAAGCCTTCTGCGGTGACGGAGCCCAGAGCCTCACCGACCGGCACGCCGACGGGCGACAGCAGCCCGGCATTGGAATCCTGTTCGACCATCACATCGTTGGCCAGCCCACAGGTCTTGCCGGTGACCGCCTCGAGGTTCGAGCGTCCGTTGCTCCATGCCGGATACTGGTCGGTCATCGCCAACGTCAGCGACAACACCTCGAAAAACACCAGCAGCCAGGCGGCAATGGCCAACGGGGACTGCACAACTCGCTGCCACCTGCGCCGGGTGGGCGGGGAGCCGTCACGGCCGGCGAAGTGGAACCACGCGGCCACCAGCAGCGCGACCACCGACAGACCGAGCAGGAACGTCGTGAAGCCGAAATGCCACTCGGGGAACTGATTCGACCACGGCACACCGAAGTTGGAGACATACCACCAGCCGTTGACGGTGGCGAACGACAACGCCATCACGAACAGCACAGTGGCGGCGAACACCGCCCGGTTACGTCGCGACTTCATCGCCGCGGCCGTGATTGCCACCGCCGCCAGCGCCCCCAGCGATCCCGCGAGGCCGGCGAACACGCCGAAGTGGTGGGTCCACTTGGTGGGCGTGAACATCATCGCCAGGAACGAGATGATGGTGATTCCGACGATCCGCCGTCCCGGCCCGAGCGCGGTACCGGGAATCCTGCCCTTACGCAACGACATTGCCACCGAGACGGCCAGTGCCAGCAACAGTGTCAGCACCGCGAACCGGCGTGCCACCGAGCCGTCGGGGCTGGTGGTGAACAACCGCTCGTAGCGGATGTGCTCGTCGAACCAGCTCAGGCTCGGGCCGACAGCGGACTTGAACGTGCTGGCCTGGATTTCGCCGGCCAGCGTTTGATCGCGGAAGATCAAGATGATCGTCACCGTGCAAGCCGCGAGGATCGGTGCCAGCAGAGCCAGATAACCGAACCGCGAAGTATGCCGCGCCACAATCGTTTTCAGCGGGCCAACGGCGACCAGTAGGGCACCGACGGCCGCGATGCCCGTCGGCCCGGAAAACAGCGTCAGCGCGCCGATGACGATGGCGATGGCCACCGGCAGCATGCGGTTGGTGGCGACGCCGCGCTCGACGGAGCACCACGTCATCAGGATGCCAAGGGCGATAATCGGTTCCGGCCGCAGCCCGTTGTTCAGCGGCAGCCAGAACGCCAGGAACATGCCAGCCGCCGTCCACGCCGCGGCCGTGCTCGTCTTCACTGCGTGGCCGAGCCGCGGGATGACCTCGCGGCTGATCAGCCACCAGCACGCCAGCGCCATCACCAGGGTCGGCAACCGCACCCAGGCGCTGTTGGTGCTGACGTGCGCCCACAGCGCCAGCAGGTCGTAGTACCAGCCGAACGGTGCCTCCGGCGTGCCGAACCACCGGTAGTAGTTGGCCATGTAGCCGGCATGCTCGGATACCCTCGCCATGGTCAGGATGTAGCCGTCGTCGGATGTGTTGGCGCCGACGAAGTGCCACCACACCAGCACGACGCCAACCAATCCGTCCAGGGCCGAAACCGACCACCAGCGCGGCGGCAGCAAGCGCTTGACCCGTCTGCCGTCGGCGGCGTCCAGGACATGCAGGGCGCCAAGGGCAATGACCGTCATCGCGACCCCGACGATCATCGCCAGCATCTTCAGCAGCGTCGGTGAACTGCTGTAGCGCGAATCGACCGTCGCCGAGAACTGCAAGCCGGGCGGCGCGGGCCCGGACAGATCGGTGAATACCCCGACGATCTGTGGCCGGAAGTCATAGCCACTACGTTCGCCGCGCAACGGCTTTCCCGGGTCGTCGGCATCAAGCCCCGTCACCAGGCCGACGAATTCACCGGTGACCTTGTCGGCGTGCGCGGTGAACGTGAGGCGCTGGCACGCAGGGCTGAGCACCTGGTTCAGCGGAGCACTGACCACCGGGGTGTTGCGGACGATGACGAGCAGATCGTTGTTGACCCGTTCGATGAGCAGCCCGCGGTCGACGGCCTTCGGTGCCTGCTTCGGCACCGTCGAGAGCAGCACGGTCTTGCCTGGGCCGGCCAGTCCGGCGGCGGCGCTGCACGGCACGGTGATGTTCAGGTCGGTGGCGACGTATCCGATCAGCGGCGCGTTGACGCTCTGCAGCACGCCGTTCTGCGGCCAGTTGAGCTGGGCGGTGGTCTGCGTCACCGGCAGCAGGGGGGTGGCGATCGCCAGCGCCGCGCCAAGCAACCCGGCGACGATGGCGATGATGCGCGCGGCACGATGGTTGCCCGCAGCGGTCACGGGGCTTGATGGTAATTGGCCTGTTTGCGGCGGT
>DASXYT010000019.1:0-19118 GCA_036502345.1 Pseudonocardiaceae bacterium | reverse complement strand
AGCGAGTTCCAGCACGCCACCTTCGGCACCGAAGGTCACCCAACCGCTGAACGCGTCTGCACTGGTCGCCAAGCCATGTTCATCGCTGACCTTGAGCAACGTGGCCGGCGTCGGCCTCACTGATGCCATCAGCAATTCGGACAGCGACGCCAACGGAAAGGCCTGTAGCTGGGCGGGTGAGGCCGGCGGGGCTGTCGCTGTCTCGTGGGATACCGCCAATACCCATGGTTTGTCCGACCTGTACGCGAAGCAGTCGACCTACGCGTACTGGCAGCCGACCACCGTCACCGGTTATCCCGCCGTATACGGCGACGGACTGGGCGATCAGCGGGCCAACGGTGACTGCGTGCTGAATGTCGGTGTCAGCGATCAACTGGCGTTCTTCGTTCAGTACAACAATCCGGCCAACGCGACGCAGGCTTGTTCGTTGGCCGGTAAGGCTGCGGCGGATGTGATCGCGAATCTCAAGGGGGGCGCGTGATGGGGTCGATGACTGCGGACCAGATCTATCAGAACTTCCATACACAGGCCAAGGGCACAGCCGGATTGGAGTCTGCGCAGCAGATCGCGCAGGAACTTGCCGACTGGTACCCGGACAGTGCTGTTTCGGTGCAGAAACTGGTGGATGGCATCCAGTCCGGCTGGCAGGGCGACGCGGCGGAAGCCGCGTCGCAGGGGCTCACGCCGCTGGCCGAGAACTCCTTGACCACTGGGCAGCAACTCGGTACCGCTCAAGATCTGATCTCACGTCAGGTCGGTAGCTTCCACACCGCGGCCGCCGAGGTCCAGCAGGTGCCGCCTGAGCCATCGATGGTGGACGCGATCGGTTCGGCGCTCCTGGGTCAGCCGCCGGTGGGGGCGCTGGTGCAGATGGAGCAGCATCACGCCGTTCAGCAGGCCAATGTGGACGCCTATCAGAAGTACGTCTCCGCCAGCCAGTACAACACCTCGAACCTGCCGCCCCTTGCGGATTCGGTGGCCTCGCCGACCGCACCCGTCTCTGTGACGCTGCCGACCGCCGATACGGCCTCCACAGCGACTGGGAGCACATCCGCTCCACGCCTGCCATCGAGCACTGCTCGCACCAGCAGCGCGAGCACCAGGAGCACTGCCACCACCGGCACGAGCAAGCTCGGTCAACCGGCGGTGCCATCCGGTCGCAGTCCGGTCTCCACTGCCCCGACGCCACCAACGGGTTCCGGGATCGGCACCGTACCGACGACGGTCTCGAGTGCCGCTCCCCCGGTCACCACACCCTCTCCCGGCCACACCCCGCCCACCGGAACAGGCAGCGGTTCCATACCAGGCTCCAGCCAACCGGCATGGCCGACCGAAGAACCGATCGGGTTCGGCGGAGGCGCCGTGCCCCCGTTCGGTGGCGGTGCCGAGAACGAGGGCCGGACGGCTGCTCTCCGGTCCGGCGGATTCGGGGGCGACGAGGGCGTCGCTGGCGGCTCGGGGTTCCGCAGCGGGATCGGAACAGGCGGCCGCTCCACACCGTTGGCGGGTCAGGCTCCCGGGACACGGTCGGGTATCGGGGGCGACAGCGAGGGTGCTCGCAGCGGTGCGGCACCCGCTACTGCCGAGGAAGAAGCACTGGCCGCTGAACGAAACGCGACCACACCCGGTTCGACGTCGACAGCGGCCGGTCCGATGGCGGGCGGTCGCGGCGGTCGAGGCGGTGGCGACGGCGAGCACAAGCGGAAGTACGTCCTTGACGAGGACGGCGAGGCGACCTTCGGCATTTCCGACATGGTCGCACCGCCGGTGATCGGCGAGGACTAGCCACAGACAGGGGGCGACTGTTGCTGTGGGTCCGGTGACGGTCACGGTTGACGCGCTGGCCACGATGTTGCGCGCACAGGGCATCGGCGAACTGCCGGTGGCGATCCGGCCTGGCGCGGTCTGGCACGACCCGGACGGGGACCGGGAGGCCGAGGCCGCCGCGTGGACGGAGTTCCGCGAGGTCGGGTGGGTGGATCGGCACGGTCGGCTCGACGGCGACGTGCTGGACAGCCTGCACGTGGTGGCTCACCCGGTCGTCGAGTACACGGCGATCATCGCGCGGGCCGGCCGCCAGCATTCCGTCGTGGTGGCCGCCAGAGGCGACGACGGAATCATCATCAACCGGAAGGGTGCCGCGGTCACGCTGTCCTGGCTGCGGCACCAGTCGCTGCCCGAGACCCTGTTGCGGCAGGTCCCGGACGCTCGCCCTGCCCCGATCGACGCCCTGAACGTCAGGTTGACCGACGCCGGCGTGCTCACCACGTTGAGCCGGCGCCGACTGCTCGGCCAGGGCGAGTTGTACGTCGGCGTTCGGGACCACTATGGACGGCACCGGGTCAGCGTCCCGATCCGCTACCAGGACTACGACATCGGGCGCGTCGTCGTGGTCACGGCGGACGACTACATCTCCGTCGCACCGGCCACCAGGGCGCTGCTGCTGACCCGGCTACGCGGCACCCACCAGGCAATGGTGCGACCCTAACGCTCCACCTTTGTCCGGCTGGCCGGGACGAATTCGTCCGCCGCGACGTACTTGGTGCCTCGGGACAGGCTGGCCGCCGCCGCGATCAGGCATGCCGCTATCGCGAAACCGAACGCGACGTGCAGGCCCGCGTGGAACGGGCCGGAGATCAGCCGGGGGAAGAAACCGTTGCCGGTCAACGCTGTCCGGTCGGCGACCGGCAGGTGGTTGAGCACGTTGTTGCCCACCAGGTGCTGGATCGGGTTGTAGCCGAGGAACGCGGCGAACAGCACGGATACGGGCGGTGTCGCGCCGACCGCGGCTGCCACCGCTGCCGGCACGTGGTGCGCCGTCAGGCCGGACGTCAGTGTCTGCGGCAGCACGGCGGCCAGGCCGGTGATCATCAGCGTGAAGAAGATGCCGATGGAGAACACCTGCGCCGAGTTCTGGAACGTGGCGTTCATGCCGCCGCCCGCACCCCGGTGCTGCATCGGCAGGCTGTTCATCACGGCAGCCCGGTTGGGCGACGCGAAACAGCCCATGGCGAGGCCGTTGAGCAGCAGGATGCCGGCGAACGCCGGATACGGGAAGTCGATCGGCAGCAGTTCCAGCAGCCCGAACGTCAATGCCGCCACCAGCATGCCGCTGGTGGCGAACGGTCTGGCCCCGAACCGGTCGGACAGATACCCCGAGATGGGCCCGGCCAACAGGAAACCCGCCGTCAGCGGCAACATATGGATACCGGCCCACAGCGGCGTCTGCTCGAACGAGTAGCCGTGCAGCGGCAACCAGATCCCCTGCAGCCAGATGATCAGCATGAACATCAGGCCGCCGCGGCCCAGCGCGGACAGGAACGTGGAGAGCGTGCCGAACGTGAATGCTCTGATCCGGAACAGCGGCAACCGGAACATCGGATGTCGGACCCTGGTCTCGATGACGCCGAACGCGATGAGCAGCGCGGCGCCGAGCACCAGCGAGCCGATCACGGTCGGGTTCGTCCAGCCCATGACGTTGGTGCCGTAGGGCTGGATACCGTGCGTGATGCCGACCATGACCAGGATCAGGCCGGCCGCGAACGTGACGTTGCCCAGCCAGTCGATCGGCTCACCGGAGCGGGTACCGAGATCGCGCAGCTTGCGGAACGCCCAGATCGCGCCGAACAGCCCGGCCGGCACCGACACCAGGAACACCAGCCGCCAGTTGATCGGGGCGAGCAGGCCGCCGAGCACCAACCCGATGAACGAACCGCTGATGCCGGCGACGTTGTTGATGCCCAGCGCGAGGCCACGCTGCCGGGCCGGGAACGCGTCGGTCAGGATGGCGCCGGAGTTGCCGACCAGGAACGCTCCGCCGACGCCCTGCACGATGCGCCACACCAGCAGCCAGATCGCGCCGCCGTGGCCGGACATCCAGTCGATGGTCAGCGCGAGCGACGCGAACGTGTAGATCACGAAGCCGAGGTTGTACATCTTGACCCGGCCGAACATGTCGCCCAGCCGCCCGACGCTGACCACCAGCACGCTGCTGGTCACCAGGTAGCCGAGGATGAGCCACAGCAGGTACGCGCTGTTGCCGGGTTCCAGCGGGTCGAGGTGGATGCCGCGGAAGATGTCCGGCATCGCGATCAGCATGATCGACGAGTCGATCGTGGCGAGCAGTACGCCGACTGTCGTGTTGGTCAGTGCGACCCATTTGTACCGGTCATCGGTCTGTCCCGCACTGCCGCCAGCCGTCGCCACGCCGCGCCCTCCCTGTGTCAAAGCCGGTCCCGCCAGGTGACCAGCGCGTCCAACACCTCGACCTCCGAGCCGCGTACCAGCAGCGGGTTGACCTCAAGCGACTCAAGCCGATCGTCCAGCGACGCGGCGAGTCCGACGATCCTGCTGACCACCCTGGCCACCTCGGCCAGATCAGCCGCTTGACCACCTCTGGCACCACGCAGCACCGCAACGCCCCTCAACTCCGCCAAAGCGGACCGTACCTCCGCCTCGTCGACCGGCACCAGCCGCTGAGCTGTGTCCCGGAGCACTTCGACCCACACACCACCGAGTCCCACGGCCATCACCAGGCCCCACGACGGGTCCCGCACCACGCCGACCAACAGCTCGATGCCGCCGGTGCGCTGCGGCTGGACGAGGGTGGCGATGCCCGAATGACCAGCGGCACGCAACATGGCCGTGACCTCGCGAAACGCATCACGAACAGCGTCTGCGGAAGCCAGGCCCAGCCGCACACCACCGATGTCGCTCTTGTGGCCGAGATCGTCTGCGACGGCCTTCAGCACGACCGGGTAACCGAATCGCTCCGCTGCCGCGACCGCGCTGTTCTCGTCGGCCGCCAACGAAGACGGCACCACCGGGATGCCGTTGTCGGCCAGGAACGCGGCGGCCTGGTGTTCCACCCAGGTACCGGTCGGCTCGGCGGTCAGGCGAGGGGTAGGCACGACCACGGGTGTCCGAGCGACCCGACCCGCCTCGGCCCACCGGACCGCCGCACCGATCGCGGACATGCCGTGCTCGATGCCGCCCAGCACGTGCGGGTAGTTGGTCTCGTGCTGCACCTGCCGGCCGAACTCGCTGATGTCGGTCAGCACGTTGCTCACCACGATCACCGGCCGCGGCGACTCGGCCAGCAGCTTGCTGACAGCGCTGTAGAACGCCATCGACTCGACCGGCTCCGGTGGGGTGTAGCGGGGCAGGTCGGACAGCAGCAGGACCTCGTCGATGCCGGGGTCGGCGGCCACGATCGTCAGCGCCCTGGGCAGCAGCGTCCGGTCGACGACGACATAGCCGGTGACGTCCAGCGGGTTCTGGATGGTGGCGAAGTCGGGCAGGATCGCGCGCAGCCCGGCCACGGTCTCCGGCGCGAACTCGGGCAGCACCAGGCCTTCCTGCTCGGCCCGGTCGGCGATGATCTCCGAAGCGCCACCGGACGGCGTGACCACACCGACCCGGCGGCCGGCCAGCGGCGGCGCACTGGCCAGCAGGCCTGCCGTGATGACCAGGTCCTCCAGCGAGTGCACGCGGATCACGCCGAGTTGCCGGAACGCCGCGTCGATCACGCTGTCGTCACCGACCAGCGCACCGGTGTGCGCACGGGCGGTCACCGAGGCCAGTTGGCTGGAGCCGATCTTGAGCGCCACCACCGGTTTGCCGGCCGCGGCGGCTCGCCGCGCCACCCTGGCGAACTCCTCCGGCCGCCGCACCGACTCCAGGAACAACGCGATCACGCGAGTGTCCGGGTCGTCCACCAGGTAGTCCAGCACGTCGGTGACGGACACCATCGCCTCGTTGCCCATCGATGTGAGCAGGCTGATGCCGACGTTGCGGGCCTGCGCGAACGACAGGATCGAACTGGCCAGCGCACCGCTCTGCAGCACGACGCCGACCGAGCCGCTGACCAGGGACATCACCGGCAGGCCGTAGGGCGTGATGCTGGCCGCCGCGTTGATGTAGCCGTTGCCGTTCGGGCCGAGCAGCGTCAGTCCGTTGGCGGCCGCGAAGTCGATGATCTCGCGTTCCAGGGAGTTGCCCGCAGGCCCGGTCTCGGCGAATCCCGCGGTCAGCACGACGTAGTTGTCGATGCCCAGCCCCGCGCCCTCACGCAGCACCGGCAGCACGGCGGTGGTCGGCACCATCACGTAGGCGAGGTCGACGGGTGCGCCGATGTCGGTCAGGCTGCGGTGGGCACGCTGTCCGTGGACCACCTCGGTGCGCGGATTGACCAGGTGCACGGCGCCGGGAAACCCGTGTTTGCGGAGGTTGTCGAAGGTGTTCTTGGACCAGCCCGACTTGTCGGTGGCACCGACAAGGGCGATCGACTTCGGGTGGAACAGCGTGCGCATGCCCAGGGTCATGGTTCCGCCATTTCTAGAACCGCGCTCTAGTAATATGATCAGCCTGCCCTCCGGCGACACACGGTGTCAATAGGTCGCGCGAGTGCATCGGACCAGGCAGGGAGAACGACCATGGCGCGCAGGACGGACGGCGCCGGCGGCAACGCATGGCAGTGGAGCCGCACGGCTGGCACCCGCAGGGCCATGCTGGACGCCGCTCGTGAGGTGTTCGGCCGGCAGGGGTTTGCCGAGGCCAGCGTGGCCGCCGTCGTGGAGCGCGCGGGGTCCAGCGTCGGCAGCCTGTACCACCACTTCGGCGGCAAGACCGAGCTGTTCCTCGCGCTGTGGGAGGACCACCAGGCAGCGCACGAGCAGAACGCGTCGGCCGCCGTGGCCAAGGCCCGCGCCGACGGTGAGCACGACCCGCTCAACCTGCTGATCGTCGGCGCCCAAGCGTTCCTGGAAGGTTCCTGGCAGCGGCGCGATCTGGTGCGGCTGTTCATGGACGGCAACGGGCCACCGGGATTCGAACTGGTGCGCAGGACCCGCAACCGGGAATGGCTGCGGCAGAACGCCGTCCTGCTCGGTGCCGGCGCCGATCCGGTGGACCGGCTCACCGTCGCCGTGCTCACGTCGATCATCGGCGAAGCGGGCCGCGAGATCGCCACCTGCACGACGAAACGGGAGGCCGCCACGATCACCGAGTCGGCGGTCCTGATGATCCGCAAGCTGGATCCGCTGAACCGGGAGACCGAGTGACCGAACCAGAACAGCCCGCGTTCTTCGGCACCAGCGGCGAGGAGTTCCTGCCGGCGCCGCACGCCAGGAGCTGGTGGGCAGCCACGATGGTGCACGGCCGACTGCTCGGCGGCCTGATGGCCCGCGGTGTCGAAGTTGGGCACGGTGACCCGGAACTCCAGGTCAGCAGGCTGACCGTGGACCTGTTCCGCAACGCTCCGCTGGCGCCGGTCCGGATCCGGACCGAGCGGATCAGGGACGGCCGACGGATCCGGGTGGTCGAGGCAACGGCCTACGTCGGCGAGACGGCGGCCGCGAAGGCGACCGCGGTCCTGCTGCGGCGCAGCGAGCAGCCCGATGGCACGGTGCCGGCCACGCAGGCCTGGGACGCGCCGTCCCCGGAGGAACTGCCCACCAGGCCGTCCCGCTTCCCACCGCAGACCTGGCGGTTCACCGAGCACAACGACCCGGCGCGGCACTGGTCGGCGCAGGGCAGGCGCAGGCTGTGGATGCGGGAGACCTGCGCGCTGGTCGACGGCGAGCCGGTGTCCCCGCTGCTGCGGGCCGCGCTGGCCGCGGACTCGGGCAGCCCGCTCGCGCACGCCAGCGACGTCGGCCTCGGGTACATCAACGCGGACTACACGCTGTACCTGAGCCGACTGCCGGTCGGCGACGCCATCGGGCTGGAGTCGGGCGGCCACACCAGCGCCCAGGGCGTCGCCGTCGGGCACTGCACGATGCACGACCAGCTCGGCCCGATCGGCTACAGCACGACGACCGCGATCGCCAACCCCGGCGTCAAGCCACCTCGGCGCCGGACCCCTGACCTGGCCGAACGGGCGCAGGATTGACCTTGACTGGCGCTCGCCGGAAGCGTATTCATTAGTGTATTCACTCCGGGAGGCGACGGTGCCGGCTGGGTCCACACAGGACACGCTCGCGGAACGCGCGGCGCTCGTGCTGCGTGAGATGGTCCGCGACGGTGTGCTGCTGCCCGGCCAGCCGATCCGCCAGGGTGCCGTTGCCGAACAGTTGGGTATCAGCAGGGTGCCGGTCCGCGAGGCACTGAAGGGCCTTGAGGCGGACGGCCTCGTCGAGGCGTCACCGACGGGTGGTTTCGTCGTGGTTCGGCTCTCCGCCGAGGAACTGAGCCAGATCTACCTGATGCGCAGGCTGCTGGAGACCGAACTGCTGCGCCGCATCGACTCGGCGACCGAGCCGGACCTGGCGACACTGAACGCGTTGAACGCGCGGATGGCGGACCTGATCGACACACCGACCCGCGAACTCGCGTCCCTCAACGAACAGTTCCACTTCGAGATGTTCACGTTGGCCGGTCTGCGGCACGTACTCGTCGAGGTGCAACGACTGTGGCACCGGACAGCGCCCTACCGGCTGGTCTACAGCGCCGAGCGAGCGGCCAGGGAACGCATCGTCGCCGAGCACGACGGACTGGTGCGTGCGCTGCGCGCCGGTGACACCGAACTGCTGGTGCGGCTGGCCGACGAGCACCGGCACACCAGCGAGCGGGATGTGGTGTCGGTGCTGTCCCAGCCATGACCCTCGACGCCGTGACGAGACGAAAGGCGAGCATGTCCGATCTGGAGTTCTCCGTCGCTGACGGCATCGGCACGATCCTGCTGAACCGGCCTCACCGCAAGAACGCGTTCACCATGGACATGATCGACCAGTGGTCGGAGATCCTGCGTCGGGTGCGCACGGATCCTGATGTCCGCGTCATCGTGCTGACCGGTGCCGGTGACGCGTTCTGCTCCGGTGTCGATCTCGGCAGGTACCAGGGCGGCGAGCGGCCGACTCCGTTGCAGCGCAAGGAAGGACTCACCGAGCAGATCCACCGCGTGCCACTCGCGCTGGAGGATCTGGACAAGCCCGTCGTCGCGGCGGTGAACGGTGTCGCAGTCGGCGCGGGGATGGACATGGCGCTGATGTGTGACATGCGAGTGGTGGCCAGGTCGGCACGGCTGTCCGAGGGGTACATCCGCGTCGGCCTGGTCCCGGGGGACGGTGGCTGCTACTACCTGCCCAGACTGGTCGGCACGGCGAAGGCACTGGAACTACTGCTCACCGGGGACTTCGTGGACGGCGAGGAGGCCGCCCGGCTCGGCATCGCCAACCACGTCGTGGACGACGCCGACCTGATGCCGTTCGTCACCCGGCTGGCCCGCAAACTGGCCGACGCTCCCCCGGTCGCCGTGCGGATGATCAAGCGGGCCGTCTACCAGTCGGCACGCACCGACCTGCGCACCGCGCTGGACCTGATCTCGTCGCACATGGCCGTCGTAACGTCCACACAGGACTCGGCGGAGGCGTTGGCGGCGTTCCGGGAGAAGCGCGAAGGCAACTACGTCGGCCACTGAACCAGCGGAGGACTTGTGCCGTTCCAGGGTTTCGACCTGCCAGAGGACCTACAACTGCTGTCCGACACGGTGGCCGAGTTCGTTCGCGACGAGATCAGACCCGCCGAGGCCCGCGTGCCCGGCGACGCCCGCGACCTGCCGGAGCATGAACTGACGGTGCTGCGGCAGAAGGCCCGCGCTGCCGGGTTCTGGTGCCTTGAGGCGCCCCAGGAGTTCGGTGGCGGCGGCCTGAGCGTGTTCGAGGGCATCGTGCTCACCGAGCAGATGGCCAAGCACCGCTACAGCTTCCCGCATCCCGGTGCCGGCGTGTTCGGTATCGACCCGCCCGTCGTGCTGTACAAGGGCACCGAACAGCAGATCGAGAAGTACGTGCGGCCGACGATCGAGCACGCGTGGTCGGCGTTCACCGCGATCAGCGAGCCGACCGGCGGTTCCGACCCGGCCCGCGCCATCCGCACCACGGCGACCCGCGACGGCGACACCTACCGGATCAACGGGCACAAGCTGTGGACCACCGGCGCCGACAGCGCCCACTACGGCATCGTCTACGCCCGCACCGACACGGCTGCCGGCCGGGGTGGCATCAGCGCG
Organism: Pseudonocardiaceae bacterium; assembly: GCA_036502345.1. Taxonomy (GTDB): domain Bacteria; phylum Actinomycetota; class Actinomycetes; order Mycobacteriales; family Pseudonocardiaceae; genus DATEPR01. The sequence goes on along the minus strand of DASXYT010000019.1, from coordinate 9,109 downwards.
CTGATCGTGGACGTCGGCACGCCTGGCATGCACGTGACGAGCGTGCCGGTGCTGCGCGACCACTGGACCACCGAGGTCACGTTCGACAACTGCGTCGTGCCGGCCGAGAACCTGGTCGGCGAGGAGGGCCAGGGTTTCGCGCTGGCCCAGCAGTGGCTGGTGCGCGGCAGGCTGCGCTACGCGGCGCAGGCGATCGGCGTCGCCGAGGAGGCCGTGCGGATGGCGACGGAGTGGGCCAGTTCCCGGGAGACGTTCGGCGCGCTGCTGGCCACCCGGCAGGCAGTGCAGTTCGCACTCGCCGACGCCAAGGTGAAGCTCGCCGCGGCCCGACACCTGACGTGGGAGGCGGCCTGGGACGCCGACCAGGGCCGGGACGCGCGCACCAAGGCGTCGATGGCGAAGCTGTACGGCACCGAGGCCGGTTTCGAGGTGGTCGACGCCATGATGCAGATCCTCGGCGGCATGGGCATGACCAAGGATCTGCCGCTGGAGCACTGGTTCCGTGGGCTGCGGGTGTCGCGGATCGTGGAGGGGCCGAGCGAGATCCACCGGTTCCTCATCGCGCGCGACCTGCTCGGCGGCGCGGCGCTGGGCCGCCGATGAGCGTCGACCTGGGGCCGCTGCTGCGGCCCACGTCCGTCGCGGTCATCGGCGCGTCGACCAATGCGGAGGTGATCAGCGGGCTGCCGCAGCGGATTCTGGCCCAGCACGGCTATGCCGGTGCGGTGTACCCGGTCAACCCACGGCACACCGACATCGACGGCGTGCGCTGCTGGCCGGACATCGCTTCGGTGCCCGGCCCGGTGGACGTGGCGCTGATCGTGGTCAACGCCGAGCGCGTCACCGGCGTGGTGCGCGAATGCGGCAAGGCGGGCGTCCGGTTCGTGGTGATCATCAGTTCCGGTTTCGCCGAGCAGTTCGACGGCGCCGAGCGGGAACGCGGGCTGCGGGCGGTGTGCGCGGAATACCCGGAGATGCGGGTGCTCGGCCCGAACGCCGAGGGCCTGATCAACGTGGTGGACCGGGTCCCGCTCGGCTTCAGCCCGACCATCAACTACCTGCGCGGCCTGCGCACGCTGCTCACCGGTGACGTCGCCGTGCTCGCGCAGAGCGGCGGCCTCGGCTTCGCGCTGTTCAACGACGGGCTGGCCAGGGGGCTCGGCTTCAGCCACGTGATCAGTACCGGCAACGAACTGGACCTCGACGTCGCCGACCTGGCCGAGTACCTGCTGGACGACCCCGCGACCCGGGTGCTGCTGCTGTTCGTGGAGGGCCTGGACCGGCCGGAACGGCTGGCCGCCATCGCGGACGGGGCCGTGGCACGCGGCAAGCGGATCGTGCTGGCCAAGGTGGGTGTGTCGGCGGCCGGCAGTCGGGCCGCGCTGGCCCACACGGCGCACGACACCGGCGAGGAGTCCTGGTACGCGCGGCTGGTCGCCGAGCACGACGTGCTGCGCGCGTACGACCAGGAGGAGATGGTGGACTACGCGCTGGCGCTGTCCAGGACACGACAGCCGGCCGGCAGGCGGATCGGCATCGTCACCGCGTCCGGCGGAGCGGGCACCTGGCTGGCCGACGACGTGGTCGCGGCAGGCCTGGACCTGCCGGTGCTCAGCGCGGACCTGCAGGCCAGGCTGCGCACGCTGATCCCGGCCTACGGCAGCCCGGCCAACCCGGTGGACGCGACAGCGCAGGTGCTCGGCCGCGGCGGGATGGTCCCTGTGCTGCGGATGGTCGCGGACAGCGGCGAGGTGGACGCGCTGGTGCAGATCGCCACGCTGGCCGACGCGAACCAACTGGAACGGGAACGGGCCGCGCTGGCCGAACTGGCCGCCGACATCCCGGTGGTGATCTACAGCTACACCCGGCCTGCCCAGGCGAGCGTCGACCTGCTGGCGGAACTCGGTATCGCCTACTTCACCAGCGGTCGCAGGGTCGCCGGAGCGCTCGCGGCACTGGTGCCACGGTGATAGTTCCGGCATAGTCGGCCGGGTGACGGCCATAACCTTGCCTGACGGACGACAGCTCGACGTGGAGATCTCCGGACCGGACAACGGAATCCCGCTGATCTTCCATCACGGCACCCCCGGTTCGGTGACCCAGTTCGGCGCGATGCGCCGGGCGGTGCACGACCGCGGCCTACGCCTCGTGACGTTCTCCCGCGCCGGCTACGGCGACTCGACGCGGCTGCCCGGCCGTGCGGTCGTCGCGGCGGCCGACGACGCCAGGTTCCTGGCCGACCATCTCGACGCACCCCGCTTCGTGACGGCAGGCTGGTCGGGCGGCGGCCCGCACACCCTGGCCACGGCGGCCAAGCTGCCGGATCGGGTGGCAGGCGTGCTGGTCATCGCGGGTGTCGCGCCGTACGACGCGGAGGGCCTGGACTTCCTGGCCGGGATGGGCGAGGACAACGTCACCGAGTTCAGCCTGGTGATGCAGGGTGAGGACGCCGTCCGGCCGGGCTACGAGCGGCAGGCCGTCGAGATGCGGGGCGGTGACGCGGCCACGTTGATCAAGGAGATGTCCACCATCCTGCCCGACGTCGACCGCGCTGTGATCACCGACGAGTTCGGCGAGGACATGGTGGCCAGCTTCGACGAGGGCCTGCGGCTGGGCGTGGACGGGTGGATCGACGACGATCTCGCGTTCGTGAAGCCGTGGGGCTTCTCGCTGGACGAGATCACCGTGCCGAGCTTCCTGTGGCAGGGCAGCGAGGACCTGATGGTGCCCTACGCGCACGGCAAGTGGCTCGCCGAACACATCCCCGGTGTCAAGGCACATCTGCTGCAGGGCGAGGGACACCTGTCCATCACCGTCGGCGCGCTGGAACAGATGCTGGACGAACTGGTCACGACCCTCTGAACTACAAGCGTGGCGGCCGCGGTGCTGTGCACCACGGCCGCCACTCGTTCCATTGTCGCTTGTCAGCCGATGTGGGCAGGCACCGCGTCGACAACCTCGCCGGTCGCGACGGTCTGTCCCGTCGAGCCCGTCTTCGACTTGCCCTGGACGAACACGAACACCACGACGGCGCTGGCCGCCATCAGGATCGCGCTGACCAGGAACGCCACGTTGTAACCGTGGATCGCGGCGTGGGCCGGGTTCAGCCCGGACGTGCCGTGAGCCACCAGGTAGCCCGCCACCACGGTCGTGAAGATCGTGTTCAGCAGCGCGGTGCCCAGTGAGCCACCGACCTGCTGCGTGGTGTTCACCAGCGCACTGGCCACACCGGCGTCGTGGTTGGCCACGCCGTTCAGCGCCGTGTTGCTCAGCGGCACGAACACCAGGCCCATGCCGACGCTCATCACGATGAAGGCAGGCAGAATGCCCGTGGTGTAGGACGAGTCCAGGCTCAACTGGGTCAGCCACACCATGGCGGCGGTGGCCAGCAGCGCACCGGTCGTCATCAGGATCCGCGGTCCGAACCTCGGCAGCAACTGCGCCGTCACGGCCGCGGTCAGGATGATGCCACCGGAGAACGGCAGGTAGGCGATGCCGGTCTTGATCGCCGAGTAGTGCAGCGTCTGCTGGAGGTAGTACGTCATGAACAGGAACATGCCCAGCAGGCCGGAACCGAGCAGGATCGACGTCACGAAGGACGCGCCACGGTTGCGGTCCAGCACCACCCGCAGCGGCAACAACGGATTCGCCGTCCGCGATTCGAGCACGACGAACGCCACCAGCAGCACGACAGCCGCACCGAGCAGACCCAGCGTCGTCCCGGAACCCCAGCCGTCGGTGGCCGCCTTGGTGAAGCCGTACACCAGTGTCACGAGTCCGAGCGTGGACAGCACCGCTCCACCGATGTCGTAGCGCGTGTTCCCCGTGGCCTTGCTCTCCCGCACGATCGGCAGGGCGGCGACGAAGGCGATGATGGCAACCGGGATGTTCACGAACAAGCACCAGCGCCAGTCCAGGTACTGGGTGAGCAGGCCGCCGGAGATCAAACCGATTGCCGCGCCACCACCGGAAATCGCGCCGAACACACCGAATGCCTTGGCACGTTCCTTGGCCTCGGTGAACGTCACGGTGATCAGTGACAGTGCGGCGGGCGCGAGCAGTGCACCGAAGGCGCCCTGCAGACCACGGGCCGCGAACAGCATGCCCGCGTTGGCAGCGGCACCACCGAGTGCGGAGGCACCTGCGAAGCCGATCAGTCCGATCAGGAACGCACGCTTGCGTCCGATGTAGTCAGCGACACGACCACCAAGTAGCAGCAGGCCACCGAAAGCGAGTGTGTAGGCGGTGACGATCCACTGCCGGTTGGCGTCGGAGATGTGCAGTGCGGCCTGCGCGGACGGCAACGCGATGTTCACGACGGTGGCGTCCAGCACGACCATCAGCTGTGCGATGGCGACCACCGCCAGCGCGAGCCAACGCTTTGGGTCAGGCGCCAACGATGTCAGCGTCGAGAGTCTCGGCGCGCCGGCGACGATGTTCTCAGACATGGAAATCCCCTCGTAAGAATGTGACGCCTCAATTACCGGCGACTGAATAGGGCGCAAATTGGCGTCATTGCCGGCCCGCGAAATTTACTTGGTGCGATGAGTCAGCACAGGAATCAGCACGTCATCGACGACATGCTGGGCAAACCGTTCGTCCATCTGACAGATTTCCAGCCGCCTGGCCAGCACCATGGAATGCAGGACCTCGTGCAGCAGGTGCGGATCGGTGCCCGGATCGAGTTCACCGCGTGCCGCGGCCCGCCCGATCACCGCCTCGTGGACGGTGTGCTTCTTCTCGTACATGTACTCACGCATCGTGCTGGCGAGCACCGGGTTGCGCGCGGCAGCGGTCATCACCCCCGCGACGACCTCGCCGTCCAGGCTGTTGCCCAGTTGGCAGGCGACGGTCATCAGGGCCAGCAGGTCACCGCGTAGTGAGCCGGTGTCCGGGGGTTCTGGCGTGTCCTGGAAGTGGTACGCCAACGCCTCCGCGACGAGTTCCGGCTTGTCCGGCCAGGTTCGGTAGATGGTCGCCTTGCTGACGTGCGCACGGGCAGCAACGGCGTCCATCGTCATCCGGTCGTATCCGACCTCGGCCAACAGTGCGAAGACCGAGTCGAAGACCGCCGTCCGACGTTCGGGCCCCTGCCGCGTGGCACGTGTCCCGGTCACCCCCGTTGCCTTCACAGCTGGTCCCTCCCTCCGGCCGACCGAGTACGAAACCGTTTCGTACTCCTTCTTCGCCAACGGCCGTCCGACCAGGCATGTTCCGATTGGCGCAAAGTGTGACCCAGGGCACTGGGAGTGGCCGCGCTCAGGTACGGACGGCCAGCACCAGGTAGCGGTCGGTGGCGTCATCGACGTCGGTGCAGCGCCAACCGGCGGCCGCGAGGACGGTGCGGATGCGGTCCGGTGAGCGCAGGTCGTCCTCGCTCAGGTCCCGCCCGTGCCGCTTGGCCAACGCCGCCCGGCCCAGCGGGTGGAAGAGGGCGAGCCGACCACCCGGCCGACACACCCTGGCCAGCTCGGCCAGACCGGCGACCGGATCGGGCAGGTGGGTCACGAGGCCGGCGGCGAAGACGGCATCGAGTTTTCCTGTCGTCAGCGGCAGGCTGGTCGCGTCGGCCAGGAGGAGGGTGGCGACGGCGTTGCGGCCGCGCCTGGTCGCCTCGGCGAGCATCTCTTCTGTGAGGTCGACGCCGATGACGGTGCCGTCGTGTCCGACCTGTGCACGTAGCGGTGGGAGCGCTCGGCCGGTGCCGCAGCCGATGTCCGCGACCGCGTCGCCGGGCTGTGGTGCGAGGTCGGCGACGGCGCGTTGGTAGCTGGGTCCGTCGTCCGGGAAGCGGTCCTCCCAGGAGGCGGCGCGGGAACCGAAGAACGCCCGCGTGGCGGCGTGGTCAGTGCTGGGTGGCCCGCTCATGGTGACCCGAATCATAACCGCCCGTTCGTGGCCGCAGGCGCGGACGACTGCGGGCGGGCGGAACCGATCGTGCGGTTGTTCCGTGTCATCGCCGCTGGTGGTGGCTGTCTGTCTGCCGACGCGGCTCCTGCGATGTGGCTACGTTGGCGGACATCCCGCCTTGGAATGGAGACTCCCATGCGTCTGTCCGCCCGCAACCAGCTCACCGGCACCGTGGCCGGCATCGACAACGGTGCCGTCATGACGATCGTCAAGGTCCGGTTGGACGGTGGCCAGGAGGTCACGGCGTCGATCACCAAGCAGGCCGTTGACGACCTGGAGCTCAAGGTCGGCGCTCCGGTGACTGCGCTGATCAAGTCGACCGAGGTCATCCTCGGGGTCGACTGACCGTTTTGGTGGCGGTTTCGCGTGTTGGGCTTGGCTGGCCCGCACCCAGCCTGCACGGGTGCGGGCCGCTCAGACCCCTCCGCTCCAAGCCCAAACGCCAGACGACCTACAGCGTCTTCGCCAGCCGATCCGCCAACAGCCGGATGAACGACGACGGGTCGGTGAGTTCGCCGCCGTCGGCCAGCAGCGCCATTCCGTACAGGATCCTCGACGTGTCAGCCAACTCCGCGTCGTCCTTCTTCTCGGCGAAAGCCTGACGCAGACCACTGACGAACGGGTGGGTCGGGTTCAGCTCCAGGATCCGCTTCACCTTCGGCAGTTCCTGGCCCATCGCCCTGTACATCCGCTCCAGCGCCGGGGTCGCGTCGTTCGTGTCGCCGACGATGCAGGCCGGTGACGTGGTCAGGCGCGCGGACAGGCGCACCTCCTTGACGTCATCCGCCAAAGTCGTCGTCATCCAACCGAGCAGCGAAGCGAAGTCCTGGCGCTGCTGCTCGCGCTCGGCCTCCGCTGCCTGCTTCTCCTCGTCGGTGTCGAGGTCGACCTCACCCTTGCCGATCGACGTGAACTTCTTGCCTTCGAACTCGGGGACCGACTCGACCCACATCTCGTCCACCGGGTCGGTCAGGTACAGGACCTCGAAACCCTTGTCCCGGAACGCTTCCATGTGCGGGGAGCTCTCGATCATGGACCGCGAGTCGCCCGTGGCGTAGTAGATGTCCTGCTGGCCCGGCTTGAGCCGCTCCAGGTACTCGCGCAGCGTGGTGGGCTTCTCGGCATCGTGGGTCGACGCGAACGACGCGATCTCCAGGATGGTGTCGCGGTTGTCCAGGTCGCCGAGCAGACCTTCCTTGACCACGCGGCCGAACTCGGTCCAGAACTTCCCGTACTTCTCCGCATCCGCCGACATCATGTCCTTGACGGTGGACAGCACCTTCCTGACCAGCCGCTTGCGGATCATCTGGATCTGGCGGTCCTGCTGCAGGATCTCGCGGGACACGTTCAGCGACAGGTCCTGCGCGTCGACGACACCCTTGATGAAGCGCAGGTACTCCGGCATCAGCGCTTCGCAGTCGTCCATGATGAAGACGCGCTTCACGTACAACTGCACGCCGCGCTTGCGCTCCCGCAGGTACAGGTCCAGCGGCGCGTGCGACGGGATGAACAGCAGCGCCTGGTACTCGAACGTGCCCTCCGCCTTCATGTGGATGGTGTCCAGCGGATCGGCCCAGTCGTGGCTGACGTGCCGGTAGAACTTCAGGTACTCGTCCGGGTCGACGTCGTCCTTCGAGCGCGCCCACAAGGCCTTCATCGAGTTGATCGTGGTGTTCTCGCGGGTCGAGTTGCCGTCCTTGTCGGTGACGTCGACATCCATTTTGATCGGCCACGCGATGAAGTCGGAGTAGGTGGTGACGATCTCGCGGATCTTCCATTCCGACGTGTAGTCGAACAGGTGGTCTTCCTTGTCCTCCGGCTTGAGGTGCAGGATGACCGATGTGCCCTGCGGCGCGTCGGCGGCCGTCTCGATCGTGTAGGTGCCCTCGCCGCTGGAGACCCAGTGCGTGCCCTCGGTCTCGCCGGCGGCCCTGGTCACCAGTTCCACCTTGTCGGCCACCATGAAACTGGAGTAGAAGCCGACGCCGAACTGGCCGATCAGATCGGTCGACGCGCCGGCGTCCTTCGACTTCTTCAGCTTCTCCAACAGTTCCGCGGTACCGGACTTGGCGATCGTGCCGATCAGGTCGACCACGTCGTCCCGCGACATGCCGATGCCGTTGTCCCGCACGGTCAGCGTGCGCTGCTCCTTGTCGACCAGCAGGTCGATGTGCAGGTCCTCGGAATCCAGGTCGAGATCCTTCTCCAGGAACGCTGTCAGCCGCAGTTTGTCCAGGGCGTCCGATGCATTCGAGATGAGCTCCCGAAGAAAGGTGTCCTTGTTCGAATAAATCGAGTGCACCATCAACTGCAACAGCTGACGCGCCTCAGCCTGGAACTCAAGCGTTTCGACCTGGGTAGTCACTGATTTCCCTCCAGCGGACAAGCACCGTGAGCGAATGATACTTCCGGCGCCTGTCCGCCCGCCACGACCCTCGGCTGCTACCGGGCCAGGGTGTCCAGGGAAACCTGCCACAGCTGTGCCGCGGCCTCCGGGTCGAGCGCGTAGGCAGCGACGCCGGTCCGCGTGCCCGGCTGGTTGAGGCCTGCCTCGGTGCTGTTCTCGAAGTAGCGGCCACCGATCCCGGCCAGCAGCGGAGACGTCACGACGAACACGGACGTCGCCGCGCCCTCTTCTGTCGTCTTCCAGTGCGCGGCGCCGCCGCCGGCCTGGGTGCGCAGCCGCTCCAGGTCCTCCTCGCTGACGTGGCGCTGCAGGTTGGTCCTGATCGCGCCCGGCATCAGCGCGTTCACCGTGATGCCGTCGGCAGCCCAGCGCCGGGTCGCCTCGACGGCGAACAGCACGTTGGCGGTCTTCGACTGGCCGTACGCGGCCCACGGCTCGTACTGGCGCTCGCGGAAGTGGATGTCCTCGAAGACGACCGGCGAGCGCAGGTGCGCACTGGAGCTGACCGACGCGACCCGGGCACCGCCCGCTGCCGCCAGCGCGTCGTGCAGGCCGGTGGTCAGCGTGAAGTGGCCGAGGTGGTTGGTGGCGAACTGGAGTTCCCAGCCCTCCGGGGTGCGCATCTCCGGAGACGCCATGACGCCCGCGTTGTGACCAGGATGTGCAGCGGACCGGTCCACGCTGCGACGAACGCGGCGACCGAGCCCTGGTCGGACAGGTCGAGGTCGGCGACGGACACCTGCTTGTTGCCGCTGGTCGCGATGATGTCGGCCGCAGTCGCCTCGCCTGCCG
>DASXYT010000018.1:0-57202 GCA_036502345.1 Pseudonocardiaceae bacterium | reverse complement strand
CAGGCCGGCCGCCTTGTTCCAGTCGTCGCCGGGCATCCGCTGCCACAGCGAGCCCTTGCCGTGCACCACCTCGTCGTGCGACAGCGGCAGCATGAAGTTCTCGGTCCACGCGTAGACCAGCGAGAAGGTCATCTCGTTGTGGTGGTACGAGCGGTGCACCGGGTCGTGCCCCATGTAGGCCAGCGTGTCGTGCATCCAGCCCATGTTCCACTTGAAGCCGAACCCGAGACCACCGATGTGCGTCGGCCTGGTGACGCCCGCCCACGCCGTGGACTCCTCGGCGAACATCACGATACCGGGGTGTCGCTTGTAGACGGTCGCGTTCAGCTCCTGCAGGAACCGCACCGCGTCCAGGTTCTCCCGGCCGCCGAACTCGTTGGGCAGCCACTCGTCCCTGGAGTAGTCCAGGTACAGCATGGAGGCGACGGCGTCCACCCGCAGCCCGTCGAGGTGGAACTCCTCGATCCAGAACAGCGCGTTGGCCACCAGGAAGTTGCGCACCTCGTTGCGGCCGAAGTCGAAGATCAGCGTGCCCCAGTCCGGGTGCTCGCCCCGGCGCGGGTCGGCGTGCTCGTACAGCGGGGAGCCGTCGAACTTCGCCAGTGCCCACTCGTCCCTCGGGAAGTGTGCGGGCACCCAGTCCACGATGACGCCGATGCCGCGCTGGTGCAGGCGGTCCACGAAGTAGCGGAAGTCGTCCGGGCTGCCGAACCGGGACGTCGGCGCGTAGTAGGACGTGACCTGGTAGCCCCACGAGCCGCCGAACGGGTGTTCGGCGACGGGCAGCAGTTCGACGTGGGTGAAGCCGGCCTCGGTGACGTGGTCGGCCAACTGGTCGGCCAGTTCGCGGTAGCCAAGGCCCTGTCGCCACGAGCCGAGGTGCACCTCGTAGACGCTCATCGGCGCATTGGCCCACTGGGTGGCCTCGCGGGTGGTTTCCCAGTCCTGGTCGTTCCACGTGTACGCGGACGTGGTCACCACGGACGCCGTCGCGGGCGGCACCTCGGTGCCGAACGCCATCGGGTCGGCCTTCTCGTGCCACCCGCCGTCGGCACCGAGGATCCGGAACTTGTAGCACGCGCCGTTCGGCACGCCGGGGATGAAGATCTCCCAGACACCGGAGGAACCCAACGACCGCAACGGGTTCGCCCTGCCGTCCCAGCCGTCGAAGTCACCGGTCACCCGGACCCCACGGGCCGTGGGTGCCCACACCGCGAACGACACGCCGGACACGGTCCCGCTCGGGGTGTCGTACTCGCGCACGTGCGCGCCGAGCACCTGCCACAGCTCCTCGTGCCTGCCCTCGCCGATCAGGTGCAGGTCCAGTTCGCCGATGGTGGGCAGCCAGCGGTACGGGTCGTCCACGGTGACCGTCCGGTCGCCGTAGCGGACCTCCAGCAGGTAGGACCCGGGGTGCTCGTCGAGCGCACCGGCGAACAGGCCGGGGGCCACCGGGTCCAGTTCGACGCTGCCCGCTGCCGACACCAGCTTGACGCTCTCGGCACCGGGCCGTAGCGCCCTGGCCACGATGCCGCCGCGCACCGAGTGCACGCCGAGCACGGAGTGTGGATCGTGATGTGAGCCGGCCAGCAGGCGTTCGACGTCCTGGGGGGACGGTGCGACGCCCGAGGACACAGCTGGGACGGCGTTCATCTGATCACTCGCCTCCTGCGGTGAGTCTGCTGATGGAGGACAACGGCACGGCCAACCACTCGGGCCGGTTGGCCTGCTCGTAGGCGACCTCGTACACCGCCTTGTCCAGTTCGAACGCGCGCAACAGATCGGCGTGGTTACGCGGGTCACCGACCGAGTCGACGGCGACCTCGGCGTAGCCCTCGCAGAACGCGGCGCGGTTGCGGCGTGACCAGTCCAGCGCCCGCTCGACCAGTTGCTCGTCGTCGTCGGGCTGGCCGATCAACATCTGGTGGGCCGCGTAGTCGAAGGAGCGCAGCATGCCGGCCACGTCGCGCAGCGGCGAGCGGAGCACGCCACGGTCGGCTGCCGGCGCCGCGGGCTCACCCTCGAAGTCGATCAACAGCCAGCCGTTCGATGTGCGCAGCACCTGACCGAGGTGCAGGTCGCCGTGGATGAACTGCATGTGCAGCGGGGCCTTGACCTCGCGCAGCTTCTCGAACGCGGCACGCAACGCGGGCGCGAACGGCGCCAGTTCCGGCACCATGGCGACGACCCCGTCCAGCCTGCTGGACATGTCGGTGACCGTGCGGTCGAACTCGGCCGCGTCGACCTCTTCCTGGCCGAGCGCGCGCTGCAGTTCGGCGTGCACGGTGGCCACGGCGTGGCCAAGGCGCTGTGCCTCGCCTGCGAAGTCGCCACCCACCTCGTCGGCGCCCAATGTCGGGTCGGCCATCAGGTCGCGCACGCTGGCGGTGGCCATCGCCCAGCCGTCGGCCGCATCACCGATGAACTGCTGGAGCATCGCCATCGTCGTCGGCTCGCCGTCCAGATCACCGGTGACCGAGCCGAGCGGCATCGCGATGTGCTCGCTGCCCACGTCCCGCAACGCCCTGTGCAGCACCAGATCCGGGTTCAGCCCCGGGTTCAGCTTGCGGTAGAGCTTGAAGATGTAGCGGTTGCCGAACACCATTGAGGTGTTGCTCTGCTCGGACGTGATCGGCCTGCCCCGCAGGCCACCGGTCAGCTCGATGCCCGGTTCGTGTTCGAAGGCCAATCCGTCGACCTGCTGGGCGTCCACGATCAGGTCCAGCAGGCGATTGGTCAGGTCGGCGTCACCGCTGGCCTCGTAGCAGAGCAGGCCGCCCACGGTGCCGATCCAGCTGGTGGCCAGGTGTTCGGGCAACTGCGTTCTGCTGCCGATCAGCAGCTGGTACTGCTGGCTCCGGTCGTCCTGCTCGACCTCGACGACCACGTGCAGCAGCAGCGGGTCGCCCTCCAGCAGCACGGTCGATGTGACCGGCCGCACACCGGAGATCGGCCGGTCCTTGCCGGCGAACCACCGTTGTGTCGGCAGCCACGCCGGGAGTTCAGCGACCACCTTGTCCACCAGTGCCTGGTGATCGGTCACATGTCTCACCTCGGTTCGGTCTCGTTGCCCGGCTCGACCAGCTGGAACCAGTAGAAACCGTGGCCCGGCAGCGTCAGCAGGTACGACAATTCACCTATCCTAGGGAATCGCACGCCACCGGTGAGTTCGATCGGGGTGCACTCCCGGTGCGCCGACAGGTCCAGCTCGACCGGTTGCGGAAAACGGGACAGGTTGTTCACACACAACACCACGTCCTCGCGTCCGTCCGGCCTGCGCCAACTCCGCTTGTAGGCGAGGACGCTGGGATTCGAACCGCCCAGGTCGACGAAGTTTCCCTCGGCGAACGCATGGTGCTGTTTACGCACCTCGATCATCCGCCGCGTCCAGTTCAACAGTGAAGAAGCGCTGTTCAGTTGTGCCTCGACGTTGATGCCCTGGTAGCCGTAGATCGGGTCCATGATCACCGGCAGGTAGATCCGGCCCGGGTCGCAGCCGGAGAAACCGGCGTTGCGGTCCGGCGTCCACTGCATCGGCGTCCGGACGGCGTCACGGTCGCCCAGCCAGATGTTGTCGCCCATGCCGATCTCGTCACCGTAGTACAGGACGGGGGAACCGGGCAGTGACAGCAGCATCGCGGTGAACAGTTCCTGCTGGTTCCTGTCGTTCTCCAGCAGTGGTGCGAGACGTCTGCGGATGCCGATGTTCGCCTTCATCCTCGGATCCTTGGCGTACTCGGCGTACATGTAGTCGCGTTCCTCGTCGCTGACCATTTCCAGGGTCAGTTCGTCGTGGTTACGCAGAAAGATGCCCCACTGGCAGCCGGACGGGATCTCCGGTGTCTGGCCGAGGATTTCCGAGATCGGGAAACGGCTCTCCCTGCGCACCGCCATGAACAGCCGTGGCATCAACGGGAAGTGGAACGCCATGTGGCACTCGTCGCCGCCGACCGACGGGTCACCGAAGTAGGCCACCACGTCGGTGGGCCACTGGTTGGCCTCGGCGAGCAGCACCCGGCCGGGGTACTCGTCATCGACGACCTTGCGGCAGCGGCGCAGGAAGTCGTGGGTGCGCGGCAGGTTCTCGCAGTTGGTGCCCTCCTGCTCGAACAGGTAGGGCACGGCGTCCAGCCGGAAGCCGTCGATGCCCAGGTCCAGCCAGAACCGCAGCACGTCCAGCATCGCGTCCTGGACATCGGCGTTCTCGAAGTTCAGGTCGGGCTGGTGGGTGAAGAAGCGGTGCCAGTAGAACTGGCCGCGCACCGAGTCGTAGGTCCAGTTGGACGTCTCGGTGTCGACGAAGATGATCCGCGCCTCGGCGTAGCGGGAGTCGTCGTCGCTCCACACGTAGTAGTTGCCGTACGGGCCGTCCGGCTCGGCGCGCGACTGCTGGAACCACGGGTGCGCGTCGGAGGTGTGGTTGAGCACCAGGTCGGTGATCACCCGGATACCCCTGGCGTGCGCCTCGTCCAGCAGGTAGACGAAGTCCTCGACGCTGCCGAATTCCGGCAGCACCGCGCGGAAGTCGCTGATGTCGTAGCCGCCATCGCGCAGTGGTGACGCGTAGAACGGCGGCAGCCACAGGCAGTCGACGCCCAGCCATTGCAGGTAGTCCAGCTTGCCGGCCAGGCCACGCAGGTCGCCCGTGCCGTCACCGTTGGAGTCGCTGAACGCCCTGACCAGCACTTCGTAGAACACGGCACCCTTGAACCACTGTGGTTCGCTCGGTGCCTCCATGGCGGAGCGGAAGTCGTCGGCCTGTGGTTCGACCAGCATGCCGTCCGCGGTGATCGACTCACCGGTGTGCGGCACGCCGGCCAGGCCGAGCGCCGCGTCAGGCCGAGTCGTGTCGATTCGGGTGGCGTCGGTTCGGGAGTCTGCGTTCACGAGTTCCACCTCGTCGGGCGTATATGCGGCCAACCCTGCGTCTTGTGGACGCAGGGTCGCTGGAGGGAGGACTGCGTCCGGTCAGGCTTGTGGTCGTCGTACGCCGATCACGTGCGCGACCGCTCGCCACGGTTCCAGTCGCACGTAGTTGGCCTGACCCCAGTTCCAGGTCTCGCCGGTGACGTCGTCGTGGGCGAGCAGGCGGTCCTGCCATTCGAACCCGAGCGAGGGCATGTCCAGCCAGACCGTGCCCTCCTGGGCCGCGGCCGGGTCGAGGGACACCACCGTGACGACCGTGTCGCCGGTCTCCGGGTCCTGCTTGGAGTAGGCGAGCAGGGCGTCGTTGTCGACGTGGTGGAAACGCAGGGTGCGCATCTGCTGCAGCGCCGGATGCGCCCGCCGGATCTCGTTGAGCTTGCGCAGCCACGGTTCCAGCGACCGGCCCTCGGCCAGTGCCGCCGCGTAGTCCCGAGGCCGCAGTTCGTACTTCTCCGAGTTCAGGTACTCCTCGCTGCCCATCCGCACCGACTGGTGCTCGTACAGCTCGAAGCCGGAGTACACACCCCAGGTCGGGGACATCGTCGCCGCGAGCGCGGCCCGCAGCGCGAACATGCCAGGGCCACCGCGCTGCAGCGACTCGTGCAGGATGTCCGGCGTGTTGACGAACAGGTTGGGTCTGCCGTCGTCGGCGTGCTCGACCAGGTCGACGCCGAACTCGACGAGCTCCTCCTTCGACGTGCGCCAGGTGAAGTAGGTGTAGCTCTGGGTGAAGCCCAGCCTGGCCAGTCCCCACAGCACCGCGGGCCGGGTGAACGCCTCGGACAGGAACAGCACGTCCGGGTGGGCGGCCTTGACCGACTCGATCAGCCGCGCCCAGAAGTCCGGTGGCTTGGTGTGCGGGTTGTCCACCCGGAAGATCCGCACCCCGAGGTCCACCCAGTGCGTCACGACCCGCAGCACCTCGGCGTAGATGCCCTGCGGGTCGTTGTCGAAGTTGATCGGGTAGATGTCCTGGTACTTCTTCGGCGGGTTCTCCGCGTAGGCGATCGAACCGTCGGGGCGGGTGGTGAAGAACTCCGGGTGCTTGAGCACCCACGGGTGGTCCGGCGCAGCCTGCAGGGCGAGGTCCAGCGCGACCTCCATGCCCAGTTCCCTCGTCCGCGTGACGAAGGCCTCGAAGTCCTGCTCGGTGCCGAGGTCGGGGTGGATCGCATCGTGCCCGCCCTCGTCGGCGCCGATGGCCCACGGCGATCCGACGTCCTCCGGCCCGGCGTGCAGAGTGTTGTTGGCGCCCTTGCGGTTCTCCCTGCCGATGGGATGGATCGGCGGCAGGTAGACCACGTCGAACGCCATCGAAGCGATCCGGTCCAGCTCGGCGGTCGCGGTGGCGAACGTGCCGTGCACCGGCCGACCGGACTCGTCCAGGCCGCCGGTGGAGCGCGGGAAGAACTCGTACCAGGAGCCGAACGCGGCCCGCTTGCGGTCCACCCACAGCTTCAGCGGCCTGCCCTTGGTGACCAGTTCCCGCACCGGGAACTCGTGCATGAGGGCCATCACCTCGGTGGTCAGCGCCGGCCCGATCCGCTCGGCCAGCGGAGCGCCGTCGTCCCGCAGCGCGGCAGCGGCGGCCGACAGCATGAGCTTGTCCCAGCGGCGGTCCGGCCTGCGCGACACCCGCTCCAGCAGCCGGGCGCCCAGTTCGAGATCGTTGGCCAGTTCGGCCGCCGACTGGCCGACGGCCACCTTCACCTCGACGGCATGCCGCCAGGTGGCCCACGGGTCGCTCCACGCGTCCACCCGGTAGGTCCAACTGCCCTCGGCGTCCGGGACGATCACCGTGGCGAACTTGTCCAGGCCGACACCGACCTCGGCCATCCTGGCCACTCTGGCCAGCCTGTCGTTCGGCCCGCGCCACGCCACGGTCGCCGCGACGGCGTCGTGCCCGTCCCGCCACACCGTCGCTGTCACCGGGATGTGTTCTCCCACCACGGCTTTGGCCGGATAGCGGCCACAACCCACCGACGGGGTCACATCGTCGATGCCGAGCCGACCGGTCATGGACAGTGCCCCTTTCGCCCCTGTAACACAGCTGCTGTTGCGCGATGAGTGTGCCTTGCTCGATCTTGGGCACCACCACCGGGGACATGCTCCAGCCTGGTTACCCCATTCGTCCCACGGGTACACCCGGGCTGCCGTTTCAGTGTGGTCGACATGGCGATCCAGTGCGAGGTCTGTCCAGAGTGGTCACTCGGTCGTAACACGACACGCCCGACCGATACGAGAAGTGTTCATCCTGGTGAGTGATTTCCTCGGCAACCTCGCAACTCGGACATTATCGACTCGCACCCCCGTGATCGGTAGGGCCGTTCCCGGTGCCGGATAGGGTTCCTCCACATGCGTGCAGTTCGCCGGTTGACAGTCCGAGCCAGCCTGCCCGAACGGCTGGTCCCGCTGGACACCCTCGCCACCAACCTCCGCTGGACATGGCACCCGCCGACGCGGGACCTGTTCGCGACGATCGATCCCGGTCTGTGGGAGAGCTCGGGAGCCGATCCGCTACGGCTGCTGGCCGACATCGCGCCGGAGCGGCTCGCCGAACTCGCAGGTGACGAGCGGTTCCTGGCCCGCGTCGGCGAGGTGGCCGACGATCTCGCGGCCTATCTGGCGGGACCACGGTGGTACCAGCGACGACAGGGTGAGCGCCCGTCCGAACTGCCCGACTCGGTCGCCTACTTCTCGATGGAGTTCGGCGTCAACGCGACCCTGCCGAACTACTCCGGTGGCCTCGGCGTGCTGGCCGGCGACCACCTGAAGTCGGCGTCCGATCTCGGTGTCCCGCTGATCGGTGTCGGGCTGCTCTACCGACAGGGCTACTTCCGCCAGTCGCTGTCCGCAGAGGGCTGGCAGCTGGAGCACTACCCGGTGATCGACCCGCGTGGCCTGCCGCTGACGCCGCTGACCGATGAGTCCGGCGCCCCGGTGACGGTCACCGTGGCCATGCCCGACCAGCGGACGATGGTCGCCACGGTGTGGCTGGCCAGTGTCGGCCGGGTGCCGCTGCTGTTGCTCGACTCGGATGTCGACGGCAACGACGAGGACCTGCGGGAGGTCACCGACCGGCTCTACGGCGGCGACCAGGACCACCGCATTCGCCAGGAGATCCTGGCCGGCATCGGCGGTGTCCGGGCGGTCCGTCGCTACTGCGAGTTGACCGGTCACCCCAGCCCCGTCGTGTTCCACACCAACGAGGGCCACGCCGGCTTTCTCGGCCTGGAGCGGGTCCGCGAACTTGTCGTGGACGCCGGTCTCGACTTCGACCAGGCGCTGTCCGCGGTGCGCTCCGGCACGGTGTTCACCACGCACACCCCAGTGCCGGCAGGTATCGACCGGTTCCCGGCCGAGATGGTGGAGCGCTACTTCGGCACCGACCGGCTGCTGCCCGGCCTGCCGGTGGAGCGGATTCTCGCGCTCGGCGCCGAGGAGAACCCCGGCACGTTCAACATGGCGCACATGGGCCTGCGGCTGGCGCAGCGGGCCAACGGCGTGTCCCGGCTGCACGGCGAGGTCAGCCGGGAGATGTTCCACGGCATGTGGCCGGGCTTCGACATCGCCGAGGTGCCGATCGGCTCGGTCACCAACGGCGTGCACGGGCCGACGTGGGCAGCGGTCGAGACGCTGGAGCTGATCGGCGGCCCGGACGGCGACCCGACCGGGCGCAGCGGTGTCGCGGTCGACGACCGGCGGCTGTGGGACCTGCGGTGTGAGCTGCGGGCCCGGCTGGTGGCCGAGGTACGGCGGCGGGTGCGCGCGTCCTGCCTGGTCCGCGGCGCGTCGGCGCTGGAGCTGGACTGGACCGAGTCGGTGTTCGACCCCGACGTGCTGACCGTCGGCTTCGCCCGGCGCGCGGCCACGTACAAGCGGTTGACGCTGATGCTGCGCGATCCCGAGCGGCTGCGCACACTGCTGTTGCACCCCGAGCGGCCGGTGCAGCTGGTGGTCGCCGGCAAGTCCCACCCCGCCGACGACGGTGGCAAGGCCCTGATCCAGCAGATCGTGCGCTACGCCGACGACGCAGGCGTGCGGCACCGGATAGTGTTCCTGCCCGACTACGACATGTCCATGGCCAGGTACCTGTACTGGGGCTGCGACGTGTGGCTGAACAATCCGGTGCGGCCGTTGGAGGCGTGTGGCACGTCCGGCATGAAGTCGGCGCTCAACGGTGGGCTGAACCTGTCCATCCGGGACGGCTGGTGGGACGAGCTGTACGACGGCGAGAACGGCTGGGCGGTGCCAACGGCCGACGACGTCACCGACCCGAACCGGCGCGACGACCTGGAGGCGGCGGCACTGTACGAGCTGCTGGACCGCCAGGTGCTCCCGTTGTTCTACGACCGGACGGCGGACGGTCTGCCGGCGGGCTGGCTGGCGATGGTGCGGCACACGCTGGCCACCCTCGGCCCCGCGGTGCAGGCCAGCAGGATGGTGCGCGAGTACGTGGAGAAGCTGTACGTGCCGGCGGCCACCTCGGCGACGGCGACCGTCGCCGACGGCTTCCGAGGTGCCAAGGAACTGGCCAGCTACCGAGACCGGCTGCGGGCCCACTGGGCACACGTCCGGGTGGCCGAGTTGGACCTGGACGAGACGGGCCCGACAGCGCCGTTGTTGGGCACCCCGGTCCGGGTGCGCGCGGTCATCGAGCACGGCGAGCTGACGGCGGACGAGATGGACGTGCAGGTCGTGTTCGGCCGGGTGAGCGACGCGGGCGACCTGTACGACCTGGTCACAGTGCCGATGCGGCACGGCGTGGACGGCCACTACGAGGCCGAGCTGCCGCTGCCCCGAGCGGGCTCGGTCGGGTACACGGTCCGAGTGCTCCCCAGGCACGGCCTGCTGGCCACCCCGGCAGAACTGGGCAAGGTGGTACTCGCCCACTGATGCCTCGCCAAGAGTAGTCGCTGCACCGCACAACAGCAGTTCCTGCGGCTGCCGAGGCCAAGGCGCCGTATGTCTAGGGCTTTGGCGTCGAGACCGCCTAGGCTAGCTCTCCGCCGTCGTACTTCGCGCGTACGGTGGCAACGCTCCCTCCTCGGATAGGCTGAGAGGGCAGGTGACCTGCACGTATGAACTGGAGGGACGATGTCGAGCGTTGCGCGCGAGGACTGGATTGGTCTCGTGGCCGGTGCACGCGACGACGCCGAAAGTTCCACTGAGATCGTCGACTTGACGATGTGTATTCAGCCAGCCCGTGTTGGCATCTCCGGTACGTTCCTGGGCCTAGGCGCCGATGGGAACAGATGGTGGGTCAAGCCATCCGATCAACCAGAACTGGAGCAAGCCCTTGTCACCGAGTTCATCGTCGGCAAACTCGGTCGGTTGATAGGTGCTCCGACATGCGGGAACGCTGTCATCAGGATCTCGTCAGACCTGATTGGCTGGGAGTACAAGCCTGGCAAGGGTCTCATCGAAGGCCTCGGGCATGGGACTATTCATATCGAGGATGCGATCGAGAAAAAGAAACACCTCGAGGATCGCGCCAAGGACGACAACCGGAGCCGGCACGCTGGAATATTCGCCCTATACGACTGGTGCTGGGGCGATGATGCGCAGTGGCTCCATTGCACGACCGCAGATATGACTACGTACAGCCATGACCATGGCTGGTATTCCCACCTAAAGGACCAGGTTGGGATCAGCGCGAGTTGGAACTGAACGTGACGGTTCCACACCCACTCGACCAGGATCCATCCGGCCTGAGCATTTACGCCATCAATGAAGTCTCCGACGCGCTCGAACGCGTGACAAGAAGTGATCTCCAGTCTGCCTTGCGCCAGGTACCGACGAGTTGGCCAGTCGATGACGGCGATTTGGAATGCCTTGGTTGGTTCCTAGAACAACGCGCCCCCGAAGTGGCCCTTCGGATCAGAAAGCTCGCGCCTGGAAACGGAGGCTACTGAGATGCGCTATCTATACAGCGTGGTCCGATTTGTTCCGAATCCCGCGAGCGGAGAGTTTGTAAATATAGGCGCTATCGCAGGCAGCGAAACACGGGGAGACTGGAGTACTCGCCATGTTTC
This sequence comes from Pseudonocardiaceae bacterium, assembly GCA_036502345.1. Taxonomy (GTDB): domain Bacteria; phylum Actinomycetota; class Actinomycetes; order Mycobacteriales; family Pseudonocardiaceae; genus DATEPR01. The sequence continues at coordinate 46,241 of DASXYT010000018.1, read as the reverse complement.
GCGAGACCGGCGCGCGCTTACCATCGGCCGAGCAGAAAGCTTGAGCGCCCTCTATTCATTCCTGGCAGGAGTCGAGGAGCGGATAAGCCTGCATGACTGGGCGCTGGAAGTTGATGATCAACTAGCCGAGCCCGAGTTGTCAGAGGCATGGCTATACGATCTCTTCTATCGCTATCGTAATATTGTTCAGCTAAGCCAGCCAGCCCCGATGGTAGCCGATAGCGCAGAAGATGCACTAGATCAAGTATTTGAACAGATGATCCACGAGCCAACCATCGAACATCGCCCATATATGACACGACATGGAGTCTTCTCACGCCTACGCGCCGAGTATCGACGCGCCGGCGTAGGTACGCTACTCACGAAGCAGCGCGTACGTCTCCGTGTCGGCGATCTGTATGCCCCCGTCGACTTTGCAATTGGACACAATGAGATTCTCCAAATAGCACAAACTTGGTCATTTCAAATCGCCGGCGTGCAGGATGTAGCTAAAGAGATAAAGGCGTGGGGGTACACCCTAAGAGCGCTTCGAGAAACGTCTGGAACCATAGTCGGCGAACCTAACGCCACCGTGCCATCGAATGTCGATATCGAGGTCTTGTATACACTACCTAGAACCAACGATCAAGAAATAGTATTTGGCGAGGCAAAGCGAGTCTTCGAAGATATTCAGGCCAAGTTGGTGCTCGATCAAGACGCTAGCGAAGTGGCTTCGAGTGCTGCAGGCAGGTTGGCAAAGGCTGGATTGCTCGGACGACTGGATGAAGGGGATCTATAAATGCCTTGGTGCGACCTGATCTTTGCGTCATGATCACCGCAGACGGTCGACCCGAAGCAACCAAGTGGAAGATTCACGACGAGTGGTTGGTAGACGACACTCGTCGGCTGGATCTGTGGATCGCTCACGTCGAACTGCCCGACGGCGTGCACTTCGAGCAGTACGTCCTGCGCATACCCAGGGCAGCGATCGCCGTCGTGCTGGACGACGCAGGCGAGCATGTCCTGATGCTGTGGCGCCATCGGTTCGTGCCTGATCGCTGGACATGGGAGTTGCCGGGCGGCTACGTCGACCCGGACGAGGAGCCGCTTGGAGCGGCAGCCCGCGAAGTCGAGGAAGAGACTGGATGGCGCCCACGCAACATCAAGTTCCTCACCAGCTTCCAGCCGCTCACCGGCACGGCTGACTTCGAGAACCTGATCTACCTGGCCGAAGGAGCAGAGGACACGGGCAAGGCGGCCGATATCAACGAGGCCGCCCGGGTCGAGTGGATCCCGCTTACTTCGGTCCGAGGCCTGATCACCGAGGGCAAGATCATCGGTGCAGCCGCGCAGATCGGCCTGCTGCACGTTCTGGCGTTCCGCTAGGTCGGCCTGAGGTGGGTATGTCGCAGTCCGCTCTCGTCAATGCCCGATCAGTGTGGTGTACGGCATCCGGTACCAACGTGACGGTCCGGTGTTGCGGCCGATGGAGGACACGGTCGCGTTGGATGACCCAGCCATCCGGTGGACTGTCGCGGCGCAACTGGTGAGACCACTGCACGACTGCACCATCGTCAACCTCGACGCATGGCAAGGGGCAAGAGCGGGGATCGCTCCAACAGCGCTTCTGCGCCTGGAAGGCAGCAGACGAAGAGCTGGACGGCCCGCCATGGCTGAGGCGCTACAGGCCAACGCTCTGGGTGCGTAGACCGCTGCACACCAGTGGCATATAGCGTCGATGGTATGTTCTGGGGTACCGTTGAGCTGGAGCCGGAAGTTCGCGACTGGTTGGACAGGCTGCCGACGGCTCATTTCGCGACCGCCACGTTCTATGTCGAGCTGCTCGCCGAGCAGGGGCCGTTGCTGAGTGAGCCATACACACGGCAGTTGGACGGCAAGCTGCGAGAGCTTCGGTTCCACCTGGACGGCGATGCGGTGCGGGTGACCTACTGGATCGCCTCGGGCCGGCGGATCGTGCTGCTGACGGTCTTCCGGAAGACACGAATGCGCGAAGAGCGAGAAGTCGACCGGGCAAGACGCACATGGGCACTGTGCATCGGCGAGGCGCACACGGTTGACGAGTACGAAGGGAGCGGCGGCGATGACTGAGCGGACCGACTGGCGGCAGCTGCGTGACCGGCGGATGGCTGAGCCAGGCGCCGCTGAGGCGTACGACGCCACACGGCTGGCCTTCGAATTGGGCAAGACGGTTCGGGAGTTGCGCGAGCAGCGCGGCTGGACGCAGGCACAACTTGCCGAGGCGTCGGACATGACACAGCCTGCGGTGGCGCGATTCGAGGCAGGTGGGACCGTGCCGACAATTCCGGTGCTGGAACGCCTCGCGCACGCCCTGGGTGTCGAACTCGTGGTGCGGTTGGCTCCTCGCAGCTCGGCGGCGTGAGCTTCACCGGTGGTGAACAGGGCTGTGTCCGGCCCGGTCACGCACTAGGTTCGGCGACTGTGGACCACGAGATCAGCTTGGGCGGCGAGACGTTTCACTACCGGGAGACCGGCGCCGAGGACGCCCCGCCTCTGGTGTTGCTGCACGCCATGGGTGAGCAGGCTTCGGACTGGGACGACTTCGCCGCTGCCGTGGCCGACCGGTACCGGGTGCTGGCGCTGACCCAGCGCGGGCACGGCCGCAGCCCGTACAGCGGCGGCTACTCCTACGCCCGGATGTGCGACGACCTGCTGCTTTTCGTGGACGCGCTGGGGCTGGCCACGTTCACCGTCATCGGCCACTCCCTCGGCGGCGCCGTGGCGATCCGGTTCGCCCAGGCGCACCCCGACCGGCTGACCCGCCTGGTGCTGGAGGACGTCACCGCCCTGCGCACCCCGCGCGAGTACCCGCCCGAGGACCGGCCGGACTTCGACCTCCCGTTCGACTGGGACATGCTGCTCGCCATGCGGGCCGAGATGGCCACACCCGACCTGACCGTGGTGCACCGGATGGCCGACATCGCCGTGCCGACGCTGATCATCGCCGGCGGCCCGACCAGCAGCATCCCGCAGGACCAACTGGCCGAGGCCGTCGAACGCATCCCGCACGCCCGACTGGCCACCATCGACGTCGGCCACTTCGTGCACACCGAGGCCCCGGCCGAATTCCTCAAGGAGGTCAACGCTTTTCTGGCCGAGTAGGTGTCAACCTGCTGACCTTATCTTACTGAAAGCGCGACCGACGGTCTCGTTCGGATTGTCGAAGCACTCGGTTTGGAACGCCGTCAAGTAGCCCTGCGAGTCCGCTCCGGCCTTCGCAGCCAGGTACTCGTCCACCACATATTCGCTGCCGATCTCGATACTGTCGGTCACCTTCTGACACGGGCTGCGATCATCCATCTTGTCCTCTTGCAATACGTTGACAGCTTTCCTGACCGTCTCGGCGGGATGGGACTCACACTCAACGATGAGTGACGAATCCATGCTCAGCACAGGAAAGAACTCGATCGGCACATCAACAGAGCCGCTGTTGACCGCCACGCAGGGGGTATCAGGATCAAAAGCGGCGGTCGTCTCGGGCGCCGGTTCAGAAAAGGCCGGTTCAGAATAAGTGGTCACCGGTGTCGTTACGGGAGCAGCCGAGCTCTCACCATCGTCAGTAGGCAACGCATAGGTATCAGGAGTGAATATTCCGGTATCGGGTGGTGGCTCACTCACGCCAACGGGTGCCGCTCCACCAGGCAGCGCCAGCACAGTTGCGACAATGCCACCCGCGACAACCAGCGCGACGACGATCGCCATGGCGATCTGCGAACGTCGTCGCCCGGGCGGGGTCTCACGGCCGGGCATCGATTCGTGGCCCCGGAGAACCGGGAGTTGACCCAATGGCGGTTCGGGATTTTCAGGCTGGTCCGTCAGCAGCCGTACCAGCGATTCCGCACCAGGCACACTGAACTCGTTGACCTCATACACCGTCGTGGTCGCCGGAGCGAGGAAGTCCGGCACACCGTCGACGGTCTGTCCAGGCAGGATGACCGGCAGGAACCGATCCAAGGCATGCTGATCTCGATGGAAGGTATCTCGGATCAGGCGAGCCTCCCACTGCACACCCGGACCGTCGTCCGCGCCGGCCCGGCCTTCGGCGCATCGCCGATACATCTCTGAAGCGATTACCAATATGTGATCAGCTGCCCGGATCTCGTCAGCCTTCCACAACGACCAATCTTGCCGCCCCGCCACCGCCTGGTCCAACCTCGCGTCGATCCGACACGAGCGCAGGAGCTCCCATAGCCGGCGCACCAACTGCCGGTGCTCGCTCGAAACGTTCGCGTACGAGATGAACACGCGACGTGGCCTGGTGAGACCAGGCACAGGGCTCTCGACGCCCGGACTGTCCGGCGCAGCCTGCTCCCCGTTCATGCCTGCACTATCGCTGCGCGCGATCTCCATGTTGCGTCTGGCAAGCGCGGCCGGTGGACAGAACTATGACAACGAGACCCGGTAGAACAGCTTCGACGTCCGCACCGGCACACCCAGCTCCGCGTAGAACCGTTGCGCGTCGACGTTGACATCGTCGGCGGTCCACTCCACCCGGCTGCACTCGTGCTCGGCCGCCACCTCGAACAGCCGGGCCATCAACAGCTTGCCGACGCCCTGTCGCCGATGGGCCGCGGCGATGTACAACTCCTTCAGGTACAACGACCGGTGCATGCCGACCGCAGGCCACAGGAAGGAATACGCGGCCGCGCCTGCCAATTCGGAGCCGTCCCACGCCAACAACAGGGCACCGGCGGGCAGCTCACCGAACAACGCCGCCCTGATCTGCACAAGCCGGTCGGCCAGCGGTTCGACGCCGACACCGTAGAAGTGGGCAAGCTCCTCGTACAGGTCCGCGATCGCCGGGACGTCGTCGGGCGAAGCGGCACGAACGATCATCGCGGCGCCCGCAACAGCAGCAGTGACCACGCCGGCATGGTCAGCGTGGCACCGGCCGCCAGCATGCCGGGCGTCGTCGGGGTGCCGTCCGCCGTCGTCGTGTCCAGCGTCGGCTCGAACGTCGCCCCGTACTGCTGGCCGGGCAGCGTGAACTCGGCGGGCGAGTCCGCCGCGTGCAACAGCAGCAGCCACGAATGGTCCGACATCAGTTCGCCGTCCCTGGTCCTGGACTGGCTGTTCGACCCGTCGATCCACATGCCGAGCGTGCGCCGCTCGCTGTCGAACCAGTCGTTGTCGGTCATCTCGCCACCGTCGGGCCGCAGCCAGATCAGGTCGGGCACGCCGGTCGGTGTCTTCCTGCCCTCGAAGAACTCCGGCTGCCGCAGCGCGGGACTCGCCGCCCGCAGGTGCACCAACCGCCGACAGAACGCCAGCAGCGCGTCGGAGTCGGCCAACGGCGTCCAGTTCACCCAGGACGTCTCGTTGTCCAGGCAGTAGGGGTTGTTGTTGCCGTTCTGGGTACGCCACATCTCGTCGCCCGCGACCAGCATCGGCGTGCCGGTGGACAGCAGGAGCGTGGCCAACAGGTTGCGGGCCTGCTGGGCGCGCATGGTCAGCACGGCGCTGTCCGTCGTGTCGCCCTCGACGCCCTGGTTCCACGACCGGTTGTCGTTGGTGCCGTCCCGGTTGCCTTCACCGTTGGCGTCGTTGTGCTTGTCGTTGTAGGACACCAGATCCCGCAACGTGAAGCCGTCGTGCGCTGTGACGAAGTTGATCGACTGCCACGGCCGCCGCAGGTCGTCCGCGTACAGGTCCGACGAGCCGGACAGCCGGTACGCGAGGTCCCGCACGCCGGTCGCACCACGCCAGAAGTCCCGCACGGTGTCCCGGTAGCGGCCGTTCCACTCCGCCCACTGCGAGCCGAACTCGCCGACCCGGTAGCCGTCACCGGTGGCGTCCCACGGCTCCGCGATCAGCTTGCACCGGGACAGCAGCGGGTCGGTGGTGATCGCCGTGAGCATGGTGGAGTCACGGTCGAAGATCCGGCCACCGGGCCTGCCCAGTGTGCTCGCCAGGTCGAACCGGAACCCGTCGACGCCCAACTCGTTCACCCAGTACCGCAGCGAGTCGGTGACCAGCCGCACCACGGTCGGCGAACCGGCGTCCAGAGTGTTGCCGCAGCCGGTGATGTCCACGACCCGGCCACCCGCGCGGTGCAGGTAGTAGGTGGGTGCGTCGTAGCCACGGAAGCTGAGCGTCGGGCCGTCCGGGCCGCCCTCGCAGGTGTGGTTGAACACCACGTCCACGATCACTTCGATCTTCGCCGCGTGCAGCGCGGCGACCATCGTGCGGAACTCCTCGATCTCCCTGCCCGGCTCGCTGGCGTAGCCGGCGTGCGGCGCGAAGTAGCCCAGCGGCGAGTAGCCCCAGTAGTTGTGCCGGCCGGCCCGCAGCAGCGACGGCTCGTCACTGAAGGCGTGCACCGGCATCAGTTCGACGGTCGTCACGCCGAGCCGGACCAGATGCTCGATCACGGCGGGATGTGCCATACCGAGATACGTGCCCTGGAGGCTGCGCGGCAGATCGGGGTGGCGCTGCGTGAAGCCCTTGACGTGCAGTTCGTAGATCACCGTCTCCTCGAACGGGATCTCCGGGCGGATACCGGTGTCCGGGCCGCCCGGCGAGCTGACCACGGACAGCGGAACGCTGCCCAGCGAGTCGAACGGTGACGCCGGCCCACGCATCGGATCGCCGACGTAGCCCAGCGCGGGCGCCAGGTTGGTCAGGCTGCCGGCGATCCTGGTCGCGTACGGGTCCACCAGCAGTTTCGCCGGGTTGCACCGCAGCCCACGGGACGGGTCGTACGGGCCGTGCACGCGGAAGCCGTACCGCTGGCCGGTCGTCACGCCGGGCACCAGGCCGTGCCACACGCCGAACGTCCGCTCGGTCAGCTCGATCCTGCGTTCGGCGCCTTCCTCGCTGATCAGGCACACCTCGACGGCCTCGGCGACCACCGACGTGACGGCGAACCGGACCCCGCCTGCCTCCGGGTGGGCGCCGAGCGGGAACGGTCGGCCGGCCAGGACGTTCGCGCCGGTTACTGGTCGGATAGCCACGTCCGACCATCTTTCCAGTGATCGCCGGTGAGCAGGATCACTTAACCGACAGCAACACGAACGATTCAGCCGGCAGTGTGGCGACCGAGCCGGTCGCAATCCCATCGCCCCAGTTCAGCAGCACTTCGTCGGCCGTACCGCCCAGCGGAACGTCGACCGCCGCGTCGCCCAGGTTGCACGCCAGCCGCAGCGCACCCCGGTGCAGCACCAGCCACGAGTCCTCGCCGTGCACCTCGAACCTGTCCAGCCGGGGATCACTCAGCTCGGGTCGGTCCGCGCGCAGCGCGATCAGGTCCCGGTAGAGCCGCAGCATCTCGCTGTGCCCTGGCCGGGTCGGTTCGGCCCAGTTCAGCCGGGAGCGGGCCACCGTCGCCGGGTCCATCGGGTCGGGCACGTCCTGCTCGGCCCAGCCGTGCCGGCCGAACTCCCTGCGCCGCCCCGACCGCACGGCGTCGGCCAGTTCGGGATCGGGGAAGGACGCGAAGAACTGCCACGGCGTGCTGGCCGCCCACTCCTCCCCCATGAACACCATCGGCGGGTACGGCGAACAGAACACGATCGCGGCACCACACGCCAGAAGGCCGTGCGACACCGTCGCGGACAGCCGGTCGCCGGTCGCCCGGTTGCCCACCTGGTCGTGGTTCTGCAGGTACGCCAGGAACCGGTGCCCCGGCGTGCGGTGCAGGTCCACCGGCCTGCCGTGCGTGCGGCCACGGAACGACGACCACGTGCCGGCGTGGAAGAACACCTCGCGCAGCGTTTTGACCAGCGCACCGGGCGCCGCGAAGTCCGCGTAGTAGCCCTGCGTCTCACCGGACAGCACCACGTGCAGCGCGTGGTGCAGGTCGTCCGACCACTGCGCGTTCAGGCCGTAACCACCGGCCTGCCGGGCGGTGACCAGCCGAGGGTCGTTCTGGTCGGACTCGGCGATCAGAGTGAGCGGCCTGCGCACCGACGCGGCCAGTGCGTCCACCTCGACCGCCAGTTCCTCCAGGATGTGCGTCGCCCGCCGGTCGGTCATGGCGTGCACGGCGTCCAGCCGCAGCGCGTCGACGTGGAAGTCCCGCAGCCAGCCAAGGGCGTTGTCCAGGACGTAGCGGCGCACGTCGTCCGAGCCCGGGCCGTCCAGGTTCAGCGAAGGACCCCAGTCGTTCTGGCCTGCGAAGTACGGTCCGAACCTGCCGAGGTAGGCACCGGAGGGGCCGAGGTGGTTGTAGACCACGTCCAGCACGACGCCGATTCCCTTGGCATGACAGGCATCCGCGAACCGCTTGAAGCCGTCCGGGCCACCGTAGGGCTCGTGCACCGCGCCCCACAGCACGCCGTCGTAGCCCCAGCCGTCGGTGCCGTCGAACGAGTTCACCGGCAGCACCTCGACCAGCGTGATGCCGAGGTCCACCAGGTGATCCAGCCGCTGGATGGCCGAGTCGAACGTGCCGCCGTCGGTGAACGTGCCGATGTGCAGTTCGTAGAGCACGGCACCCGGCAGTGCCCTGCCCCGCCAGGACCCGTCGGTCCACTCGAACGCGCCGTGGTCGTAGCGGCGGGACGGCCCGTGCACGCCGGCCGGCTGCCACAGTGAGCGGGGATCGGGCAGCGGCGTGCCGTCGTCGTCGAGCAGGTACGCGTAGTCGGTGCCGGGCTCGTCCGGGGCGTCGACCTGCCACCAACCGCCGTCGTCCCTGGTCATCTCATGGTCGGCGCCCGCGACCCTGGCGCGCACCCGCTCGTGGTCGGGTGCCCACACCGAGTACGTCATCGGTCTCCTCGTACCAGCAGTGCCACCGGGTAGCGGGCCAGCAGATCGGCAAGGGCGGGTCGGTCGCCGGGCAGCCGTTCGCCGGTCAGCACGTCGGTCCAGGTCCCCGTCGGCAGCGCCAGGACGGTGTCCTGCCAACCGGTCTCGGCCACTCCGGCCGGCAGTCGGGTGGCGACGGTGACCAGGTCGGTGCGGGCGAACGCGAGCACGTGGTCGGCGGCGGGCCCGTCGGCGAGCAGCGCGCGGTAGCCGCGGAACAGTTCCGGCCGGTCCCGGCGCAGGGTCAGCGCCTTGTGCACGACGAGGAGTTTCGCCGCGCCTGAGTCGTCGACGTCCGGCAGCCAGCCGCCCGCGATCCGGTCCAGCAGCGTCTTTCGGACCGAGTAGTCCACCGGCCGCCGGTTGTCCGGGTCGACCAGCGACAGGTCCCAGATCTCGGTGCCCTGGTACACGTCCGGCACGCCGGGCGCGGTGAGCTGCACCAGTTTCTGGCCGAGCGCGTTGGCCCAGCCGGGACCACTGATCCGCGCCACGAAGTCGGCGACGTCGCCGGCGATCTCAGGATCACCGAGCACCCGGTCCGGCCAGTCGGCGACCTCCTGCTCGAATGCCTCGTCGTGGTCGGTCCACGACGTGCGCAGCTTGGCTTCCTTGGCCGCCTTGTCCAGGTAGTCGCGCAGCCGGTCGGCGCTGATCGGCCACGCGCCCACCAGCGACTGCCAGGCCAGCAGGTTCAGCGCCGGCTCGTCGATGCCGTGGGTGGCCGACCATCGCGTCACGGCCGACGTGAACTCGGCCGGGAGTTCGGCGAGCACGGCCAGCCGGGCACGCACGTCCTCGGATCGCTTCGTGTCGTGTGTGGACAGTGTTGTCATGGCGGCGGGCCAACCGGCTTCCCGATCGGCCGCCAGCGCGTGGAACTCGGCCACGCCGACGCCGAACCGGTCCGGTGCGCCGCCGACCTCGTTCAGTGCGGCGAACCTGGCGTACCGGTAGAACGCGGTGTCCTCGGTGCCCTTCGCCACGACCATGCCGGACGTCTGCTGGATCCGGGTGGCCAGTTCGCCACCCGCGCGGACCTGCCGGTCCAGTTCGGCCGACGTGACCGCCTCGGTCCAGTGGGCGTCGCCCTCGGGCAGGTACGAGCGGTAGACCGGGAACGCGATCATGGTCTCCGCGACCTCGGTACGCGCCGAATCCTGGTCCACACCGGACAGCAGAGCCGCGATCCTGCGCACCTCGGCGACCAGGATGGTGTCGGTGACCAGCCGCCGCGACCGCTCGGTGACGGCGGCGAAATCGACGTCCACACCGGACTTCTCAGCGAACGAGGTGTACGGCGCCTCACCTGCCGGATCCACGAAGACACCACAGAACTCGCGCAGCGCGTCGTAACCCGTGGTGCCGTCCACCGGCCAACTCGCCGGCAGCCGTTCACCTGGTTGGAGGATCTTCTCCACCACCAGCCACGCACCGGGCGCAGCGGCCCGCAGCCTGCGCATGTACTCACCGGGATCGGCAAGGCCGTCCGGGTGGTCCACCCGCAGGCCGGTGACGTGCCCGTCGGCCACCCAGCGCAGCACGGCGCCGTGGGTGGCCTCGAACACCTCGGGGTCCTCGACCCGGACAGCGGCCAGCGTGGTGATGTCGAAGAACCGCCGATAGTTCAGCTCGGCGTTGCCACGCCGCCAGGACACCAGTTCGTAGTGCTGGCGGGCGTGCACCTCGCCCGGCGTGCCGCCGTCGGTGCCCGGCGCGATCGGGAACCGGTGGTCGTAGTAGACCAACTCGTCGCCGTCGACCGTCAACTCGTCGTCATCGGCGCCCAACACCGGCACCAGCAGCCGACCTCGGGACCAGTCGATGTCGAAGTAGGTCGCGTACCGCGAGTCGCGGCCGTGCCGCAGCACGTCCCACCACCATGCGTTGACCTTCGGCACGGCCACCGACATGTGGTTGGGCACGATGTCCACGACCAGCCCGAGCCCGGCGTCGCGCAACCTGCCGGCCAGCGCGAGGAACTCGTCGTCACCGCCGAGTTCCGGCCGCGCCCTGCTCGGGTCGACGACGTCGTAGCCGTGCGTCGAGCCGGGCACCGCGTCCAGCACCGGGGACGCGTACAGCGCGCCGACACCCAACAACCGCAGGTACTCGACCTCGGCCTGCGCATCGGCGAACGTGAACTCGGGACGTAGCTGGACGCGGTAGGTGGATGTCGGGTTCATACCGGGTTATTCTTCGCCCTGCGCGACCCGCCGCAACACGACCAGCGACCGCGCGGTGACGGTCAGCCCGCCGCCTGCCGGCACCGTGTCCTTGTTCGACTCCGTGACCACCTCGCCGGTCGTCGTGTCCACCACGACCGCCCACTCGGTGCCGTACGTCTTGCCCGGCAAGGTGAACTCGATGTTCTCGTAGTGCGCGTTGAACGCCATCAGGAACGAGTCGTCCACCACGGGCTCACCGCGCTGGTCCAGGTCGGTGATGCCCTCGCCGTTGAGGAACACGGCGATCGCCTTGCCGAACCCGTCGTCCCAGTTCTGTTCCTTCATCTCCTCGCCGGACGGGGTGAACCAGGCGATGTCGCCCAGTTCCTCACCTCGGCCGATCGGCTTGCCGGCGAAGAACCTGCGGCGCCGGAACACGGGGTGCTCCTTGCGGAACGCGGTCAGTGACGCCACGAAGTCGACAAGGCCCTCGTTCTCGGCGGCCAGCGACCAGTCCACCCAGGACAGTTCGCTGTCCTGGCAGTAGGCGTTGTTGTTGCCGTCCTGCGTCCTGCCGATCTCGTCGCCGTGCAGCAGCATCGGCACACCCTGCGACAACAGCAGACTGGCCAGCATGTTCCTGCGCTGCCTTGCCCGCAGTTCCAGGATCTCCGTGTCGTCGGTCGGGCCTTCGACACCGCAGTTCCAGGACCGGTTGTCGTCGGCGCCGTCCCGGCCGCCCTCACCGTTGGCGTCGTTGTGCTTCTCGTTGTAGGACACCAGGTCGTTCAGCGTGAAGCCGTCGTGCGCCGTGACGAAGTTGATCGAGGCGAACGGCCTGCGCCCGTCGTGCTGGTACAGGTCGGACGAGCCGGTGATCCGGGACGCGAACTCACCCAGTGTCGCGGGCTCGCCACGCCAGAAGTCGCGGACGGTGTCCCGGTACTTGCCGTTCCACTCGGTCCACAACGGCGGGAAGTTGCCCACCTGGTAACCACCGGGGCCGACGTCCCACGGCTCCGCGATCAGCTTGACCTGACTGACCACCGGGTCCTGCTGCACGAGGTCGAAGAACGTGGCCAGCCGGTCCACGTCGTAGAACTCGCGGGCCAGCGCGGCGGCAAGGTCGAAGCGGAACCCGTCGACGTGCATCTCCGTCACCCAGTAGCGCAGCGAGTCCATGATCAGCTGCAGGGTGTGCGGGCTGCGCACGTTCAGCGAGTTCCCGGTGCCCGTGTAGTCCATGTAGTACTTCGGCTCGTCCTCGACCAGCCGGTAGTACGCCTCGTTGTCGATGCCGCGCATGGACAACGTCGGGCCGAGGTGGTTGCCCTCCGCGGTGTGGTTGTAGACGACGTCCAGGATCACCTCGATGTCGGCTTCGTGCATGGCGCGCACCATGCCCTTGAACTCCTGCACCTGCCCGCCCTGGCCGGCCAGCGACGAATACCCGTCGTGCGGTGCGAAGAAGCCGATCGTGTTGTAGCCCCAGTAGTTGCGCAGGCCCCGGTCGCTCAGCCCGTGGTCGGTGACGAACTGGTGCACCGGCATCAACTCGATCGCGGTCACACCGAGTTGCCGCAGGTGGTCGACGATCGAGGGATGGGCCAGCCCGGCGTAGGTGCCGCGCAGCTGTTCCGGCACGTCGGGGTGCCGCATGGTGAGGCCCTTGACGTGCGCCTCGTAGATCACCGTCTCGTTGTACGGCGTCCTCGGCGGCCGGTCGTTGGCCCAGTCGAAGAACGGGCTGACCACCACCGAGTGCGGCACGTGCCCTGCCGAGTCGAGATCGTTGCGCTCGTCGGGCGCGTCGAAGCGGTAGCCGAACAGCGACTCGTCCCAGTTCACCTCGGGCGAGATCGCCTTGGCGTACGGGTCGATCAGCAGCTTGCTCGGGTTGCAGCGCAGACCCTTGTCCGGGTCGTACGGGCCGTCGACGCGGTATCCGTAGCGCTGGCCGGCACCCGCACCGAGCAGGTACCCGTGGTGGATGAAGCCGTCCGTCTCGGGCAGCGTGGCCGTGGTCTCGTTGCCCTGCTCGTCGAAAAGGCACAGTTCGACCGACTCGGCGGTTTCGGAGAACAGGGCGAAATTCGTGCCGACGCCGTCATAGGTGGCGCCGAGCGGGTAGGGCCTTCCTGGCCAGAGCCGCACGTGTTCTCCTCGGGCGTGACTCGGCCGCGAAGCGCGGCCGGAACAATGAGTTGTCCAAGCTAGCGGGCAGGTCCGTCAGTCCGCATCGTGAGCTGGATCGCCCTCCATTGGGCGAGCCGCACGAAGCGGCGCTGTCACTCGTGGTACCCGATCGTCCGCAAAGAACTCCTCCAGTGTGACAGGCAACGGGATTCGCCAGTTGGGGTACTGGTCCACGGTGCCCGGCATGTTGGGCTGGCGCACCTCACCGAGCATGTCGGCGGGCGACGTCAGCAGCAGCCTGGCGGACGCGGACGCCAGCAGGGTGTGCAGTGCGAGGTCGAGATCGTCGGTCGGTATGCCCTGCTCGCACAGCAGGTCCAGCAGCGCCGTCCGGTCCGCCTCGGCCGCCGCTCGTTCGGCCTCGACCGGGCCGTCCAGCATGCCCAGTTCGGCCCGCACCCGGACGTGTTCACCGGTCAGCCAGCCGGCCACCGTCGGCAGGTCGTGCGTCGAGATGCTGGCCATCGCTTCCGGATTCCAGTCCTGCGGTGGCACGAACGGGTGACCTTCGGTGTCCCAGTCCCGCTGGAACCACAGCACCGCCGAGCTGAGCATGCCCCGTTCGTGCAGTGTCACCGTGACCTCGGGCTCGACGGTGCCCAGGTCCTCGCCGATCACCACGGCACCGGCGCGGTGCGCCTCCAGCGCCAGGATGCCGAGCATCGCCTCGGCGTCGTAGTGCACGTAGGTGCCACGGGCTGCCGACTCGCCCGGCGGGATCCACCACAGCCGCCACAGTCCGGCCACGTGATCCACCCGGATCCCGTCGGCGTAGCGCAGGATGCCGTGCAGCATTTCCCGGAACGGCGCGTAGCCCAGTTCAGCCAGCCGGTCCGGTCGCCACGGCGGCAGGTTCCAGTCCTGGCCGAGTTGGTTGAACGCGTCCGGCGGCGCGCCGACCCGCACGTCGGCCGCGAACGCGGAACGCAACGCCCACGTGTCCGCACCGCCGGGCCGCACACCGACCGGCAGGTCGTGCACGACGCCGACGGGCATGCCGGCCGCGGCCCACCGCACCTCGTCCAGTTGGTCCCGGCACAGGCCCTGCAGCCAACTGTGGAACGCCACCCGGTCGGCCAGTTCGACGCGGGCCGCCGCCACCTCGGCGCCGGCCGGATCGCGCAGCGGCTCTGGCCAGTCGCGCCAGTCCGGTCCGTGCACCTCGGCCAGCGCGCAGAACGTGGCGAAGTCGCGCAGCGCGGGATCACCGGCCAGGTCGACCGGTTGCGGACCACGTGACCACAGCAGTTCCAGCGCGGCCCGCTTCGCGTCCCAGACGGCGTCGTAGTCGATCAGCTCGGTGTCCTGCCGCGGCCGCAACGCCAGCACGTCGGCGTCGGTGGCCGGTATCCGCAGGTAGAGCGGGTTGGCGAAGCGCCTGCTGGCCGGCGAGTACGGCGACCGCTCCACCGGATGTGTCGGGCTGATCGCCTGCACCGGGTTCACCAGGAGGACACCGGCGCCCAGTTCGGCCGCCGACCTGGCGGCCATCGAGGCCAGGTCGCCGAAGTCGCCCATGCCCCACGAGTCGGCCGAGCGCAGCGCGTACAGCTGCACCATCCAGCCCCACGCCGGGTGCACATCGGGCAGCCGCTCCGGCACGACGACCAGCGTCACGGCCTGCTCCTGGGTGACCAGCCGGTGCCAGCCCAGCGGCAGGTCGGCCGGCAGTTCGCCGTCCACGTCGCGGTGGGTGCCGTCCTCCAGTTCGACGACGGCGGGCCCGTTGAGCTGCCGCGTCGCGCCGGAACGCAGCACCACGGTCGGCGGGAGAGCCACGCCTTCCCGTGCCGCTCGGACGGCGGCCAGTTCGCGGCGAACCGACTCCGGGTCGGACGCGGCCACGTCGAACTGCGCGAGCACCGCGACGACGACGTCATCGTCGACAACTACTTCGCGCTGCTCCGCGTTCTCGTAGCTGGTGGCGACGCCGTAGGCGTCGGCAAGGGCGGCGAGGTCCGGATACACGGCGCTCAGGGTGCCAGGGCGCCGCGTCGCCGTTCGAGCAGGTCGTGTATTGGCTGGTAAGCGACCTGCCAGCCGACCACGGCCACCGCGAGCACGGTCAACGCCCAGCCGGGCAGTGGGCCACCGACCAGGCCGAGCACCACGATGACCACCATGCCGGGCAGCGCCCAACCCAACGTCCACGATCGGGCGACAGGTCTACCGATCCCGGTCAGCACTCCGGCGAGGATGTACAGCGCGAGGCCCCCGCACAGGTACCAACGTTCACCGGTCTGGGTGTCGGTCGTCGGGTGCAGGGCGAGGCTGCCAAGGCCGGCCGCCATGCCGGCGATGCCCAGCGTGACCACGAAGTGCGACGGCAGGGCCATCCACGGCCGCATCGGGGCAGCCGCGGCACCAGGTGCCGGGCTGAAGCCGTAGCGCGCGGTGAGCTGCCAGACGCCGACCAGCAGCAGGAACCCGCCGACCAGCGCGACCACCGTCGGCTTCTGCCAGTCGACCTGCGCGGCAGCGGCGATCAACTGCGCCAGGGCCTCGCCGAGCACGATGATCACGAACAGGCTCAGCCGTTCCTCGAGGTGGCCGCGCGCCAGTTCGGCGACGGTCATCACCGGCCGCGGTCTGGCCGGGTTGCCCAGCCCCCGGTGGTCCCGGCCGGCCTGCCGCTGCGCGGACTCGGTCATCCTGCGCGTCGAGTCGGGGTCCAGCGCACCGTGGATCGACATGGTGACGTCGAGCACGATGGCGGCGCCCCACAGCCAGTAGCGCACCTCGGCGCTGGTGAACAGCGACACGATCCACGGCGCGGCCATTACGCCCTGCGCCGCAGGCCAGAACGTGATGATCTTGCCGGCCCGCTTGGTCGCGCCACCGGCCAGCGACCGACAGACCACGAACGCGACGACGAACGCGGTGGTGCGGCCGGAGACAGCGGTCTCGCCGGGCGGCAGCAGTTCGGGCAGCGCGCCGGGGACGGCGGCCACCATCACGCCGATGCCCAGCATCGCGCCGAGCAGCGACCGCTTCCTGGTCTTGTCGCCAGCCACGTTCGCGTAGGTGCTGAAGGCGGTCCACACGCTCCAGATGGCATAGAACATGGCGACGCAGGCGGCCCCATTGGCCAGCGTCGGCTCCTCGCGCAACCGGTGCGCCACCTGTGCCACGCCCGCCGCGACGACCAGGTCGAAGAACAGCTCAAGCCAACTCGCGTGCCGCTCGTCGGCGGCATCGTCGCTGGTGGCCACCTCGGTGCCTGCCTCTGACATGGCGTTCACCCTGGCACAACCGGCAACGGTTGCTATCGTCGGCGACATGGACCCCGACTCGACAGAGTGGGTACGAACACTCGGCGGTGGCGGTCCCGAGCGCGAGGACGCGCTGCACCGCCTACACGAGTTGCTGCTCCGGATCGCCAGGAGTGAGCTGCACCGGCGGGCAGGGCAACACCGACTGGTTGGTCCGGAACTGGATGACGTCGCGCACCAGGCGGCCGCCGACGCGCTCCTCGCGATCACCGGCAAGATCGACCAGTTCCGCGGCGACAGCAGGTTCACCACATGGGCGTTCAAGTTCGTCGTCTTCGAGGTGTCCAGCAAGATCGGCCGGCACTTCTGGCGTGATCCCGACGTGTCGCTGGACGCCGAGGACTGGGACCGGCTGCCCAGCCGGTTCGGGCTGGAGCCGTCCGACGAGTCCGAGTGGCGGGACCTGCTGGCCGGCCTGCGCAGGGCCGTCGACGACGAACTGACCGAGCGGCAACGCACGCTGTTCGTCGCGATCGTGCTCAACGGCGTGCCGCTGGACGCGATGGTGGCCCGGCTGGGCTCGAACCGGAACGCGATCTACAAAACATTGTTCGACGCCAGACGTAAGCTTCGGGCGAACCTGGTCGCCAATGGTTATCTGGACCACCACAAGCCGACGAGGCAGCCATGAACGGCCTGGAGCGGTTCCTGCGCACGGATCCCCGGGATTCGGGATGTGAGCAGGCGATGGCACTCCTGCATGCCTACGCCGAGTTGGCCGCCACCGATCCGGTCGAGGCCGAGCTCTGGTATCCCGAGGTCGACACGCATGTCCAGGCGTGTGGCCCCTGTGCCGATGATCTCGAAGGGCTCCTGGCCGCGATTCGCATGACGTAGGGAGAACCGCCGTGTCCGAGTACCCGCAGCACGCCGTCGCCGTCGACCACATCGAGCCGGTGGCCAAGCGGATCCGCGCGATGGTGGCCGGTGAGATGGTGCTGGACACCACGAACGCGCTGTACGTGTGGGAGGCGCCGTACTACCCGCAGTTCTACATCCCGCTGGCCGACGTGCGGTCCGACGTGCTGGTGGACGAAGATCACGTGCAGCGGCTCAAGCGCGGTACGACGCGGCGGCACGGCCTGCGGGTCGGTGACGTGTCCCGGCCGGGTATCGCCCGTGTCTACACCTCCGATGCCTTGGCCGGGCTGGCCGGCTTCGTGCGGTTCGACTGGGCGGCGATGGACGCGTGGTTCGAGGAGGACGAGCAGGTCTTCGTGCACCCGCGCAGCCCGTACACCCGGGTCGACGCACTGCGCTCGACGCGGCGGGTCAGCGTGTCGATCGACGGCGTGCCGCTGGCCGAGTCGTCGTCCACGGTGATGGTCTTCGAGACCGGCCTGCCGACCCGGTACTACTTCAACAGGACCGAGATCGACTTCCACCACCTGGTGACCACCGCCACCCAGACGGCCTGCCCGTACAAGGGCACCACCAGCGGCTACTGGTCGGCCCGGGTGGGCGAGACGACGCACGAGGACATCGCGTGGGCCTACGACTTCCCGACCGGCCCGCTGCTGCCCATCGCCGGGTTGGTCGCGTTCTACAACGAGAAGGTCGACCTGACCGTGGCTGATCGGTAGGGCGATGGACCTTGAGTTGAGTGGAGAGCGGATCACCGAGGCCGCCATCGACTTCGCGGTGGTCCTGCGGACCGACGCCGACAGTGAACTCCGGATCGGGTCGCCGTTCGCTCCGCACTCGGCCACCGCTACGCATCTCGTCCCGGTCGACGAGCCTGCCGACGGCGATGCCGATCGGGTGGCCGCACTGGTCGGACAGACGATCACAGCGGCGGTGGTCGATCGGAAAGGCATGTTGCATCTCGCGTTGAGCGGCGGCACCCGGCTCGACGTCGAGTCGAGCGACGCCTACGAGTCGTGGACCTTCGCCGGTGTCGATGGCCGGAAGGTCGTCGCCATGCCCGGCGGCGAACTCGCGATCTGGGCAGCCGACCAAGACCTTACGAAACCCTGACGTAGAGCTCGGACGCTGTAAGGACCGCCGACTGCCGGGACGCCAACGCACAGTCCAATCCATCACTGTGCACATCGGAGCGTCATGAAGACAACGGCACGTCTCGCCGGCATCGGCGGGTTCACCCTGGCCGCCACGGCCCTGTTCGCGAGTGCCGCGGTCGCGGCCCCTGCCCACCACACGCCCACCGAGAACGCCGTGTTCGTGCAGACCGACAACACCGCCGGCAACGCCGTCGTCGCCTACCACCGGGCGGCCGACGGCACCCTGACCAGGAGCGGCACCTACGGCACCGGCGGCGACGGCGGCGTCCTGGACGGCTCGGTCGTCGACCACCTCGCGTCGCAGGGTTCGCTCGTCATGGACCACGCGCACGGCCTGCTCTACGCGGTGAACGCCGGCAGCAACACCATCACGGTGTTCACCGTGGACGGCGACCACCTGCACCGCTCGCAGGTCATCTCATCCGGCGGCGCGTTCCCGGTCAGCGTCACCACGAACGGCAACGCGGTCTACGTGCTCAACGCCCGTGACGGCGGCTCCGTGCAGGGCTTCCTGCGGCTGGGCGACCGGCTGGTCCGGGTCCCGACCTGGCACCGCGCCCTCGGCCTCGACCCGACGGCCGCCCCGGAGTTCACGCACACCCCCGGCCAGGTCGCGTTCACGCCGGACGGCCGCCACCTCGTGGTGACCACGAAGGGCAACGGCAACGACATCGACGTGTTCAACCTCGATCTGCTCGGCGGCCTGTCCGCGAAGCCCGTCGTGACCGCCGACCCGAGCACCCCGTTCGCGGTCACGTTCGACGTGCGTGACCACCTGGTCGTCGCCGAGTCGGGCGCGAACTCGGTGACCACCTACACCGTGCACCGGGACGGCACGCTGAGCCTGGTGGACCGGGTCGCCACCGGCCAGGCCGCGACCTGCTGGGTGGCCCCGTCCGGCACGCACCTGTACGCGTCCAACGCCGGCAGCAACAACCTGACCGGCCTGCGGGACAACGGCAATGGCGCGCTGACCGACCTGGGCAACACCGCGACCGACGGCGGCACGGTGGACGCGGCCGGCTCGTCGGACGGCCGGTTCCTGTACGCGGACACCGGTGCCGGCGGCATCGTGGACGAGTTCGCCGTGCACGCGAACGGCTCGCTCACCGCGGTCGGCTCGGTCACCGTGGCCGGTGGTGTCGGCGGCGAGGGCATCGTCGCGTCCTGACGCAATTATCGGAAAATTACATGAACAGACGGGCATCCGCGCTGGTGGCGCCGTGTGCAAGCACCGGCGATTGCCCGGATTCCGGTGTCCGATCGAACATATCGCGATGGACTTCGCACTGAATTTCCGGCTACGCGGCAAAGCCGCCGTCGTGGTCGCGGCGACCCTGTTGGGGGCGACCGCTGCCGCTGCGACAACGACGGCGGCGGCCGCCCCGGCTGTCACGTCCGCCGCCACCGTCACCGTGAACGCCAACACCGGCGAGGGCGCGGTGCCGAGTGCGGCGCTGGGCGCGAACACCGCCGTGTACGACGGCGATCTGACCGATCCGGCGCTGCCACCGCTGCTGTCGGCGGCCGGGGTCGACGCGCTGCGCTACCCGGGCGGCTCGGTGTCGGACGTGTACAACTGGCAGGACAACAGCGTCGTGCCGGGCACCAGTTTCGCGAATCCGAGTGACAACTTCGACAATTTCATGAAAGTGGCGCACTCCACCGGCGCACAGCCGGTCATCACCGTGAACTACGGTTCCGGCACGGCAGCCGAGGCGGCCGCGTGGGTGAAATACGCGAACGTCACGAACAATTACGGTGTCAAATACTGGGAAGTCGGCAACGAGGTCTACGGAAACGGCGCCTACGGCAGTTCCTGGGAGTTCGACAACCACACCACGAAGAACGCGACGACCTACGCCACCAACACCGGCCAGTACATCGACGCCATGAAGGCCGTCGACCCCAGCATCAAGGTGGGCGTCGTGCTGACAACGCCGGGCAACTGGCCGGACGGCCTGGTCGCGCCCGGTGACACGCTGGACTGGAACAACACCGTGCTGTCCGCGCTCGGCTCGAAGATCGACTTCGTGATCGTGCACTACTACCCGACCAGCAGCACCGAAGCGCAGATGCTCGGTCAGCCGGAGGCCCAGATCGCCGGTATCACGGCGAAACTGCACAGCCTCATCGCGCAGTACTCGGGTACCCGGCCGGTGCAGATCATGACCACCGAGACGAACTCCGGTTTCGAGGACGACTCGGCGGCGGCAGCGTTGTTCGCCGCCGACTCCTATCCGACCTGGCTGGAGCAGGGCGCGTCGAACGTCGACTGGTGGGACATCCACAACGGTGCCGGCGCGGCGACCACGGACCAGACCGGCGGCACCGACTTCAACGACGAGGGAATCCTGTCCAACGCGACGTGCGCGACCGGCGGCAGCCCGTGTGAACCGGCTGCGGAAACCCCGTTCCCGCAGTACTTCGGCCTCTCGATGGCCGGCAAGCTGCTGTCCGGCGGCGGCACGCTGCTCGGCACGTCGTCCAGCCAGTCGCTCGTCGCGTCGCACGCCGTCGAGGCATCGGACGGCTCGCTGAACGTGTTGCTGGTCAACAAGGATCCTGCCAACTCGTACCAGGTGGCGTTGTCCTACAGCGGATACACGGCGGCCGCGTCGGGCACCACGTCGGTGTACACGCGAGGGGCCACGTCGATCACGTCCGGCACGTCGTCATCGTCGGCGGTGACCCTGGCGCCCTACTCGATCACCGTGCTGCACCTGGCGAAGGCCGCAGCGGCCACCGGTCCGGCTACGCCTGGCACGCCGACGTCGTCCGGTGTCACGCCGACGTCGATCTCGCTGTTCTGGCCCGCCTCGACGGCCGGTGCGCACGCGGTGTCCGGGTACCGGGTGTTCCGGGTGAGCGGCGCGACCAGCACCCTGGTCGGCAGCCCGACCACGACGAGCTTCACGGTCACCGGGCTGTCGCCGAACACGACGTACACGTTCGACGTGGTGGCCGTCGACTCGTCGGGGGCCACGTCAGCACCGTCGGCACCGGTCACGGTGTCCACCGGCCAGCCTGCGGGCGCCACGTGCAAGGTGGTCTACACGGTGCCGCTCGACTGGGGTGGCGGCTTCAACGGCAACATCGCGATCACCGACACCGGCACGACGGACGTGAACAACTGGACGCTCCAGTTCACCTTCCCCGGCAGCCAGGTGGTATCGGCCGGGTGGGGCGGCAACTTCAGCCAGACGGGCAACATCGTCACGGTCACGGCACCCAGTTACGCACTGAACCTGGCTGCCGGCACATCCACCACACCTGGGTTCAACGCCGGTTACACAGGGACGAACCCGAAGCCGACCGCGTTCACCCTGAACGGGCAGCCCTGCACCACCGGGTGATCTTGTTCAGCCGCGGGTGAACTGCCCGTGGAAGCCGAACGGGATCGCGTGCGGTACGCCGGCCCTGGCCACTTCGCGCCAGGTGCCGGCGTCCAGCACGAGCATGAACGACGTGCCGGTGGCCGAGTCCAGCACGACCGACAGCACGACGCCGTCGTCCTCCGAGGTCGCGTCCGGCGAGGGCACGAAAACGGGCTCACCGGGATAGCAGCCGGGCTCGTACCAGACGTCGCTGGTGTGGTCGTCCACGTCGAGCTTGACCAGTTGGTTGAAGAAGTCCCGGCCGGCTGAGGTGCGACCGTCGTGGCAGCCGACGCCGTAGGCGAACCGGTACGGGCGGCCGTTGTGGGCGCGGTAGTTGATCTGCGGCAGTTCCAGGGCCTGCGGCGAGAGTGGCTCGCTGCGCACGGTGTCGCCGTCCAGGTCCATCCGGTAGCGGGTGGGCGCGGGCTTGGGGATCGGGTCGCCTGCCCGCAGGTGGTCGAGGTAGAGGGCGTCGATCACCGTGGCGTCGGTGTAGGAACTGGCGTCGACGACGAGTTCGTTGCCGGTCACGTGGGCGTTGATGTGGTGGAAGGCGAAGAACGGCTCGGCCTGGTAGGTACCGCGGACCGAGCCGTCGGACAGCCGGACCACGATGAACGTGGTGCCCAGTTCCGGGCGCCAGGTGTAGTTCTCGATGAACGGCTTGCCGCCCAGCAGCAGGCCGATCGGGTTGACCACGAACGGGAAGACGGCCAGGACGACGTAGTCCTCAGTGACGCCGAAGCTGTGCAGGTAACCGGGATGCTTGGCCGGGATCGTCGCGATCAGTTCGCGGGTCATCGAGTCGGGGTGCTGCCGGTAGATCAGGTACTCGCTGGTCGGGCCGAAGCGCAGCACGTAGTTGACGAGGTCGCCTGAGCCGGGCACCTGGTGCGGGTGGGCGGTGGTGACCTGGCCGCCGAGCGGGTCCTGGTAGCCCTCGATGCCCAGTGTGGCAAGGGTTTCCGGGTCGAACCGGACCGCGATCGGCACCTCGGTGAGCGCGGCCATGCCGCCGTTCATCGGGACGACGTTGACGCACGCGTTGCCGGAGACCTCGGGCTGGCGCTGGAACCGGGTGAAGTAGCGGGTGAAGATCGAGCGGCACGGGTCGGAGGCGAACTCGCCGTAGCCGATCCGGCCGTCCCGCGCGCTGCGCATGCCGGGGGTGTCGAGGAAGCGGTTGCGGTAGTTGACGACGCCGTTCGCGAACGAGAAGCGGTGCAGCATGGCCTGCCCGTCGAACCAGTGCCGGAACGCCTGCGGGCCTGCCTCGAACTGGGCGGGACCGTTGCGGATCAGTTCGCCGGAGAGCCAGGTGGGCAAGGAGCCACGGACCGGCAGGGACTCGACGTCGGTCTCGATGTCCAGGCTGGCGAAGCCGGGCAGGTAGGCAGGGGGTGTCTGCGAGTCGGCGGCCGCCCTGGTCGGTGCGGTGCCCAGTGATGTCGTGTCCATCGGAGCTCCCATCGGGCCGCGAACGGCAACAGTGTTATAAAACGCAACACTGTTATAAAACACTGTTCTGAAACCCGAGTCAAGGGGTTCGGGCGGGTCAGTTTCGGCACTGCCATGACGCGGACATGACGCAGAGGTGCGCTCGACCACTGACCGATCTGACACGCAGCCGAACCTGTGCAGCCGACTCGCCCCCACCAGCGGCCGACTCGACCCCGCCGACGGCCAACTCGCACACCGGTCGACTCGCCCACCCCCGGCAGCCGTCCCGCACGCTTGGACGGCCGACTCGCACGCCCCGACGGCCGGCTCGGCGTCGCAGGCAGTCGACTCACACCCACTGGTCGCCGAATCGCCCCCGCTGGCGGCCGAGCCGTGCGCGACAACAACCGACTCGCACCCCTCAGCGGCCCAGTCGCACGCCCCGACGGCCGACTCGTCCATGCCAGCAGCCGAATCGCAAGCCTCAGCGGCCGGATCGCACACCTTGGCGGCCGAATCGCACGCGCCGGGAGCCGAATCGCCCGCCCATGCGGCCGAGTCGCACCTTCGCCGAGCTGAAGCGTGCGCTCGCCGCGTCGAGTCGCGCACCCGCGGAGCCGAATCGCACGCTCAGGCGACCGAATCGCACGCCCACGGGGTCGAGTCGCGCGCCCACGCCACCGAGTCGCACACTCCCGCGGGCGAGTCGCGCGCTCAGGCGACCGAATCGCGCACCCGCGCGGCCGAATCGCCCGCCCAGGCGGTCGAGTCGCACGCCCCGGCGGTCGAACCGACCCCGCCGGCAGCCGACTCACCTACCGGTCGAGTCGCCCACGCTGGCGGCCGATTCGTCCGCACCTGCGGTCGAGTCGCGCGCGCCTGCGGTCGACTCGCAGAGACGGTCGGTGGCCGGCTTGGCACGCCGGCCGACAACCTCGGCGGCCAACTGCGGTTCGGCGCCCGGCCGGATCCAGAAAGCACACCCAGCGATCACAACCGCGCCGGTCAACAGCACCGCCGCCAGCGCAGCACGCGAGCCGCCGTGACGTCAGAGAACGCTGTGCAACGGCACTCCATGGCCCTCCGGGCCCACCACGGCCGGACGCTCCCATATCCTGACCCAGGGTCGACGCCCATCGGATTTGGATCCAAAACAGCAGGGAGCTGCCATGACGTACTCGGCTCTGCACCACCTCGACTGTTCCCGCACCGGCGAGCGCTACGAGGCAGACACCGTGCAGGGCGTGAGTGCCGCCGGCGTTCCGCTGCTCGCCCGTTATGACCTCGCCAAGGTCGCCGAGACCGTCACCCCCGCCGAGATCGCGAGTCGCCCACCGACGCTGTGGCGCTACCACGAGGTGCTGCCCGTCCGCGACCCGGCGAACATCGTCACCATGGGCGAGGGCATGACGCCGCTGCTCCCCCTGCGCTCCTACGGCGACACGATCGGCGTGCCCCGTCTGCTGCTGAAGGACGAGGGCGTCATCCCGACCGGCACGTTCAAGGCCAGGGGCGCCGCCGTCGGCGTCTCGCGCGCCGCGGAACTCGGGGTCAAGGGCGTCGCGATGCCCACCAACGGCAACGCGGGCGCCGCCTGGGCCGCCTACGCCGCTCGCGCCGGCATGCGCAGCCTGATCGCGATGCCGGTCGACGCGCCCTCCATCACCCGCGCCGAGTGCGCAGTCGCCGGTGCCGAGTTGTACCTGGTGGACGGCCTGATCGGTGACGCAGGCAAGCTGATCAACCAGGCCGTTCAGGCCCGGGGTGGCTACCAGGAGGTCTCCACGCTCAAGGAGCCCTACCGCCTGGAAGGCAAGAAGACCATGGGCTACGAGATCGCCGAGCAACTCGGCTGGCGCATGCCGGACGTGATCCTCTACCCGGCGGGCGGCGGTGTCGGCCTGATCGGCATCCACAAGGCCATCCGCGAACTCCTCGAACTCGGCTGGATCGCCCCCGACAAGCTGCCCAGGCTGGTTGCGGTGCAGGCGGACGGCTGCGCCCCCATCGTCCAGGCGTTCGAGAGCGGCGCAGACGTGAGTGAGCCGTTCCCCAACGCGCACACCGTCGCGTTCGGCATCACGGTGCCCAAGGCGCTGGGTGACTTCCTGATCCTGGACGCGGTGCGCTCGACGGAGGGCACCGCGATCTCGGTCAGCGACGAGGAACTGCTCGCCGAGCAGCGCACCATGGCAGGCGAGGAGGGCGTCTTCATCTGCCCGGAGGGCGCGGCGTGCCTCGCCGCGGCCAAACAGCTACGGGAATCGGGCTGGCTCAGCGCCACCGACGAGGTGGTCGTCCTGAACACCGGCGCCGGCATCATCTATCCCCAGACGGTCGACGTGGACGTGCCGACCCTCCCGATCGACGGCCAGATCCCGGTCGACCCGGCATGACCACCGTGCGCGAGCACGTTGCCGACTCGGCGGCCGACCTGGTGGCGCTCAGCCACGCGATCCACGCAGAGCCGGAACTCGGCTTCGCGGAACACAAGGCGTCCGCCAAACTGGCCGACTACCTCAGGCAGCACGATTTCTCGGTAACCACCGGCGTCGCCGACCTGCCGACGGCGTTCCGCGCGGAACGCGTGTTCGGCACCGGCGGGCCGACCGTCGCCGTGTTCTGCGAGTACGACGCGCTGCCCGGCATCGGCCACGCCTGTGGTCACAACATCATCGGTTCTGCCGGTGCGGGCGCCGCCGTCGCGGCGGCCCGCTGGCTGGCCGAGCACGACGGCAACGGCAGGCTCGTGGTGTTCGGCAGCCCGGCCGAAGAAGGTGGCGGCGGCAAGGTCCGACTGATCGACGACGGTCAACTGTCCGGCGTGGACGCTGCCGTGATGGTGCACCCGGCCGGGTTCGACGCCGTGTCCCGCACGAACCTGGGCCGCGTGTCACTGCAGGCCACGTTCACCGGCCGCGCCTCGCACGCGGCGGCCGCACCGGAACTCGGCCGCAACGCACTGGACGCCGCAACCCTGCTGCTGGTGGCGATCGGCCTGCTGCGCCAGCAACTGCGCTCCGACTCCCGCGTGCACGCCAACGTGCTGGACGGCGGCGACGCGATCAACGTCATTCCCGAGCACTCCCGCGTCGCGCTGTTCATCCGGTCGACGGACAACGGGTACCTGCGCGGCAGGCTCTACGAGGCGGTCCGCGACTGCGTGCTCGGCGCCGCACTGGCCACCGGCACCACGAGCGAACTGACCGAGGTCGCCGTTGCCTACCAGCCGGTGCGCACCAACCCGGTGCTGGCCGACCTGGCGGCCAGAGCGTTCGCTGACATCGGCAGGCCGATCGAGCCGGAGACGGGCACGTCCGGCTCGGCTGGCTCCACCGACATGGGCAACGTCAGCCAGGTGGTGCCGGCGATCCACCCGTACGTCCGCGTCGCACCCGACCTGGCCATCCACACACGCGAGTTCGCCGCCGCGGCAGGAACCGAACAGGGCGACAGCGCCGTGCTGGCCGGGGCGACCATGCTGGCCTCGGTGGTCACCGAGTTGTTCGCCCGACCGAGCCTGGTCGCCGAAGCACGCGCGGCGTTCGAGGAGCAGGCGTGAGCTGCGGACCGGACGACCTCGCGGCACTGAGCCTGGCCGGCTCCCCCACGCTGGCACCGGACGGCACCACGGTGGTGGTCGCCGTGCAGACCGTCGATCCGGACCTGCTCGGCTACCGCAGCAGGCTGTGGTCGTTCGGCCAGGAGACCGAGCCGACGCCACTGACCGCCGACGGGCCGTGGTCGGACACGTCGCCAGTCCACTCGCCCAATGGCGCACACGTCGCCTTCCTGTCTACTCGGGACGGTCGACGGTTGGCCTACGTCATCGACACGAACACCGGCGCCGCACGAACACTGGGCGTGTTGGACAGCCAGGTGACGGCCATCGAGTGGCTGGACGACGACCGGCTGGTCGGCGTCGTCGAACGCACCACAGCTGCCGAGCCGGGTGCGCCGGTGGTCGTGGAATGGTTGCGCTACAAGCGGGACGGCGGCCCGAGCTTCGTCGAGCCCACCCATGAACTGTGGCTGTTCGGCATCGCCCAGGCCGCCCGCAAACTGGCCGAGGTGCCTGGCAGGCTGGCCTGCCTGACCACCGTCGGCGGCCGGTGCGTGTACGCCATGGAGGAACGGCATTCCGACCTGCCGGCGCCGGTCACCCAGGTGCGCAGCCTCGACCCGGACACGGGTGTCGACAAGCTGGTCTGGCACTGCCCCGCCCCGGTCACCGCGCTGACCTCGACCGACGTGTCCGGCGACCTGGTCGCGGTGTCCAGCGCGGTGCCTGGGCACAGCGCCGTGCCACCGAGGCTGTGGGTGCTGAACGGGGACGGGTCGGCGCGACCGGCGTTCCCGGACGCCGACCTGGAGTGCGAACGGGCAGTGCTCGGTGACAGCAGGCCGCTGGGTCGCTCGGCCCTCGTGCAACCCGTCGCCGGCACCGACGACGTGGTGTTCCTCGCGACGGTCGGTGCGGATGTCGCCCTGTTCACCGGTGATCCGATGGACCGGCTGCCGCGCCGCCTGACCCCCACCGGCTGCTCGGTCGCCGACTTCTCCTCGGCACACAACGGCACGCTCGCCGCGTGCATCGAGTCGCCGACCCGACCGGTCGAGACCCACCTGGTCACGCTCGGATCCGGTGCGCCGCAACGGATTTCGGACCTGAACGGCGCCTGGGTGCTGACCGCGGCGCCGGTGCGACCGGAGACGGTCACGGTGACCGGCAGCGACGGCACCGACGTGCACGGCCTGCTGTTCCGCGACCAGCACGCCACCGGTCCGCTGGTGGTCCGTGTGCACGGCGGCCCCCATCTGGCCTGGGGTTCGGTGTTCGACGTGGAGACACAGGCCCTGGTCAGCGCCGGCTACCGCGTGCTGCTGCCGAACCCGAGGGGCAGCGCGGGCCGGGGCGGCGAGTTCCGTGCGCTGACCGTCGGCGACTGGGGTGGCGGCGACCACGCCGACCTGATGGCGTTCGTGGACTGGGCCACGGAGACCGGGGTCGCCGATCCGGCGCGGCTGTACCTGGCGGGCGGCAGCTACGGCGGCTTCCTGACCAACTGGACCCTGACCAGGACTCGCAGGTTCCGCGCCGCCGTGTCGGAGCGGTCGATCTCCAACTTCCTGTCCAAGCTGGGCACGTCGGACAATGGCTTCACGGTGAACCGGTTCGAGTTGGGCGGCGCCGACGTGTTCGACGACGGCGCCGCCGCCCTGCTGGACTTCTCGCCGCTGCGGCATGCTGCCGCGATCACCACGCCGCTGCTGCTGATCCACGGCGAGGACGACTACCGCTGTCCCATCGAGCAGTCCGAGCAATTGTTCGTGGCGTTACGCAGGCTGGGCGTACCGGCCCGGTTCGCCCGCTTCCCCGGCGAGGGCCACACCCTGGCCACCGGCGGCCGGCCGGACCACAGGAGAGCCAGGCTGACCATGATCATCGAGTGGCTGGCCGAGTACGGCCCCGATCAGCGGGCCAGCCGTTCGGCCAGCCAGGCCAGCGCCAGCGGGTAGCGGTACTCGATGGCGCCGTGACCGGCTTCGAACAGCTCGAAGTACATCCGGTCGGCCGGCAGGCCCACCTTGACGACCTCGGCCCGGAACGCCTCGGCGCCGATGTCGAGATACCACTCGTCCCGGGTGCCGCCGTCGATCCACACCGCACGCAGCGACCGCACGGCGTCCGCGTACCGGGCCACCATCCGCACCGGGTCCCAGTCCAGCCAGCGCTGCCACTGCTCCGGCCGCAGCACGCCGGTCACCTGGTCGAACGGCAACTCCGGGGTGCCGTCCTCGGTCGGCGAGTAACAAGCGGCCAGGCCGAGCAGCATCACCAGGGTCTGGTCGGCCTCCTTGGTGAACGCGGTGCGGGAGCGGAAGTCGTCCCACCAGACGTTGATGTCGTTGTCGTACTTCCGCAGGGCGCGCACGGCGGTGGCGAACTCGGGGATGTAGGACATCTCGTAGAGATTGTCGCCCGCGTGCGTGGCCAGCGCGCCGAACAGGTCGGGCCGCAGCATCGGCGTGATCATCGCGCCGAACCCGCCGGACGACTTGCCCATGATCGCGCGGGATTCCCGGTCGGGGATGGTGCGGTAGTTGGCATCCACCCACGGCACGATCTCGTCGCACAGGTACGAGTGGTACTTGCCGGTGCCGACCGAGTCGACGAACTGGGAACCGCCGTACAGGGTCCACGCGTCGACGTAGACCACGACGCAACCGGGCCTGCTGCCGTCGGCGAAGACCTGGTCCGCCGTCTCGGTGAACGGCTGGCGGAACGGTGTCCGGTTGGCCCACATCCCGACCTGCCCGGTGTAGCCCTGGATCACGTAGACCGTGGGGTACCTGGTGTCCGGGCTGTCGTCGTAGCCGGGCGGGACGTACACCCACAGCGGCCGTTCGTGCGGGTCGCCGAGCGGGTTGTCCCGCAGCAGCGCTGAGTCGAAGGTATGCCGGTCCAGTCGACCGGCTAGTTCGGCTTCCCAAGGCAACATGATCGGCAGTCAATCATGGCTCACCAGGAGGTCGTCAACCTCAGCAGCCGTCGGAGCGGTGCTCGGCCCGCGTTTCGTCACAGCGAGTGCCGCCGCCGCGTTGGCCCGTAGCGCCGCGGTCGTCGGGTCCAGCCCGGCGGCGAGGCCGGCGGCGAACACGCCGACGTGGGTGTCGCCGGCGCCGTTGGTGTCCACGGCGTCGACCGCGAACGGCGGCACGCTGACCTGCGCGTTCCCCATGTGCAACACGCACCCTCCGGCGCCGGTGCGCACGACCGTGCCGACTCGTCCGGCGCCGGGGAACCGTGCCTCGCGCTCGTTGCAGCTCCACCAGTCGGCCCGCGCCAGGACCGCGTCCAGGACCGGTGCGGGGATGTCGGCGACCAGCGGTCCGGGGTCGACGATCACGGTCACCTTGGAGTCCAGTGTGGACAGCCAGCCGGCGAGTGCAGGCCCGTTCACCGGATAGGCAAGGCCGTAGCCGGACACGTGGACGACATCGGTCGGCCGCACGCTCAGCGTCGCGAGACGGGCCGCGTCCAGCCGCGCCTCGGCACCGGGACCGGTGGCGAACGTGCGCTCACCGGACGGGTCGACCATGGCGACGGTGAACCCCGTGTCCTGGTCGGCGAGCGGAGGCTGCAGCACGGCGACACCGTGTTCTGCCAGCGCGGCCCGGCACAGGTCGCCGAACGGACCGGTGCCGTGCAGCCCGCCGTAGGCCGCCGGTAGACCCGCCCGGACCGCAGCGACCAGCACGTTCAGCCCGCCGCCGACCGTGATCGCACTCTCGTCGGCCAACACGTCACCACCCGGTTCGGGCAGCGTGGGCAGGTACATCACGACGTCGACCAGGACGTTGCCGACGTGCAGCAGCCGAGGGTGGTCAGCGGTCACGCAGGCCGACCAGGTCCTTGGCCAGTTGACCCAACGGCAGGTCGTTGACCTCGTGGATGGTGCGGACCGCGTGCTCGGGGAACTCCCCGTGACAGGCGCCCGCGATGGCGCCGACCATGGCCGCGATCGTGTCGCAGTCACCGCCGAGCGACGCGGCCAACAGACAGGCCCGCCACGGATCGGCAGGGCACACCGCCAGCACGGCGAACGCGGCCGGCACCGACTCCTGGGTGGCCACGCTCGTCCCGACAAGTCGATAGATCAACTCCGCGGCATCGTCCTCGGCCAGTCCGGTGACAAGTTCGGTGGCCCAGGTGATCCGTGCGGCAACGTCGGCAGCGGCTACCCAGTAGCCACGCCCGGCGGCTTGTTCGGCTGCCGTCACGGCGGCCCGGGTCGCGTCGGCAGGCGAGCCTCCCTCGACACCGGTGCTCACCGCTGCCGCGACGGCGGCGGCACCGGCCAGGGCCACGCCGGTGTTGTGCGTGACCCAACTGGCCTCGACCACGAGATCGACCAGATCCGTTGGCGGACAGGCGATCCCGACCGGCGTGATGCGCATCGCGGCACCGTTGGTGGTGCCGTTGCGGCCGGCTAGTTCGATCGGCTCACCGGCCGCCACAGCGGCCACCGCAGCCTTGGTGGACGGCCCGAGCAGGTCCAGCGATCCCCTGCGCCGCATGTCCTGTTCCCACGCGATCAACTCGGCGGCCAGCCGGTTCGGGTCGATCCTGCCGTCACCCTCGACCAGCAGCCTGCCCAGCAGCACGGCCTGCTCGGTGTCGTCGGTGACCGAGCCCGCCGGCATGTTCGGCGCGATCGGCTGGTCCGGTGGGCCGGGCAGGAAGCCGGTCAGCGTGCCGTAGCGAGCGCGGATCTCCTTGCGCGGCAACGATTGTGTCGGCATGCCGAGCGCGTCCCCGATGGCCAGACCGGTCAACGCGGCCAAGGCTCTGGCGTACTTCACGCCGGGTCGCCACCGAACATCAGGTGCAGCCGGAACCGGTCCGGGTCGAGCAGGCTCTGCACGTGCTCGACGAAGTTGCCTGCCGCGTCCAGGCTCAGCCGCCGCGCGCGCAGGAACCGCTCGCCCGGCGTGCGCTCCAGCAGTTCGGCCTCCACCGACGTGAGCGCGACCAGGTCGACCCATTCCTCGCCACGCGAGGGCACCAGGCCCTCGTCGTGCAGTTCGGCGTACAGCGAGTCGGTGATACCGCGCTCCGGCAGCCCACGGAGCTTGCCGACGGCCGGGACCCTGCTCCGCTCGAACGAAACGGCACAGCCATCCACAATGGACCGAACGCGGTCCACGGCGACGAACTCCGCCGACCGCAGACCGAGCCGGTCAGCCAGGTCACGTTCGCTGACCAGGGCCAGCCGCACCACCCTGGTCGCCGTCCGGACACCCTGCTTGGCCAATGCCATGGTCCAGCCGAGCCGGTCGTCGATGTCGCGGTCGTCGAACGTGACGAACGAACCCTTGCCGGATCGGGTGGCGATCAGGCCCTTGTTGCCCAGTTCGGCCAGCGCCTGCCGCACGGTGTTCCTGCTGACGTCGAAGCGCGTGGCCAGGGCGTGTTCACCGGGCAGCCGGGCACCCCTGGGCAGCCTGCCGACGCGGATGTCCCTGGCCAGTTCCGTCACGATCCGCTGATGCTTGTGCCGACCTACCTGTCCGGACATGTTCAGGACCCCAGCAGGTCGGCCAGCGTCAGCACCTCGATGTGCGGCGCGTACATGCCCATGATGTCCAGTGCCTGCCGGTGGGTGGTGTCGTTCATGCCGGCGCACGCGTCGGCGACCACCCGCACGCGGATGCCGTCGTCCGCCGC
Organism: Pseudonocardiaceae bacterium; assembly: GCA_036502345.1. GTDB lineage: Bacteria > Actinomycetota > Actinomycetes > Mycobacteriales > Pseudonocardiaceae > DATEPR01. Next base: position 13,763 of record DASXYT010000018.1, on the reverse strand, counting down.
GGCCAGTGCCGTGGACAGCACGCAGCAGTCGGTGGACACGCCCGCCAGCACCAACTCGCCGTCGGTCCGCTCGACCAGTGCCGGCCACTTCCCGAACGTCGTGGCGGCCACGGTCGTGCCAGGCGTGAAGTCGTCGACCACCTGGTAGATGGGCGAGTCGGGCGGTTGCAACGCGAACGGCCACTGCCGGTAGTAGTCGGCCCAGGCGCCGGTCGGCTCGGCCGGCGCGATGAACCGGGTGAACACCGCCCGCTCGCCGAATACCTCGACCAACCTGCGGATCGGCTCGACCACCTCACCGAACCGAGGTGTGCACCACTGGCTGTCCGGGTCGGCGAACACGCGCTGCATGTCGATCACCGCGAGCAATCGGCTCACGCCGCCACCGGCGTTTCCAGTGCGACCGCCTCCTGCGCCCGCACGCGGGACCTGTCGAACGCCAGCGTCACCACGAAACCGATGACCAGCGCGATCAGCACGCCGAGGTTGGCGAACGCCCACGCCCCGGTCTTGCCACCGAGGCCGAACGGCTCCAGCAGGTAGCCCTGCCAGGTCAGCCAGCTCGCCGACGCGTTGGTGACCAGGCCCCAACCCAGTGCGGTGGCGACCACCACGACACCGACCGGCAGCCAACGAACGTCGCCGTAGCGGCCGGAGGGGCGGTAGAGGTCCGGCTCGGAGTAGTCCCGCTTCCGCAGCAGGACGTCGGCCAGCATGATGCCGCACCAGGCCGCGATCGGCGTACCGAGCGTGGTGAGGAAGCCCTCGAACTGGCCGAGGAAGTTGCCGGCGAAGAACACCACGTAGATCGTGCCGGCGACCATGATCGTGCCGTCGATCAGCGCGGCGACGTAGCGCGGCGCGCGCAGCCCGACGGTGAGCAGCGCCAGCCCGGACGAGTAGATGTCCAGCACCGCGCCGCCGACCAGACCCAGCACCGCCACCACCGCGAACGGCACGAGGTACCAGGTGGGCAGCACGGTGGCCAGCGCGCCGATCGGGTCGGCCGCGATGGCCGTGTTCAGGTCCTTCGACGAACCGGCCAGCAGCAGGCCGAACACGAGCAGCACCACGGGCGCCACCGACGAGCCGAACGTGGTCCACCCGACGACGCCCCGGCCGGACGAACTCCTTGGCAGGTAACGGGAATAGTCGGCGGCCGCGTTGACCCAGCCGAGCCCGAACCCGGTCATGATGAACACCAGCGCGCCGATCACGTTCTGCGCCGAGCCTGCCGGGATCGCGGCGACGACGTCCCAGTGCACGCGGTGCGCCACGAAGATGATGTAGATGACGGTGAGGATCGCGGTCACGATGGTGATCACGGTCTGCATGCGCATGATCAGCGTGAACCCGAGCACTCCGCCGGAGATGATCAGCGCGGTCACCACGATCAGCGCGATGATCTTGGTCGATGTGCCGCCGCCCCAGCCCAACCTGGCGAACACGGTCGCCGTGGCCAGCGTGGCCAGAACGGTCAACACCGTCTCCCAGCCGACGGTCAGCAGCCAGGAAATGGCCGAAGGGAACTTGTTGCCGCGCACGCCGAACGCGGCCCTGCCCAGCACCATGGTCGGGGCCGAGCCACGTTTGCCGGCGACCGCGATGAACCCGCAGAGCAGGAACGACACGACGATGCCGACCAGGCCGGCGATCAGCGCCTGCCAGAACGAGATGCCGAAGGCCAGCACGAACGAGCCGTAGCTCAGGCCGAGCACCGAGACGTTGGCGCCGAACCACGGCCAGAACAGCTGCCGGGGAGTGCCTTTGCGCTCGGCGTCGGCGATCACGTTGATGCCGTTGGCCTCCACCTGGAAGGCCCGCTGCTGGGTGTCCGCTGGCTGGATATCGGTCTGCTGCGTATCGGTCACGGCCGGCTCCCGTCGATCCTGTCCAGACCTGTTCATTCTGGTCGCAGAATATGCCCCGACCTGCCGGTGGGCAAGGTCGGCGGCGGGTCAGGGCCGGTGCGCGATGACGACGTCCACCGCGTTGTCCTCGACCAGGGCGCCGTCCGGGTGGTCGGCCAGCACGGCGGCGCGCACGTCGGCGGCGAAGGCCTCGGCGTGCCTGCCGAACATGGCCGGTGTGGAGAACGAGTAGGAGAACTGGAGACCGACGATGTCGTCCACGGTCAGCCGCCGCTGCCACGACCACGACACGACGTCGACGGCGGAGAACGGCGAGTCGCGTAAGACTTCGGTGTGCCGGCGCGGCGGCGGGCTCCACGTGCCGGATCCGGCCAGCCGCTTCGGTCCCAGGTAGCGCATCCGGATCTTGGCGATGACGTCCACCCAGTCCGGCTGTTCGTCCGCCGAGAGCCCGTCGGTGATCACCACGATGGCGCCGCCCGGCGCGAGGATGTCGTCCAGCGCCCTGGCCACGGCGGCCCGGTCGGTCCAGTGGAACGACGCAGCGAACACAGCGGCCGCCGCCCCGGACACGCCGAGTTCGGCCAGCCTGCTGGAATCGGCCTGCCGCCAGTCGATGTTGGCGACACCGGCGCGATCGGCCGCCGTGCGGGCGAGGTCGAGCATGCCGGTCAGCGGGTCGATCGCGACAACGGAACCGACATAGTCGGCCAGCGGGACGCAGATCTGGCCGGTGCCACAGCCGACGTCCAACACCTGGTGCTGCTTGGTCCAGGCCAGCCGTTGGGCCAGGAAGTCGAACAGGGACCTGGGATACGGACTGCGGTAGCGCTCGTAGTAGGACTCCGCCGACGAGAACAGTTCTTCCGGCCGCACGGTCACGTTGCCCCCAGGTCGACGTGCTGGCTAGCCGATCGCACCCGCGATCAGCAGATCCGCGATCGAGCGTGCATGATCGATCGGATCGAGGCTACCCAGCGAGGTGCTCAACGCGGTAGCGCCTTCGAAGACCACGGCCAACTGCTGACCGAGCAGCGCGGGATCGGCGGCGCCCGCCTCGGCGGCGGTTTCGGTGAGCAGGGCGAGAAAAGCGGCCTTGTGCGCTGCGACGACGACCCGCGCCGGGTGCTGCTGGTCGGCGATCTCCACCGCTGCGTTGTGGAACGGGCAGCCGCGATAGACCGTCTCCAGCACCGGCTTGGCGAACACGGCGCGCAGTCGCTCGGCGGCCGGCAGGTCGGTGCGAGTCAACGCCTGTTCGGTGCCCAGCAGTCGCTCGTCGTCGAACCGCCGCAGGTAGGCGCCGACGAGATCGTCCTTGCTGGTGAAGTGCTGGTAGAGGGTGCGCGTGGACACGTGAGCCTCGGCACACAGTTCGGCCATGCCGGTGGCGTTGATGCCCTGCTGGAGGAACAGCCGGGTGGCGGTCGCCAGGATGCGCTCCCTGGCGCCCCGGCCACCGGTCCTCGACGAGTCGTCCATCACGCCAGGATAGCGATCGTTTTACTTCGCTGCTACTGTCGGTACAACGATCGTTGTACTCCGGGAGGAACGACATGCGCTACACGACTTTCGGCCGGACTTCGGGCCTGCGGGTGTCCGAGTACGCGCTGGGTGCCGGCAACTTCGGCACCCGGTGGGGCACCAAGGCCGAGCCCGCCGAGGCACGGCGGATGTTCGACCGGTTCGCCGAGGCCGGCGGCACGTTCATCGACACCGCGAACAGCTACCAGTTCGGCCAGTCCGAGGAACTGCTCGGCGAGTTCCTCGGCGCCGACCGCGACCGGTTCGTGCTGGCCACCAAGTTCGCCGGCAGCACGGCACCGCAGCCCACGGTGAACACGACCGGCAACGGCCGCAGGAACATGATCGCGACCGTCGAGGCGAGCCTGCGGCGGCTGTGCACCGATCACATCGACCTGCTGTGGGTGCACCACTCCGACACGGTCACGCCGATGGAGGAGATCCTGCGCGGGTTGGACGACCTGACCAGGGCAGGCAAGATCCACCACGCGGGCCTCTCGAACTTCCCGGCCTGGCGGGTGTCCCGAGGAGTCACCATCGCCGACCTGCGTGGCTGGTCGCCGATCACTGCCGTGCAGTTCGAGTACAGCCTCGTGGAGCGCACCGGTGAACTGGACCTGCTGCCGATGGCCGAGGCACTCGGTCTCGGTGTCGCGCTGTGGTCGCCGCTCGGCGGTGGCCTGCTGACCGGGAAGTACCGGAGCAGCGACGAAGGCAGGCTGACCGACTGGCAGGCGCGACTCGTGCACACGGAGAGCACCGCGCAGAAGACCGCCGTGGTGGACGCGGTGCTGGACATCGCGACCGAAACCGGTGCCAGCCCGGCCGAGGTGGCCGTCGCGTGGCTGCGGGAACGGTCCGCGCGGTCGACCACACCGCTGGTGCCGATCACCGGACCGCGCGACGTCGGCCAACTCGACAGCTATCTCGCGGCACTGGACGTCCAGCTCAGCGCCGCGCAGTACGACCGGTTGGCCGAGGTCAGTGCTGCACCCCTCGGCGTGCCGCACGCGGTGAGCGAGTCCACGCGCAGCGGTCTGCTCGGCGGCGACGCGAGCGTGTTCCTGCCGCCGAGCGTGCCGGTGGGGTGACCTCCGCGGCCTGCTCTGATTGAGCGAATTCCGTGGTCGGACCGACCTGCGGCGCGCGGCCATCGGGTAGGAGTCATCAGGAGGGGCCAACGCGAACGGCCGGCGATGCCCCGAGGAGGCCGACCGATGCGACGCGAGGACACGGTGTTGTTCGCCGTCCTGGCGGTCGGTTGTTTCGTGGTGCCGATCGCGCTCGGGGTCGTGCTGCACTGGCCGGTGGCGATCTGGGTGCTGCTGGTCTTCGTGGCACTCCTGGCCACCGGGTTGGCCGCCCGGCACACACGGTTCCGCCGGGAGCAGCAATTGTTGCTCGCCCAGGAGGAGCAGGAACGGGCACAACCGGCGGTCGTCGAGGAACCGGTGGACGAGGGCAGGCTGATGGCCGGCGTGCCGCTGCCCTGCGCGGAGCCCGGCTACCGGTTCGCGTTCTCGGCGACCGTGTTCTGGCGGCCGGCACCCAACCCGGTCGGCATGCGGCACACCAATCCCGAGGCGCTGGCACTGGAGTCGATCCGGGCGAGGGCCAGCCAGATCACGGCCGACCAGGCGCCCGGTGACCATGTCGCGGTCGGCTACCAACTGGCCGCGGCGCTGGGCACTGTGCTGCCGGACGGCTCGGGCCAGGTGGTCGCGTGGGCCACCGGAGTTGAACTGTCCATTCCGGACGATGACGATGCCAGGCTGCGCAAGATGACCGAACTGCGCAAGCACGAGCAGGTCTGGGAACACGAGCGCGGCCTGGAACGCACCATGCGTGCCTACCTGCGCGACGAGGTGCTGGACAGCCCGGGCAGCGCGGTGGTGTGGTGGCTGGCCCGCCACCCCGACCAGGTCGAGGACACCGCCCGGCTGATCGGCCCGCTGGCCCGGCTCAGCGCGGCAGCACACGGCACGCCGGTGCACGAACTGTTCCGCGACCTCGTGCCGCAACAGGTCGGCACACCGGACACGCCAGCACTGGACGCGGCCCCGGACGGTACGGACACCGCCCGCGCCATCGCGGACGAACTGGACAACACCGGCAGGCCTGATCTGGCCGGCCGGATCAGGCACACGTTCGGCGTGCCCCGGCTGGACAGGTGACCTGCGGTTGGCGCTGTACCGCTGGGGTATCCCAACCGTATGAAACGCCGCGTGCGACACCGTGCTCCTGGCCGGTTCGCCGCTCTCCGGGCCAGGTACCGCTGGCTGGACCGGCTGGTCAGGGCAGGCGGGCGGTACGTGTCCTACCACGGCTACGCCTATGCCGCGTCGATCACCTACTTCACCGTGCTGTCGCTGTTGCCGCTGCTGATGGTGGCGCTGTCGGTGACCAGCTTCGTGCTGGCCAGCCAACCCGTCGTACTGGCGCAACTGCGCTCCGAGATCGACCAGGCCGTACCGCCGTCGCTGAACGGCGCGAGCAACGGGCTGGTCAGCGCCATCATCAACCAACGGTTGAAGATCGGTGTCCTGGGTGTGGTCGTCGCCCTCTACTCCGGTTGGAACTGGATGAACACCCTGCGGGACGCGCTGACCTCGATGTGGGACCAGCAGCGGCCGCCGCAGCCCATCGTGCGGATGGTGATCAAGGACGTGATCGCGCTGCTCGGCCTGGCGGGCGCACTGCTGGTCTCGTTCGCGCTGACCTCCGCCACCGGTGCGCTGGGCAACGTCCTGCTCCGGCTGGTCGGGCTGTCCAACGCGGGCTGGGTGGACGCGGTGCTGCCCGTGGCGGCCGTCGTGCTCGCCGTGGCCGCCAACTGGCTGGTGTTCATCTGGGTGCTGGCCAAGCTGCCCAGGACGCCGGTGGAGGCGCGCAGCGCCGTGCGTGGCGCGCTGGCCGCGGCGATCGGTTTCGAAGTGCTGAAGTGGCTGGGCAACATCTATCTCCAGGCCGTCGGGCGCTCGCCGATCGGTGTCACGTTCGGCTGGCTGGTCGGTCTGCTGGTGTTCATCTACCTGGTGGCCAGGATGCTGATGCTGGTGGCGGCCTGGACGGCGGTCGGCAGGTCACCTGAGCCCACCGAGCCCGAGCCCACCGAGCCCGAGCCGCCCGCCGCGCAATCCCCGACATCGTCCCCGGTGCCGTCGCCGCAGGTCGAGTACCCTGCTGACGTGCCAGATGCGGAGCTGCCGGAGCCTGCCCGGCGATGACGAGGGCCAAGGGCCTGCTGGACACAGCCGCAGCGGCCGCGTTGCGGCCCGCCGGTGATGCCGGTTTCCGCAAGCCCATGTTGGCCACGCTCACCGATCGCCGCTTCTCGTCGCCCGCCTGGCTGTTCGAACGCAAGCTGGACGGTGTGCGCGCAATCGTGTGCGCCGACGGTGGGCCACCACACCTGTGGTCCCGCACCGAGCGGGCGATGGACGCCAACTACCCCGAACTCGTGGCCGCGCTGGCCGAACAGGCGCCTGCCCGGTTCGTCGCGGACGGCGAGATCGTCGCGTTCGAGCGCGGCAGGACCAGCTTCCTGAAGCTGCAGAACCGCATCCACCTCGAACATCCCACCGACGAGGACATCGCGTCCGTGCCGGTCCACCTGTACCTGTTCGACCTGCTGGTGATCGGCGACGTCGACGTCACGGGAGTCCCGCTGCGGGATCGCAAACGCTTGCTGCGCCAGACGTTCGAGTTCGGCGGGCAGATCCGGCTGTCCACCCACCGCAACGGCGACGGCGAGGAGTACCTGCGGCAGGCGTGCGAACGCGGCTGGGAGGGGCTGATCGCCAAGCGGGCCGACGCGCCCTACCGGTCGGGCAGGTCGGCCGACTGGCTGAAGTTCAAGTGCGAGAGCGGGCAGGAGTTCGTCGTCGGCGGCTTCACCGACCCTGCCGGCACCAGGACAGGTTTCGGCGCCCTGCTGATCGGCTACTACGACGGTGGTGCGCTGCGCTACGCGGGCAAGGTCGGCACCGGGTTCGACACCGCCACCCTGCACTCACTGCGCGCCAGGCTGGACGGGCTGACGCAGCCGAAGTCGCCGTTCGCCGCCGGAGCGGGTGAGCGGGGCGCGCACTGGGTCAGCCCGGAACTGGTGGCGCAGGTGGGTTTCGCCGAGTGGACGCACGACGGGCGGCTGCGCCATCCCCGGTATCTCGGGTTGCGCACCGACAAGCAGGCCGGCGACGTCGTCAGGGAGAGCTAGTGGCCGAAGAGGACTACGTGCCCGACCCCCGCCGGTGGCGGGCACTGGCCGTCACGCTGGCCGCCGGTTTCATGACCCTGCTCGACGTGTCGATCGTGAACGTCGCTCTGCCGTCCATGCAGCGTGGCCTGCACGCGTCGCCGCAGGGCATCCAGTGGGTGGTCAGCGGCTACGCACTGGCCTTCGGACTCACCCTGGTGGCCGGCGGCCGGCTCGGTGACGTGCTCGGGCGGCGCAGGATGTTCCTCATCGCGCTGACCGCGTTCGTGATCACCAGCGCGGCGGCCGGTGCCGCGCCCAACGAAGCACTGCTGGTCACGGCCCGACTCGCGCAGGGCCTGGCGGCCGGCACGCTGACCCCGCAGAACTCCGGCCTGATCCAGGACCTGTTCCGTGGTGCTGAACGCGGCAAGGCCTTCGGCATGCTCGGCGCCACCATCGGTATCTCCACAGCCGCGGGCCCGGTGATCGGCGGGCTGATCCTGGCCCTGTTCGGCGAGCAGGACGGCTGGCGGTGGGTGTTCTACGTGAACGTGCCCATCGGCGTCGTCGCGCTCGTGCTGACCAGGAGACTGGTGCCGAAGATCGAACCGAGAGGAGAGTCGGTCCGGTCGCAGATCGACTTCCTCGGTATGGCACTGCTCGGCCTGGCCACCGTCGGCGTGCTGTTCCCGCTGGTGCAGGCGGAGGGTGGTGGCAGTCCGCTGCTCTGGCTGATCCTGCCGGTGGCCGCGGCGCTCGGCTTCGGTTTCGTGCAGTGGGAACGGCGCATGCTGGCTTCCGGGCACAGCCCGCTGCTGGATCTACGGCTGTTCACCGACACGTCCGGCTTCGCCTCCGGCATCACGCTGGCCAGCATCTACTTCTGCGGTTTCAGCGGGATCTGGCTGGTGCTCTCGCTGTTCTTCCAGGACGGCCTGCACTACACGCCACTGCAGTCCGGTCTCGCCGTCACCCCGTTCGCGCTCGGCTCAGCGGCCACCGCCGCGGTGGCCGGGCGGCTGGTCAGCAGGTGGGGCAGACGGCTCACGGTCGTCGGGCTGTGCCTGATCGTCGTCGGCCTGAGCGTCGGCGCGGTGCTGATCCCGATGGTCAGCGCAGGGCACACCGGCCTGGTGCTGATCCTGCCGCTGCTGATCGCCGGGATCGGTGGCGGCGCGGTCATCTCCCCCAACACGACGCTCACGCTGGCGTGCGTGCCGAACACCATGTCCGGCTCGGCCGGTGGTGCGCTGCAGACCGGCCAGCGGATCGGCACCGCGGTCGGCACCGCCGTGCTGGCCAGCGCGTTCCGGATCACCGTGAGCCACACGCACGGCGACTTCCCGGACGCTGCGAGCGTCGCGATCGCGTGCTCCGTGGTGTTCATCCTGGCGGCCCTCGGGGTCGCGATCATCGAACTGCGCGCCGGTCGGCGGACCAACGTCGGCGCAGGCGCGCCCGTCCCGGAGGCGCACGGATGACCGTCCTCGCACTCGGTGAGCCGACCGGCCAGGGCTGGCCGCAGATCGGCGAGTTGGCCGCTGCGCTCGTGCTGTGCTCGCTGGTCGGGCTGGAACGGCAACTCCGCCAGAAGAGCGCGGGCCTGCGCACCCACAGCCTGGTCGGCCTCGGCTCGGCGCTGTTCGTGCTGATCAGCAAGTACGGCTTCACCGACGTGCTGGTGAAGGGCGAGGTCGTGCTCGACCCGTCCCGGCTGGCCGCGCAGATCGTGTCCGGCATCGGTTTCATCGGCGGTGGGTTGATCTTCGTCCGCAGGGACATCGTGCGCGGTCTGACCACCGCGGCCGTGGTGTGGGTCGCCGCGGCCATCGGCGCCGCCTGCGGTGCCGGCCTGCCGGTGCTCGCCGCCGCGGTGACAGCGGCCCACTTCCTGGTGGTCTACGGGTATCCGCCGCTGGTCCGGCTGGTCACCCGCAACGCGTGGGGCTCAGCCGACCTCAGGGTGCGCTACCTGGACGGGCAGGGCGTGCTGCGGGACATCCTGCGGGCGGCCACCCAGCGCGGGTTCTCGGTGCTGGAGGTGGACACCGAGCGGCACGCAGGCGACGACGACCGGCCCTCCATCGACCTCGTGCTGCGGGTGGCCGGCCGGCCACCGGCCCACGAACTGATCAGCGTGCTCGCCGAGTTGGACGGTGTCCGCTCGGTCGGCACGCTGGACGCGAACGACTGATGGAGTCCGCCGACTCGATCATCGCGGCGCTGGGACTGCGGCCCCTGCCGGTCGAGGGCGGCCTGTGGGCGCAGTCCTGGCGGGACGAGCACTGCACCGCGATCTACTACCTGCTGGTCGCGCCGGAGTTCTCCGCACTGCACCGACTGGCGCACACCGAGGTCTTCGTGCACCACGCGGGCGCACCCGTCCGGATGCTGTTGCTGCGGCCGGACGGACGCGTGGACAGGCCCGAGTTGGGCAGCGACCTGGCGGCCGGTCAGCGTCCGCAGGTGGTGGTACCGGCCGGCACGTGGCAAGGTGGCCGAACGCTCGGTGCGTGGAGCCTGCTCGGCACGGTGGTCGCCCCGCCCTACACGGACGACATCGTCGAGTTCGGCGCTCGCGACGCGCTGGCCGGCACTTATCCGGAACACGCCGAGGAGATTCGTGGACTGTGCCGGTGATGTACCGGTGACGTCGTCGGCTCGGCAACGACGTATGGTCCGCTGGTCCGGACCGGTGGTCGGAGGAGGCCGAGATGGTTGATCTGGTGACGGACGATCGCCCCATGCGGTCCCACGCCCGGCGCAACCGGGAACGGATCATCGACGCGGCACGCGAAGCCCTGACCGGCACCGGGCAGGACGTCTCGCTGAACGAGATCGCCCGCAAGGCCGAGGTCGGTATCGGCACGCTGTTCCGGCACTTCCCCAACCGGGATGCGCTGCTGGAAGCGCTGACCTACGAGCGCACCATGGCGCTGTGCGCCGAGGCGACCCGGCTCATCGACGCGATGGAACCCGCTGCCGCGCTGGCCAAGTGGACGCGCTGCCTCGCCTACCACATGGCTACCTGCCGTGGCCTGCCGGCGGCGCTGGTGACCGGTGGGCTCGGCGCCTCCTACCAGGTACTGGACCAGGCCGCTGCAAGCCTGCTGGTGCGGGCCCAGAAGGCAGGCGAGGTACGCATCGATCTCGACGTGCCGACGCTCATCTCGATGGCGAGCGCAGCGTCCTGGCTGCTGGAGCAGGACCCGGACCGCAACGATCGGGCCGACTTCATGCTGGCGGCGATCGCGGAGGGCCTGCGCGCCTAGGAGCGCGGCAGCCGACCAGCCGCGTTCAGCCAGGTGAGTAACAAGGCGATGCCGCACGCGAGCAATAAGCCGCCGGCACCCAGCGCGATCACCATCAGGACGGACGCGACCAGGTACAACGCGACCAGCACGAGCGACCCGTGCAGGGTCGGTGCCCAGCCGCCGACGACCCGTTCGAGCAGGCGGAGGAATGCGTGGTCGCGCACCGGCTTGCGCTGCGCCGGCAGGTTTTCCCGCGAGTTTTCCCGCGAGGTGCGCGGCGCGGGCACGGTCGAGTGGGGCGCCCTGGGCGCAGGCACACTCACGGTGTGAGCGCGGTCTACGGCTGCGTAGTAATCGGCATCCAATCGGGTGAGCCGACGAGTCGGTACAACAGCCTGACCTGCGAAGTTAGAGTCAACCCGGTCGAGTGATCCGGGCTGCCCTGGATTAATCCGCCGATCTGCCTCTACACTGGTCACGTTGGTACTCATTTCTGACGCCTTCAAACTTGAGTAGCAGCGCCACGTGCCTCCCTGCTCGAACAGGGAGTTCGTGTCATGCGGTTCCCGGGGGGTGCCGTGGCAGTGCGACGGCCTGTGGCCAGTTGCCGGCTGCGTCACTCACCGGGAGCCTCTTTGTGTGCTGCGGATGCCAGTTTGCCGGAACGCTTCCCCTTATCGCCAGGCACATCTGACGCAAGCGTTCAGCGGTCTCATTTTGACGACAAGCGGCAAAGTGCCTGGTAAAAGGCACTGTCGCGAGTGGTCACTCCCCGTTGGGTGCGGATTTATTCACTCGAACGTGTGAGAGTTCTTCGCATTCACCAACGGATTGTGAAACAACGCATGGAACGACGTGTGAAAAACTCACCCGATCTGCCTATCAAGTTTGGCGTCGAATAAGACGATAGGGCCCCGCGGCTGCTGACTAGCCCGCGCGAGCGTCCTCCGCCGGACACTCCAGCACCTCGGGCCGGGCCCCTGGCACCGTCACCGACGCTCCCCAGCCTGCCGTGACGGAGCCGCCGACATAGCCGGCCAGGCAGCGCTCACAGGGCATCCCGACGCCCAGTGGCAGCACATCCACCCCGAGCAGCGGCAACCGCTCGCCACACATCGCCATCAACTCGCCGCCGTGCGACTCGCCGGGCAGCAGTCGCACCACGTGCGCCGCCCTGCGGGTCTCCCGCACCGAGCCGACTTTCCGACGAACCGGAATCAACACCGATTCGGAATAATCGGCACGAAGGCCCCAGCAGCCGACAGCGGCTGGATCGTCCCGCACCCAGTGACTGATCTGCGCGACGACATCGGGTAGGCCGGTGACCAGGGCTTCTACGCGATGACCATGAACCGTGCCCTGTACGGTGAGCGGGGCATCAGCACACGCGGGCCGGACCGACCCGGAACCAGCAGACACCGCCACGATCATCCGAAGGCACCTTCCTCCAGTTGCGCTTGGATTAATCCTAGAGCACGATTAATCCACGCGTCGAATGACGCCGCCGACAGAAGGAGGACAGGATGACCGGTCACAGCGCCACCAGCGCAGTTCCGGTATTGCCAGTTGACGGTTGGCGAACATCGAGCCGATGCGGACCCAACGGCGGCAACTGCGTCGAGGTGAACCTGGCGTCCGGGCAGACCGTGGTCGGCGTCCGCGACACCAAGCCGACCGTCGGCCCGGTGCTGATGTTCGGGTCGGCGGGCTGGCGATCATTCGTGTCGGCGACCACAGGCGACGGTTTCCGGGCCTGACCGGCCCAGACGTGGTCTACTGTCAATCACTCGACGGCATCCGTGAGTGAAGACTGGAGAACAGGTGCCCGGGACGGCCACCTCACTGCGCATCCGGCTCGGCAACGAGATCCGGTCTGCTCGGCTTGCCGCTGGGCTCACCCAGGTTGAGGTGGCCGATCTACTCGGCTGCAAACAGGGCAAGATCAACAAGATCGAGGACGGCACGGTCGGCGTCAAGCAGGCCGATCTCGAAATGATGCTGGGCGCGTTCCACGTCGGCGCGGCGACGGCCGAACTGATGCGGGAACTGGCCGCGTCCAGTGATCAGCGGGGTGAGTGGTCCGGGTACCGGTCGGCGGTGCCGCCGTGGTTCCGGACCTTCACCAGCCTGGAGCAGGCGGCGTCGGAGATCTTCGGGTGGTACGGCGAACGCATCCACGGCGCGCTGCAGTCCGAGCACTACATGCTGACCCAGTTCAAGGTGAACGGGAACACGAACGTCACCGAACTGGTCCGCAACCGGCGCGACCGCAGGCGGGTCTTCGAGTTGCGGCCGCCACCCAGCCACCGGTTCATCCTCGGCGAGGGCGCGTTCCACCGGATGCCGGGCGGCCCGAACCCCGGTGTGGCGCTGGACCAGGTGCAGCACCTGATCTACCTGGCGGAGAAGTACCCGGACGTCGCCATCCACGTGCTGCCCTTCGACGCGCGACTGCCGTACGTCCCCAACGACTTCACCATCATGCGGTTCACCGACGGCACACCGAACTGCGTCTTCGTGGAACACGTGGCGGGCAGCTTCAAGATCGAGAACGAGACGCAGTTCAAACAGTTCGTCGAGGCATGGGACCAACTGCGCGGACCAGCGCTGGAGAAGAACCAGACGCTGGACTTCCTGCGCGATCTGGCCGACCGCTTCACGAAGGAACTGAACAACTGATCCGAAGGCGTGACAATCGAATGACCGAATTCCGGCGGTGGTTACGATGACCGACGTGAGCTCAACCGACCAGGATCCCGTCGCGCCTCCCGGGGTCGACCTGGAACACCCGAGTGTGGCCAGGGTGTACGACTTCTACCTCGGCGGTACGGCCAATTGGGCTATCGACCGGGAGTTCGGCAAGAAGGTGCTCTCCCGGTTCCCGCTACTGCGGCCGATCGCCAAGGCCAACCG
>DASXYT010000017.1:0-31392 GCA_036502345.1 Pseudonocardiaceae bacterium | reverse complement strand
GCCGACGCAGCGCCTCGGACAGCTCACGGGTGGCGTTGGAGGTGAGCACGGCGAACGGCCGCTGGGTGGCCTTGATGGTGCCGAGTTCGGGCACGGTGACCTGGAAGTCGCCGAGCACCTCCAGCAGCAGGCCCTCGAACTCCAGATCGGCCTTGTCCGTCTCGTCCACCAGCAGCACGGTGGGCTCCGTGCCCCGGATCGCGGTGAGCAGTGGCCGGGTGAGCAGGAACTCCTCGCTGAAGATGTCGGTCTTCGCGTCCGACCAGCCCTCGTCCCGGCCTGCCGTGATGCGCAGCAGTTGCTTGGCGTGGTTCCACTCGTAGAGCGCGCGGGACTCGTCGACGCCCTCGTAGCACTGCAGGCGGACCAGGCGGGAGCCGGTCGCGTCGGCGACGGCCCTGGCCAGTTCCGTCTTGCCGACCCCGGCAGGCCCCTCCACCAGCAGCGGCTTGCCCAGTTGGTCGGCCAGGAACACCGTGGTCGCCACGGCGGGCGACGCGAGATAGCCGGTCCGCGCCAGCCGCGCTGTCACGTCATCGACCCCGGAGAAGAACGACGTCCCCGTCACATGATCACCCATCCGTCGCTCGATTCCCTCATTGCAGGGTCGCCGAACAACGGTGGTCACGCAAGATCACGTGGTGAACGCCTCGTCAGTCGGCGACGTTGACCCGCACGTCGGCGACACCGCGCACCTCGGCCAGCCTGGCGGCCTCGTCGGTCAGCACCGTGCGCAGCGGCGGCGGCAGCGGCGCGAACACCGAGACGTTCACGTCCAGCGTGCGCTTCCCGGCCAGCTTGGCCCGCCACGTGCCGGCGATGTCGCCGTCCACCAGCAGGACGCCCGGGTTGCCGAGCACCTTCCACACCTCGGCGTGCCTGGCCTGGACCGGCACCAGCAGTTGCCGGTCCCTGGCCTGCAGGAACGGGTCGCCTGCCGGCAGCAGCCGCAGGTCGGGCGGGGCGGGCGGGTCGAGCAGCGTGGCGACGCCGTCCTCGGGCAGCCAGCATTCCCGGCCGTCCACCAGCACCGCCACCAGGTCGTCCGGCCACACCCGGCGCAGTTCGGTGCGCGTGGTGCCGATGAACGCGGCGGCCTCGGTCTCGGTGGCCGGGCCGAGCAACCGGAGATACGTCCTGACCAGCTCGGCGGTGCCTTCGGCCTGCTCGGGCGGCCCTGCCCAGCCCTTGATCGGCGCCAGCGTGGTGGTCGGCGCGTCCGGCACGAGTCGCACACCGCCGGCCAGCCCGACCTGCTGGAACAGCGCGCCGGAAAGGTGCTGCGAACCGCACGGCTGGCACCAGAAGCTCAGCGAGTCCGGGATCTTGGCGGTGACCCCGGCGCTGACGGCTCCCTTCGCCATCGGCTTCGTGACGACCTGCCACATGGCGGTGGCGGCGGCCTCGAACGCGGCCAGCCCGAGCCTGGCGCCCTCTTTGATCTTGCTGCTCACGATCCTGGACCGCGCGTCGGCGTCGCTGCGCGGCCACAGCGCGGCTGCCATGGCCGCCAGTTCGGCCGTGCGGTGCAGGTGCGGCGCGCCCCTGGTCGACCAGACCATGACGAGCCGGTCGTCGGCCGGGTCGGCCGTGGTGCGGGCGGCGATGGCCAGCCGGGCCGTGCCGGCGGGCGTGTCCTGCACGCCGAGGGCGGTCACGGCCAGGTCCGCGGGCTTGGTGGCGGACCGTTGCAGTTCGTTGGCGGCGATCCGATAGGCGAGCACCTGCCGCCGGTCCGCGCTCACGCTCGTGCCCACCATCATGCCCTCCTCCGGTTGGCCGAACCGTAGCGCCGACGTCCGACGGCCCGCGCGTCTCGTGGATTGCTGGGCGCCGCGCTACGACTCGGGGAACAGATCCTCCGCCTGTATCGTTCAGCGGGGCGGTCGGTGCTTCCTACGTGTCCCCCGGACCCAACCAAGCCGTCGTGGAATACCGTTCGGCAGGAGCCATGTCGCGCAACCCGCCGAGAGGCGACCTAGAGAAGCGCTGACCGCACAGCACGAGCCGTGCTCCCCACGCGGGAGCGCGGCTCGTTCGCTGATCACCGACGTCGTCCGGCAACCACCGCGTTGCTGTCATGCATTCGTGTCAAGGTGCGCTTCGACTGGTTCGCGTACAGCCAATGATCATATCGTTTCCAACACTCACTTGGTGACAAGAATGTCGGCAATCTTCATAGCCGAGTGACAAAAAATGCTTCATAACCGTTTAAGACGTCCGCTTCGAACAGCCTTGCAGCCGGCGTAACCACGCGGTAACGTACTCGCCAGTAGCTAGTTCCACCTAGATCCCAGAAAACGATCCGAGTGGGTGATGGCTTCCGGTTTCCGGACGCGCATCGGAGTGCGGGAAGAATACGGTGAGCAGATAGTTCAGCGAATCCTTGTTCACCGAACGATCCAACATCCGCACGCATTGTCCGTACGGGGCGCATGCTCTGACGCGCCCAGAGAAGGGAGCTGTCCCTCAGATTTACGCAGCACACCCTCCGATTCCGAATCGTTCTCTGACGAAGGAGTCTTTTCGTATGCGTAAGTATCTCGTTCGCACACTTCTGGTCGGCGGCGCCGCCGCGGCGGCGGTCGCTCTCGTCGCCGGCCAGGCATCCGCCGCCACCACGGTCACGATCACCGGCGCGAATGCCAGCTTCTCCGCGAGTTCGACCACCACCGTTCTCTCCGACACGACCAGCGGGCAGACGTTCCGGTGCACGAGTTCGACCGCGTCCGGCAGCCTGGCCAACGCCACACATGCCCCGACGCCGTTCACCACCACGAAGAGCGGCGGGGCCGCGCACTCCATCACCGGCCTCACCTTCACCGGCTGCTCGAGTTCGTTCGGCTCCGCCACGGTGACCGTGCCGGCCGCCGACCTGCCGGACGACCTGGTGATCAACTCCACCAACACCGTCGCTCCGCAGGCCATCGGAATCGTCAAGACGGCGGGCACCGCGGGCTTCCTCGCTCACATCTCGGTGCTGACGTGCAGTTTCAACGTGACGGGCTCGGCGAACGCGTCGTGGACCAACGGCACCACCGCTCAGTTGAAGTTCACCGGTGGTACGTCCCCCGGCGTGCTGCACCCGACCACCATCAGCGCCGGCTGCTTCGGCCTGGTCAGCGCCACTGACGTCATTTCGTTCACCGGTACCTACAACGTCACTCCCGCCACCATCAGCCTCGCTCCGTGACCTGACGCGCCAGTAGTCGTTACACGGTATGGCCCGCCCGACCCGGCGTCGGCGCGGGCCATACCCGTACCGGGAGCACTGTCAGTTTTGCTCACCAGATGACAACATCCGCCGGCAAGATTTGTCACTTCATGACAACAAAATCATTTGGCTGGTCACGAACCAGGCGACTTTCTTGCCCTGTCGTGTCGGGACCATTAACGTACCCGACAGTAACTAGGGCCGCACCGGCAACGACAACGGGTCCGCGACATCGATTGTCCGGTCGAGCGTTAGGAAATGCGCAGATGTCCGTTCCTCGACCTGTGTACGGGGTCGACGCCGTGTCCGAATTGGAAAGCAACTGATGATTGGCCGGCGACGCTGGACACATGGCCGACTGGCTGGTACGGCAGCCATCGGGACAGTAATTATTGTTACCGGTATCCTGACGGGCACCGGCTCGGCAATCGGCCAGCAGAACACACACAAGCATTTCACCTACTCGTGCCTGCTACCGTCCGGCCTCCAACCGGTCGGCGTCGACATCACGACGACTTTCCCGGGCTCCGGCGTTGTCGGCCAGGCGATCCACCCGGCCAGCGGCACGGTCACCGTCGCGATCCCGCACGCCGGGCTGCGCACCCTGACGGCGTTGCAGGCAACGACGGTAGGCGGAATCGCCCAACTGCACACCACGGTCGGGCAGAACGGGCGGTCGGAGAACGCCACCTGGGCCAACCTTATCGCGGCACCCGAGCCGGTACCGGCCACCGGCGATCTGGTGCTGACCGCGTCGACGAGCGCACCCGCCGTCACGCCCCGGGCGCCCGGCGACATCACCTTCGGGGCAGGTGCCCTCCTCTTGATGCTGAGCCCGAAGCATGCTGACGGCTCCCCGACCAGTCCGGCGACCATCCCGCTCGACTGCACCCTCCAGGCCGGTCAGCACTCCCGACTCAGCACCGTCCTGGTGCCATCGGCCACTTCCCCGACCGGTCGGAAGTCGAGGGGTGCGCTGGCCATCCGGCAGGCGCCCACGGCCAAGAGCTCGGTGGTCGCCGCGATCAGACAGCCGACCACCACCCCGACGGACTGCGGGATCGTTCCGCCCAGATATCCGGACGACTCGCTGGGCCTGGGTCTGTGCGGCTTCCTGGACGGCTTCACCAATGTCAACAAACTCGATCAGGCAACGCCGATCGCCCCGAACGGGGCGTTCTTCAACGCGTTCGGCCCGTACGAGATCGCATTGAAGTGCGAACCGGACGACGAGCCGAGCGCTCAGGACTGCATGGCCCAGCCGCCCGAGAGAATGGACGTGGTGCACGCGTTCCAGTGCAGCTTCGCCCAGTTCGAGAACGGCGGCCATCAGGGCCAACTGCCACCGACGAAGGCAACGTTGCTCGCGTTCGGTTTCGAGCCCGTCACGGCGACGATGAACCTGAGCGAGGCGAAGTGGCCGAAGAACAGTCCGCCCACGCCGTCCCCGGTGTGCGGTGACGGTTTCATCACCGGATTCACCCTGGACCCCACACCGTTGCCGAACCCGGCGATCACCATCACCGCGGACGCCGTCAACAATCTCTCCCCGGACGGTGTGTTCACGGAAAGCCTGGCCACCACGCTGGAGACGTATCTGGACGTCCGGATCTCCACTGCCACGGTCAACGGAGTGCCGCTGAACGTCGGCCCGGACTGCCATACCAGCCAACCGGTGCACTCCATCACCACCGCTGACGGCGGGATAGACGCCGACGGCAATCCCATCGGATATTCGTTCGTGTCGGGCGGTCCGGTGACCGGCACGATCAACATCCCGTCGTTCACCGGTTGCGGGGTCGGCGAGAATCTCGATCCGCTTTTCGATTCCGCCGTTTCCAGCAATGACGACTTCCTCCATCTGACTCAGGGACCCTTGTGCACTCCGTCCACCCTCATCGGCTGCCCGCCGGTGATACCGGAACCGCAGCGTTGATCGACAGGAGGTGTGATGGGGATCGAGGTGGTCGTCGAAGGGCTGACGAAGTCCTTCGGCAAGCAGACGGTGTGGCGTGATGTCACGCTGACGCTGCCGCCCGGCGAGGTGAGCGTGATGCTCGGCCCGTCCGGCACCGGCAAGACGGTGTTCCTCAAGTCGATCATCGGCCTGATCAAGCCCGAGCACGGTCGATGCGTCGTGAACGGCGTCGACGTCCTGCACTGCTCGGAGCGCGAACTCTACGAGACGCGGAAGCTGTTCGGGGTGCTGTTCCAGGACGGCGCCCTGTTCGGCTCGATGCACCTCTACGACAACATCGCGTTCCCGCTGCGGGAGCACACGAAGAAGACAGAGGCCGAGATCCGCCGGATCGTGCTGGAGAAGATGGAGATGGTCGGCCTCTCCGGCGCCGAAGGCAAACTGCCCGGTGAGATCTCCGGCGGTATGCGCAAGCGCGCCGGGTTGGCCCGCGCACTGGTTCTCGATCCGCAGATCATTCTCTGCGACGAGCCGGATTCCGGCCTCGACCCGGTGCGCACGGCCTATCTGAGCCAGCTCCTGATCGACCTGAACGCCCAGATCGACGCCACGGTGCTGATCGTCACCCACAACATCCAGGTCGCCAGGACCGTGCCGGACAACATCGGGATGCTGTTTCGCAGGGAGCTGGTGCTGTTCGGGCCGCGCGAAGTGCTGCTCACCAACGACGAGCCCGCCGTGGCGCAGTTCCTCAACGGCCGCCGGATCGGACCGATCGGCATGTCCGAGGAGAAGGACCAGGCCACCATGGCCGCGGAGGCCGCGCACGTCGAATCGGGTCACCACGACGGCGGCACCGGCGAGGACGTGAACCGGATCGTGCCGCAGCTCGAACCGACACCCGGGCTGCCGCCGAGACAGGCCGTGCACCGCCGCAGGGAACGGGTGATGCGCATCCTGCACCAGCTGCCACACCCGGCCCAGCAGGCGATCCTGGCCAGCTATCGCAACGAGGATCCGGCCGAGCACACCGCTCCGCTGCCGCACGTCGGCCGGCCGGGCCAGGACCCGGCGACCACCCGATCGCTGCCGACCGAGAGGAGTCCGTGGTGAGCTCCCGCACCATCGACTTCCCAGGGGCCGGCGCGCTGCGGCAGACGGGCAGGCTGTTCGCCCTCGCGGCGAGCGTCGGCCGGATGACGTTCCGGCGGCCGTTCCAGGTCCGGGAACTCGTCGAGCAGTTCTGGTTCATCGCCAGCGTCGCGATCCTGCCGACCGCACTGGTGTCCATCCCGTTCGGGGCGGTCATCGCACTGCAGGTCGGCTCGCTCACCCAGCAGTTCGGCGCCGAGTCGTTCACCGGTGCCGCCAGTGTGCTGGCCATCATCCAGCAGGCCAGTCCGCTGATCGTGGCGCTGCTGGTGGCCGGTGCCGCTGGTTCGGCGATCTGTGCCGACATCGGTTCCAGGACCATTCGCGAAGAGATCGACGCGATGGAAGTACTGGGAGTGTCACCGATCCAGCGGCTGATCGTGCCGAGGGTGCTGGCGACCATGCTGGTCGCCGTCCTGCTCAACGGCCTCGTGTCGGTGGTCGGCGTGCTCGGCGGGTACTTCTTCAACGTCATCCTGCAGGGCGGCACACCGGGCGCCTACCTGTCCAGTTTCTCCGCGCTGGCGCAGCTGTCCGACCTGTGGATCAGCGAGATCAAGGCGGTCATCTTCGGGTTCATCGCCGGGGTGGTCGCGGCGTACCGGGGGCTGCACCCGGCAGGCGGGCCGAAGGGCGTCGGGGACGCGGTCAACCAGTCGGTGGTCATCTCCTTCCTGTTGTTGTTCTTCGTGAACCTCGTGCTGACCACCATCTACCTGCAGATCGTGCCTGCGAAGGGAACCTGAGTCGATGGATTTCGTCGCGGGTGGGGAAACCGAGTCCCGGCCGGACCGCTGGCTGCGGTGGCTGGACCAACTCGGCGACCAGCTGATGCTGTATCTGCGTGCCATCGGCTGGACGCCACGGGCGCTGCGCCGCTACTCCCGTGAGGTGTGGCGGTTGCTGGCCGAGGTGAGCTTCGGCAGCGGCGCGCTCGGCGTGATCGGCGGCACGATCGGCGTCATGGTCGGCCTGACGCTGTTCACCGGCACGGTGGTCGGGTTGCAGGGTTATGCCGCGCTGAACCAGATCGGCACCGCTGCGTTCACCGGGTTCATCTCCGCGTACTTCAACACGAGGGAGATCGCGCCGCTGGTCGCGGGCCTGGCCCTGTCGGCGACCGTCGGGGCCGGGTTCACCGCCCAACTCGGCGCGATGCGCATCTCCGAGGAGGTGGACGCGCTGGAAGCGATGGGCGTGCCCAGCCTGCCCTACCTGGTGACGACCCGGATCATCGCGGGCGTCGTCGCGATCATTCCGCTGTACGGGCTCGGGCTGCTCACCTCGTACGTGGCGTCGCGGGAGATCACCGTGCTGTTCAACGGACAGTCCGCCGGCACCTACGACCACTACTTCAACCTGTTCCTGCCACCGCAGGACGTGCTGTGGTCGTTCGTGAAGGTGCTGATCTTCAGCATCATGGTGATCCTGGCGCACTGCTACTACGGCTACCGCGCCTCCGGCGGGCCTGCCGGGGTCGGGGTGGCCGTCGGCCGGGCGGTGCGCACGGCGATCGTCACCATCAGCATCACCGACTTCTTCCTCAGCCTCGCCATCTGGGGCACCACGACGACCGTGAAACTCGCGGGATGAACGATGATTGCTGAAGCTTCCTGGATCAAGATCCGCAGGCGGTCGGTCGGCGTCGTGTTCCTCGTCGTGCTGGCGCTGCTGGTGTGGCTGTCCGTCGCCATCTACGACAAGCAGTTCACGCCGGTGGTGAGCGTCGCTCTGGAGACCGACTCCGCGGGCAACGAGATGCACCCGCACGCCGAGGTGAAGGTGCGCGGGGTGGTGGTCGGCGAGGTGCGGCAGATAGCGTCCACAGGGGACGGTGCACGACTGGAGCTGGCGATCCAGCCGGACATGGTGAACCGGCTGCCGGCCAACGTGTCGGCCGAGCTGTTGCCGACGACACTGTTCGGTGAGCGGTACGTCGACCTGGTCCTGCCGGCCGATCCGGACCCGCAGCGACTCGTCGCCGGCAGCGTGATCGGCGAAGACCGCTCCCAGGACGCGATCGAGCTGCAGAAGGTGCTCAGCGACCTGCTGCCGATGCTGACCGCCGTGCAGCCGCAGAAACTCGCCGTCACGCTGACCGCGATATCGACCGCGCTGCAGGACCGGGGCACCGAACTCGGTACCACGCTCGCGCAGATCAACTCCTACCTTGCCCAGTTCAACCCCCAATTGCCCAAGCTGGACACCGACATCTCACAGCTGGCGAACGTCGCCGACGACTTCGACGCCGCGGCGCCGGACCTCGTCCAGGCGTTGAACGACTTCTCGCGGACCAGCCAGACGGTGGTCGCGGAGCGGGACAACCTCAGCACCCTGTACACGACGCTGACCGGCACGTCACAGGACCTGACGGACTTCCTGACGCAGAACAAGGACAACATCATCCGGCTCAACGCGGACGCCCGACCGGCCCTGCAGATCCTGGCCAAGTACTCGTCGGAGTTCCCGTGCACGCTGCAACAGCTGGTCAACTTCGAACCGGCGGTGGACAGGGTCCTCGGCAAGGGCACCAACCGGCCCGGCCTCCAGGTGAGCCTGCACCCGGTGCCGTCGCTGGGCCGCTACGTCCCGGGCCGGGACACACCGAAGTTCGACGACAACAGCGGTCCGCACTGCTACCCGGTCCCGTTCGGGGGCGTCGCGCTGCACGACGGCACCACGCCGGCCGTGCGGGCACCCGC
Source organism: Pseudonocardiaceae bacterium (assembly GCA_036502345.1). GTDB lineage: Bacteria > Actinomycetota > Actinomycetes > Mycobacteriales > Pseudonocardiaceae > DATEPR01. The sequence continues at coordinate 22,406 of DASXYT010000017.1, read as the reverse complement.
GGTCCGGGCGGGCACGCAGGTGCCGGCCGCTGACCAGAGCACCCCCACCGGGGTGCTCGGCCTGGCGAACTCCCCCGCCGAGAACGAGTTCGTCAACGAACTGGTCGCCCCATCGGTCAACCAGCCGCCGCAGGCACTGCCGGACTGGAGCAGCGTGCTGGTCGGCCCGGTCTTCCGTGGCACCGAGGTGACGCTGAAATGAAGCGGAAGAGCATGGCACCCGCCCTGATCAAGGGCGGCATCTTCACCCTCGTCACGCTGCTGGTGACCGCGATCCTCGGGATCACCATCGCCAACACCGGCCTCGGCGACACGACCCAGTACCACGCCGTGTTCTCCGATGTCACCGGGCTCAACGTCGGCGACGACGTGCGGATCGCCGGGGTCCGGATCGGACAGGTGGACGACATCGACGTGGTCGACCGGCGCCTGGCGGACGTGCGGTTCGCCATCCAGTCCGACCGCCGACTGCCCGCCGGGGTCACCGCTGTGGTGAAGTACCGCAACCTGGTCGGGCAGCGCTACGTCGAGCTGGACCAGGGTGTCGGCCCGATCGACCAGACACTGCCGTCGGGCGGCAAGATCCCGTTGAGCCACACCCAGCCCGCGCTGGATCTGACGGAGTTGTTCAACGGCTTCCAGCCGCTGTTCCAGGCGTTGTCGCCCAACGACGTCAACCAGTTGTCGAACGAGATCGTCCAGGTGCTCGACGGCGACGGCGTCACGGTGGACAACCTGGTCGCGAACACCGCGTCGCTGACCACCACGCTGGCCAACAAGGACCAGGTGATCGGCCGGGTGATCGACAATCTGAACTCGGTGCTGAACACGGTCAACAGCCGAGGCGACGAACTGTCGAACATGGTGACCACACTGCAGCAACTGGTGTCCGGGCTGGCGCAGGACCGCCGGCCGATCGGCAACGCGATCACCGCGCTGTCCGGTCTGACCACCGCGACCGGCAACCTGCTGCAACTGAGCAGACCGGGGTTGAAGCAGAGCATTTCCGCGCTGGGCAAGGTGTCCACCACCCTGGCGCACAACACTCCGCTGCTGAACACCTTCCTGCACAACCTGCCCGTCAAGTTCCAGAAGATCGCCACCGCGACGTCGTACGGGTCGTGGTTCAACTTCTTCCTGTGCCAGGCGACCGTCACCGGGGTCACCGTGGCGCCGGGCGCCGCACCGGGCGCCGGGCCTGCCATCGGGATTCCGGTGACGGAATCGAGGTGTCGTCAGTGAAGGCAATCAGGGAACGCGACCCGGTGCTCGTCGGCCTCGCCGGGCTCGGGATCGTCGCCGCGGTCGTGCTGCTGGTGTTCTTCTCCGGCAGCCTGCCGTTCATCGGCGGCACCACGTACACCGCCGACTTCACCGAAGCGGCCGGGCTGCGGTCCGGCAACGAGGTGCGGGTGGCCGGGGTCAAGGTCGGCTCCGTGACCGGCGTCGCGCTGGACGGCACCCACGTGAAGGTCACCTTCAAGGTCGACGACACGTGGGTCGGCAACGCCAGCACGGCGGCCATCAAGATCAAGACACTGCTCGGTGAGAAGTACCTCGCTGTGGACCCGTTGGGCACCGCGGCGCAGAATCCGGGACAGGCAATTCCGACCAGCCGCACGACGTCCCCGTACGACGTGACGCAGGCGTTCAGCGATCTGGCGAACACCGTCGGCCGGATCGACACGACACAGCTCGCGCAGAGTTTCGAGTCGATCTCCAACGCGTTCAGCAACACGGCCCCGGACGTGCACGCCGCGCTGACCGGGCTGTCCGCGCTGTCCCAGACGATCGCGTCCCGGGACAACCAGATCGCCCAACTGCTGGCCAGTACCAAGCGGGTCACCGGAATGCTGGCGACCGACGACAGCCAGTTCCAGTCGCTGATCAACGACGGCAACCTGCTGCTGAACGAGTTGGACGCACGCAGGGACGCGATCGGTCAGCTGCTCACCGGCACCCGGCAACTGGGCGTCGAGCTGTCCGGCCTGGTGACCGACAACTCCGCGACGCTGCACCCGGCACTGGTCGAGTTGGACCAGGTCGCCACTGTGCTGCAACGCAATCAGGACAACCTCAACCGGGCGCTGGCCCTGGCCGGCCCGTACTACCGGCTGGTCGGCAACACGCTGGGCAACGGCCGCTGGTTCGACGTCTACCTCTGCGGCCTGGTCCCGCGGTCCTACCTGCCGCCGGTCTTCGCGCCCCAGACCCCGGTCGGCTGCGTGTCACCGAAGCAAGGTGGTAGCTGATGTTCAGGACCCTGCGGGGCAAACAGATCGCCACGTACGCGGCAGTGGGCTTCGCGCTGCTGCTGGTGGTCACCGGAGCGGTGTGGTGGGTCTTCGAGCACAACGGCACGAAACGGATCACCGCGTACTTCAGCGAGGCGGTCGGTGTCTACTCGGGCTCGGACGTGCGGATCCTCGGCGTGCCGGTGGGCGAGATCGACTCGGTGACGCCGGTCGGCACGCAGGTCCGGGTCACCATGACGGTGGACCGGGGCGTTGCCGTACCGGCACAGGCGAAGGCGGTGGTGGTCGCGCCGAGCGTGGTCAGCGACCGCTACCTCCAGCTCACCCCGGTGTACTCCGGCGGCCCGCGGATCGCCGACGGCGCCACGATCCCGGTCAGCCGCACGATGACCCCGGCCGAACTCGACCAGATCTACGCCAGCCTCAACCAACTCGCCACCGCGCTGGGTCCGAACGGGGCCAACAAGAACGGCGCGCTGTCCGATCTGCTCGACACCGGCGCCGCCAACCTGGACGGCAACGGCCAGGCCCTGGGCACCACGATCGCCCAACTCGGCGCGGCCACCAGGACACTGTCCGGCTCGCAGGGCGACCTGTTCGGCACGGTGGACAACCTGCAGCAGTTCACCACGACGCTGAAGAACAACGACGGCCAGGTGCGGACGGCCGAGCAGCAACTCGCACAGGTGTCCGGCTTCCTCGCCGACGACCGGGAGGACCTCGGTGCCGCGTTGAACGAACTGGCCACCGCACTGGACCGGGTGCAGGGTTTCATCAACACCAACCGCGACGAGATCCAGTCGAACGTGACCAAGCTGGCGTCGATCAGCCAACTGCTGGTGAACCAGCGCGCCTCGCTGGCGGAGATGCTGGACGCGGCACCACTCGCCGTGACCAATGTGGTCAACGCCTACGACCCGGTGCATCGCACCCTGGACGGCCGGGGCGACCTGAACGAACTCAGTCTCGGCAAGCGCGCCAGAGGACCGGCGACAACGGCGCCCACCCCTCTGGCGGCCACGCTCTGTGCCACCGCACCCGGTGTGTCGGGCTGTCAACAGACGCAGGCGGACGGCCTGCCGGCGGTCCCGCCATCGGCGCAGCACGCGTTGCCGCCACTGCCGCTGCCGGCAGCCGGTCCGGTCTTCGGCACGTTGGCGGGAGGTGGCCGGTGATGCGCAGGGCGACGATGGCCAGGACGAGATTCGCCACAGCGCTGGTGGCCACGGCCGTGACGGTGAGCGGATGCGGCTTCTCCGGGGTGTACGACCTGCCGTTGCCCGGTGGCGCTGATCTGGGCAGCCATCCCTACCAGGTCACCGCTCAGTTCGCCAACGTGCTGGACCTGGTGCCGCAGTCCGCGGTGAAGGTCAACGACGTGGCGGTCGGCCGCGTCACCAGGATCAGCCTGCCGGCGAACGGCTGGACAGCGGACGTCACGATGCTGGTCAACGCGAACGTGCACCTACCCGCCAATTCCTTCGCCTACCTTCAACAGTCCAGCCTGCTCGGCGAGAAGTACGTCGAACTGGCGGCGCCGACGGACGGCAGCGCGACCGGGACGCTGGCCAGTGGCGCGACGATCCCGATATCCCGCACGAATCGCAGCCCCGAGGTGGAAGAGGTGCTGGGCGCGCTGTCGCTGCTGCTCAACGGCGGTGGCATCAACCAGTTGCACACCATCACCGTCCAGCTCAACGACGCACTGCACGGCAACGAAGCTGCCGTGCGCGGTTTCCTGTCCCAGGCCGACACCCTGATGACCAACCTCAACGGCCAACGGCAGCACATCACGGCGGCGCTGGACGGCCTCGACCGGCTGTCCGCCACGCTGGCCGGCCGGGACCGGCAGATCGGCACCGTGCTGGACAACCTCTCCCCCGGCCTCGCGGTGCTCGACCAGCAGCGCGGCCAACTGGTCACGCTGCTCAACTCGCTGGGCAAGCTGTCGAACGTGGCTGTGGACACCATCAACAAGAGCACCCAGAACTTCGCGGCCGACGCACGCTCCCTCGGTCCGGTGCTGCAGCAACTGGCCAACGCGGGCCAGGCGTTGCCCCAGGCGTTGCAGGTCCTGCTCACGTATCCGTTCACCGACCAGGTGCTCAACGACTTCAAGGGCGACTATCTCAACGTCTTCCTTTCGCTGACCGCCGCTCGCGGCACCACGATCATTCCTGCGCTGAATCCCGACGAGAGCCTGACGGACGGGACGACCGGCACGGCGTCGGCGGCGCTGCGGTCGTCGGCGGGGTCGGCGGCACCGCCACCGCTGCCGCTGCCCGTGATCGACGGCACCGGCACCGTCACTCCGGTGCCGGGCACGTCGACCAGCCCGCCCGGTTCCAGCGCGGCAGGGTCCACGACGCGGCAACCGCCCAGCACGTCCGGCGGGCCGTCGTCGACGACGTCGGCCACGTCCTCGGCACCGCCGACGTCGTCAGCGACCGGTACGACCAGTCCGCCGCAGACCTCGGCAGGAGGTGCGAACCGATGATCACCCGGGCCACCCGGTACAGGGTGTTGGCGTTCATCGTGATCGGTGTGCTGGTGATCGGCTACATCGGCGTCAAGTACGCCGATCTCGGCCGGTTGGTCGGTATCCGCGGGTACTACGTGGTCAAGCTCGACCTCGCCGATGCCGGCGGCATCTTCCCGAACGCCGCCGTCACCTACCGTGGCGTGCAGGTCGGCAGGGTCGGTGCGGTGAACCTGACCGACACCGGTGTCGAGGCGGACCTGGACATCGACAGCTCCTCGGCGTCGATTCCGAGCAATGTGCGGGCCGTCGTCGCCGATCTGTCGGCCGTCGGCGAGGAATACGTCGACCTGCGGCCGAAATCGACCAGTGGCCCGTACCTGGCGGACGGTTCGACCATCCAACGGGACTCCACACAGCTGCCGCTGCCGGTGACCAACGTGCTCAGCAGCATCGACGCGCTGTCCGCCTCCGTGCCGCAGCAGTCACTGCGCACCGTCGTGGACGAACTGGGCAAGGCGTTCCAAGGACAGGGCCAGAACCTACAGGTGCTGCTGGACACCAGTAGCAGCCTCACCAACGGCGCCACCCAGGACCTGCCCGACACCATCGGGCTGATCGACAACAGCACGACCGTGCTGACCACCCAGAACGACGAGAAGGCAGCCCTGGAGTCGTTCAGCCGCAGCCTGAACCTCCTTGCCGGGCAGCTGGACGTGTCGGACTCCGACATCCGCAGGCTGATCACGGCGACACCGCCGGCGGCGACGCAGGTGACGGACCTGTTGTCGCAGACCAATCCGAGCCTGTCCATCCTGCTGGCCAACCTGCTCACCACGTCCGATCTCACGGTGGGCCGGCAGGGTGGACTGGAGGAGCTGCTGGTGGCCCTGCCCGCCGCCGTCGCGGCAGGAAACACGGTGATCAACCAGAACGGCGCGAACTTCGGTATGGCACTGACGTTCTTCAACCCGCTGCCGTGCACCGCGGGATACGGCGGCACGACCTACCGCAACGGGCTGAACACCTCGCCCAGCCCGCCGCTGAACACCAACGCGAGCTGCACAGCGGCACCACGCACCGGCATCGAGGTGCGCGGCTCCGCCAACGCACCGTCCGCCGGCGTGCCCGCGGCCGCCCAGCCGGGCGTCCTGAGCACCGCGTCACTGTCGCCCGATCCCGGTGGTATCGGGCAACTGATGGGGCTGAGCCCTCGATGACCGAACCGCTGGACCGGGAGCAGGGCACCCGGCGCAGAATGTGGCGGATCGGCTGGGTCGCCCTGGTCGTCGTCGCCGCATTCGCCTGCTGGTCGGGTTTCTCGTGGTGGCACGCCGGCCACGACGACGCCGCGGCGCGCGCCAGGACGCGGGACGACGTGTTGCGGGCCGGCACGCAGGAGATCGCCGCGCTGAACACCATGGACGCCGCCCACCTCGACAAGGGGCTGCGACTCTGGCTGAACGCGTCGACCGGTGTGTTGCGCGACCAGTTGCGCAGCACCCAGGCGCAGAGCAGAAGGCAGATCGAACAAGCGGGGTCCAGCGCGGCGGGCCGGGTCACCGACGCGGCGGTCACGCAACTGAATCCGGCGACCGGCACCGCGGAAATGATTGCCGCGGTGGACATCGCGGTGACCCCACGATCCGGGTCGGCCACCACGGACCGCAATCGCTACCGAGCCGGCCTCACCCGTACCGCTGCCGGCTGGAAGCTCAGCTCGCTGACCGCGATCCCCGTCGGCGCGAGCTGACCGAACCGTCGAAGGGACTGAACAACCCGTGTCAGTGAGCCAGGAATCCGATCGGCTCGACGAGGACGGGCCGGTGGAGACGGCGCCCGAACCGCACAGGAGTGTGCTCGATGTCGTGCGCCGGTTCCGTGGCCCGCTGCTGCTGATGGCGGCCACCGTGCTGCTCGCGGCCGTGGGCGCCGGGTTCCTCACGCAGTCACTGCGGGCGCGGTCCGGGAACAATCAGGCGCTGGTCGACGCGGGCGCCACGAACCAGGTGACCAATGCTGTCAGTGACGGCCTCACCAAGATCTTCTCCTACTCCTACAACGACGTCGGGGCGACGCAGCAGGCCGCCGCCGCGGTGCTCACCGGCAAGGCAGCAGGTCAGTACAACACGCTGTTCGGCCAGGTCCGGCAACAGGCGGCCGCCCAGCAGCTCACGCTGACCAGCCGGGTGGTCGCCGCCGGTGTCACCCGCCTGGAGGGCGACCACGCACAACTGCTGGTGTTCCTGGACCAGACCACGACCCGCGGCGACACCGGCCAGACCAGCGCATCCGCGGCCCAACTGTCGATCAGCGCCGAGCTGGTCGCAGGCCACTGGGTGATCGACGACATGCACGCGCGGTAAGAGTTCCTGACAGTCCTCTCAGGACGCCCGGAACCCCTCCGATTCGGCCACCTCCGGCACTCGGGCCTCCTGTAATCGGGTGGCCCGCAGTACCAGCTCGATCGCGAACCGGCCGTCCGGGTCCGCGAGCTGGTCGCCGAACGTCTTCTCCAGTTGCCGCATGCGGTACCGCACCGTCTGCGGATGCACGTGCAACCGGTCGGCGATCTCCGCCGCACCGCCCCGCGTTTCCAGCCACACGCCCAGCGTCTCCACCAGCCGCGCGCGCTGCTTGGGCGTCAGTCCGTCCAGCTTCCCGAACTCGCGTCGCGCCAACTGCTCCAGCAGCGCGCTGTCCGAGGTCAGCCACAACGTGGGCAGGCAGTCCGCGCAGCGGACGACCCGGTCGGCACCCAGCACACCGTCCTCGGCCAGGTCCAGCGCCTGCCGAGCCCAGCGCAGCGAGTCCACGGCCTCGGCCAGCGGCACCGGCACGCCGACCGAGATCCGGGCCATCGGAATGGCGGCGGCCAACCGGGTCTGCCGGCCGGGGGTCACCCGGCCGGGCACCAGGAGGTACGGGTCGGGTCGCCGGAGGTCGGCCAGGACGTCACCGTCCAGCATGGGATTCGCGCATTTCGTGCCGACCGGGACCGCGACCAGCGTCACCTCGTCCGGTACGTCCCAGCCGGCCAGCGTCGCCAGTTCCTCGATCGCGACGCGGGGCGCCGCAGGCGATTCCAGGATCAGCCGCACCAGCCGGTTCCGCCACTCCTCCACCGCGTCGGCCGACCGGGCCTGGGCCTCCAGGTAGCCGTTGTGCGACAGCGACGCCAGTTCCTCCAGGTAGCCGAACAGCGCGTCCGCGAGTAGCGACATCACCGACGACGACAGGTTGTGCCGACGGCCCATCCGCATCATCCGCTGCCACGCCACGCGGGCACCGACGCGGTATGCCGACTGCAGTGAGTCCAGGCTGCGCCCCTCCAGGGCCTCGTTCTGGCCCAGTTTCCGGCACACGTCGTCCCGCCGATCGTGCCGGGTGGTCGGATCGGCCACGTGGTCCACGAACGCGAGCAGCGCCTGTTCGACGCCGACCCGCATGGCGTGGCCGTAGGGTCCGTCCAATGGCCTGCCGTACTCGGGAATGGTGCGCCGGATCTCGGCGATGATCTCCTCGCCGACCGATGCCAGTTCTGGGCGCATCAATCCGGCCAGGCCGCGGGGTAAGACCGCTGGTTCACTCGCCGAATCCAACGGATGCGTCATTGAGTCCGTCTCCTCCCGCGCCGGGTGCGACCACTTCTTCCGCACGTGGTGGCACACACGGCGCATTACGGGAGGTTAGCGCCGCCCCGTCAGGGAACCAGCACCCGAATGGTGCTTTCTCGCTGACGCGGTTGGCGGTTCGTTATCCAACCTTTTGCTCGACCGACAATGCCGTTGACCGACGAACCGATTGATCGCCGGGGCCGTCCTGATTCCGCACTGTTGCGGAACCTCGGGCTGACCTGCGATCACAGCTCGATGTGCTCGCCCGGCCGGAGATGGGTGAGGGCGGTGCCGCTCGGGCCGTGCTCGCCGAGCAGTCGGTCGACCATTGCCAGCCCGACGTCGTTGAGCGCGCCGTCGTGCACGGCGAAGCACCGGTTCGGCTCGACCTCACGCACCCAGTCGACCAGTTGCCCGACCCGTGACCAGGGGCCGTGCACCGGCAGCAGCAGGGTGCTGACCGGTTCGTCCGGCACGGTGAAGGCATCGCCGGGATGAAATACCGAACCGTCGATCAGAAATCCGACATTACCGACCCGGGGAATGTCCTGGTGCACCTCGGCGTGCCACTCGCCGAACACGCGGACGGTGAAACCCGCCGCGGTGAACTCGTCGCCCGCGCCGACAATGTGCACCCTCGGGCCCGCGTCCTCGAGTTGGGTTGCGACGGCCGCGTTCGTCCATACCTCGAACTCCGGGTCGGCGGCCAGCGCCGCCCGGAGTTTCTGCCCGTCGAAGTGATCGAAGTGCTCGTGCGTGACCAGTGCGGCGTGCGCGCCGACCAGGGCGGCGTCCTCCGTCATGCCACCGGCGTCCACCACCAGCCTGCGGCCGTCGCGCACCAGTGCCACGGCCGCGTGGCCGTACTTGCTCAACTCCATGGCCGCACCGTAGCGGTCAGCGGCTGCGCTTGACCGCCGAGATGTAGGCCGACGAGTTCGGCATCCACGACAGCACAGCGCCGATCACGGCGGCGAGAATGCCGATGTAGCTGAGGATCGAGGCACTGCCCCTGCCGTTCAGCAGCGAGATCAGTTCCAGCACCGCGATGATCGCCAGCACGATACGGGCCCAGTTACGGCCTGCCTTCAGCTTGAACGCGAACAGCAGGAACAGCCCGGCGACGATGACGGCCACCACGAGCAGCAGTGTCAGCGTGACCGACGCGGCCTGGTCGATCTGCGTCGGCGAGAGGTTGCTGGTGTTGTTGTCCCGGAGGGTGTCGACGAGGGTCTGCTTCGCACCGAGCGACAACACACCACCGATGAGGATGACCACAGCGGCAGCGACGTAGCACCAGAACGCGGCCATGATCTCTTTCGGCGGCGTGAAGACCTGCGCCGGTCCCTCCGAGGGCGGCGGAGCGGCTGGGAAGCTGGGCAGCCCGGAGGGCTCGCCGTATCCGCCCTGGTCGTTGGGGTCGTAAGGAGTGGTCATGACGGCACAAGATAGTGCACCGCGTTCACGCCCGCTTCACAGTTCGCCCAACCTGACACGAATGCGTCGACAACGTTATGACGTTGTGGTCACGTGCGGTGACGTTGCGGTGACGTGCCCGACCGCCCGGGCACGTCACCACCGCGCACCCGTAAGCCGGATCGGGTGAGCCGGAACGTGTGGAGAGTGTGCCCGGCACCGGCCGTGGCCGGGGTCGGCCAGCCGCACGCCGGGTGTTGAAGCGATTCGAGCAGCCGGCAACGGCCAGGACTATCGCAGCGGTTTTTCGAGAGCGTCAAGGCCACCGTCCTGAACGTGCACGATCAGAGCATCGTGGTCGTAGCGCCTACCTGCGTATTCGACACCCGATGACGCCGGACGCTTGTGCGACGCGGCGATGTCTCTTACATTCACCGACCGTCGATACGCTTCGACTGCGCCGCTCGTCCCGGGAGGCCCCGATGGTGACCATCGCCGACGTGGCGTCCGACGCGCGGGTGTCGCCGAGCACGGTGTCCTACGTGCTGTCCGGCAAGCGGTCGATCTCGCTGGCGACGCGCAGGCGGGTCGAGCAGAGCATCCGCAGGCTCGGCTACCACCCGCACGCCGGGGCACGGGCGCTGGCCAGCAGCCGGATGAACATCCTGGCGCTGGTGGTGCCGCTGCGGGCCGACCAGAACGTGCCCGTCGTCATGCAGTTCGTCGCGTCGGCGGTGACCTCGGCCCGCGCCTACGACCACGACCTGCTGCTGCTCACCAAGGACGAGGGGCCGGAAGGACTGCGCAGGGTGGCCGCGTCCAGCGTTGCCGACGCGATCATCGTGATGGACATCGAGGCCTCGGAGCCGAGGGTGCCGGTGCTGCGATCGCTGCGCAGGCCGGTGGTGCTGATCGGGGTGCCCGACCAGCCGTTCGAACTGGCGTGCGTCGACCTGGACTTCGCGGCGGCAGGCTCGGTGTGCGTGGCGCACCTTGCCGATCTCGGGCACGCCGAGGTCGCGCTGATCGGCCCGTCACCAGCGGTGTACGAGCGGGGCACCAGTTACGCGGGCCGGTTCCTGCGTGGCTTCACCACGACGGCGAACGAGCGCGGTCTGCTGGCCGCCTCCTACGCGTGCGCCCCGTCCTACGACGCGGTGCACAGCCGCCTGGACGACGTGCTGCGCGAACATCCGGACACCACGGGCCTCGTCGTGCACAACGAGGCGGTGCTCGCCGCGCTGCTGTCCGACCTGCGACAGCGCGGCCTGCGCGTCCCGGAGGACATGTCGGTGGTCGCGGTGTGTCCCGAGGACATGGCCACCAGCCAGGCCGTCGCACTGACGGCGGTGGCCGTCCCGGCCGCCGAACTCGGCCGTTCCGCCGTGGAAATGGCGATGCGGCAACTCAACGGGGAAACCCATCCGGAGATCCGACTGCTCTCCCCCCGGCTGACCGAAAGAGCCAGTTCAGCGCCACGACACTGATCAATACCGCGATCGGCGGTTGTATCTTCACCCACTGAATCGAAGCGCTTCGACCTTTCGAAACGAAACTGGAGGAGCAGGCAGATGACTCCCATCCGCAGTGCCGGACGCGCCGTCGAGGTCACGGTGCGACACGAGGTGCTGCGCATCGAACCCCACGGCGCGGACAGCCTGCGGGTGCGGGCCGGCCTGCACCAGTTGCTCGACGACGTACCGGGCGCGCTGTTGCCGCCGAAGCCGACCGAGGTGGAGGTGACGGTCACCGGCGACACGGGCCGGATCACCAACGGCGCCATCACCGGCATCGTGGAAGTGCGGCAGGGCGACACCGGGCCGGCTGCCCTGGTGCGGTTCGTCAGGACCGACACCGGCGAGGAACTGGTCGCCGAGCAGCGGTCGCACTTCTGGTGGCCGGGCGCGCGGCTGCACATGCCGCAGGGCAACGGCTACGCGAGGCTGGAGCAGCGCTTCGCCGCCTACCGGGGCGAACGGCTCTACGGGCTGGGCCAGCGCACCCACGGCCGCCTGGACCAGAAGGGCATGGTGCTGGACCTGGTGCAGCGCAACGCCGAGGTCACCGTGCCGTTCCTGTTGTCCAGCAGGGGCTACGGGTTCCTCTGGAACATGCCGGCGGTGGGCAGGGTCGAACTGGCCGAGAACGGCACCCGGTGGGTCGCGGACAGCGCGAGGCAACTGGACTACTGGGTGACTGCCGGCGACACACCGGCCGACATCCTGGCGCACTACGCGGACGCCACCGGCCATGCGCCGATGCTGCCGGCGTGGGCCAGCGGGTTCTGGCAGTGCAAGCTGCGCTACCGCGACCAGGCCGAGTTGCTGGCCGTGGCACGGGAGTACGTGCGGCGTGGGCTGCCGCTGTCGGTGATCGTGGTGGACTTCTTCCACTGGACGCACCTGGGCGACTGGCGGTTCGACCCCGCTGAGTGGCCGGATCCAGCCGGGATGGCGCGGGAACTGGAGTCGCTGGGCATCCGGCTGATGGTGTCGGTGTGGCCCTCGGTGAGTCCGTTGAGCGAGAACTACCAGGAGATGGAGCAGGCGGGTCTGCTGGTCGGTGCCGAGCAGGGGGTGCCGTTCCACGCGCCGTGGCGGGACAAGGGGTTCGACGTCGAGATGCCGGTGGCGTTCTACGACGCCACCGATCCGGCGGCGCGGGCCTACCTGTGGTCGAAGATCAAGCGGAACTACGTCGACCTGGGTATCCGCACGTTCTGGCTGGACGCGTGTGAACCGGAGATCCAGCCCGGCCACCCGCACAACCTGCGGTTCCACACCGGTCCGGGCGCGGAGGTGTTCAACAGCTATCCGGCCGAGCACGCCCGTGGCTTCCACGAGGGCATGCTGGCCGAGGGCGACGACGAGGTGGTACTGCTGTCCAGGTCGGCGTGGGCGGGCAGCCAGCGCTACGGCGCGGCGGTGTGGTCGGGCGACATCGACCCGACGTGGGAGTCGCTGCGTACCCAGGTGCGGGCAGGGCTGAACATCGGGCTGTCCGGAATCCCTTGGTGGACAACGGACATTGGCGGTTTCCACGGTGGCGACCCGGCATCGCCCGCCTACCGCGAGCTGGTTGTCCGGTGGTTCCAGTACGGCGTGTTCTGCCCGTTGTTCCGGCTGCACGGGTTCCGCGATCCGAGGATGCCGCTCGGTTCCGACATGACGGGCGGCCCGAACGAGGTGTGGTCCTACGGGGAGGACGCGCTGGCGCTGATCGAGCGGTCGCTGCGGCTGCGGGAACGGCTGCGGCCCTATCTGTTGGCGCAGATGCGGGTGGCGCACGAGCGTGGCCTGCCGCCGATGCGGCCCCTGTTCGTGGACTTCCCCGGCGATCCGGCGGTGTGGGACGTGGAGGACCAGTTCCTGCTCGGCCCGGATGTGCTGGTGGCGCCGATCCTGGCGGCCGGTGCCACGGGTCGCCCGGTGTACCTGCCGGCCGGCGCGGCCTGGACCGACCCGTGGACCGGTGCGTCGTTCGAGGGTGGCCGCACTGTTTCGGCGGACGCGCCGCCGGAGCGCATCCCGGTGTTCCTACGTGATGGGGCCACGGTGCCGATCCTGCCGTGACAGGAATTCGGCAGGCCGCACCCGGGAGACATCGTGGTCCGATGCGTCGTTCGGTGACCATTCGATGGCTACCAGTGGATATCGATCGGATTCGGTACGAAATTGCGTCGGCAGGCCCATGCCGACCTCGACAACATCGCCGACGTCAAGCCGATCGGCGACCCGGACGCTGCCTGCCTTGAGGACGTTCGACTCGTCCTGGCCAGGCACAACGCCCTGGACCGCTTCGGCATCGCGCTGCTGCACAACCACTTCGACCTCGCCGACGACGAGATGATGCTGGAGACGACAGACGCCGAGCGAAGAGAACACGTGGTTCGCCCCGTCAGGTCTTCCTATCCCGCCGACAATGGATTCACAGCACAAACGACGATCGTGAGCTTCGACGAACACGGGTACAGCCAGAACTGCGGTTGTGACCCTCGCGCCAGCGGCCACCATCACAAGTAAGGTAGCCGACTGACCACTTTGTGTCGTCTCAGCGTCAGTTCGCGTTTGTGGCGTCGATGGGCGTCCCACTCATCGTGGTGTTCGCCGGTTCCGCGTAGTCGCCGCTACCGAAGTGGCCGACGGTCCACACGATGGCGGCCAGCACCAGCAGGATCGCGCCGAACAGGGCCACGCCGGTCCAGCCGAAGGTGTCGTGCAGCCAGCCGGACACCGCCGACGACGCCGCTCCGCCGACGAAGATCGTGGTCATGAAGACGGTGTTGATCCTGGCCCGCGCGTCACCGCGCAGTGCGTAGATGTCCCGCTGGCTGAACACCTGGTGGCCCTGCACCGCCAGGTCCAGCAGCACCCCCGCCAGGCCCAACAGGATGACGCTGCCGGCGCCGAACGCGGCCAGCAGCATGGCGCCGATGCCGATCACGATGGCGACCATCCGGCCGTAGTGCCCGTATCCCCGGTCCCCGAGCTTGCCGGCCAGCGGCGCCACGGCGGCACCGGCCGCGCCGACCAACGCGAAGATCCCGACCGCCACCTGGTTCAGGTGGTGCACGCTGATCAACTCGTACGCGATCGCGGTCCAGAACGACGTGAACGCACCGAACAACATGGCCTGGCAGAACGCCCGCCGCCGCAGCAGTGCCTGCGTGCGCACGAGTTCCAGCACGGACCCCATCAGCTTGCGGTAGCTCGCGGTGTGGTCGGGCGGCCGGTTGGGCAGGATGCGGGCCAGCGCGACCGACATGACGATCATCAGCACGGCCGAGACGACATAGATACTGCGCCAACCCCACTCGGCCGCCACCAGGCTGGCCACCGTCCTGGCCAGCAGGATGCCCAGCAGCAGTCCGCTGACCACCTGGCCGACGAACTTGCCCCTGCTGTCCTCGGGTGCCAGGTGCGCCGCGAACGGGATCAGGATCTGCGCGACCACCGACGTGATGCCGACCAGCACCGACAGCGCCAGGAACAGCCCGAAGTTCGGCGAGAAGGCCGCGAGGGCGAGCACGACGGCGGTGGCGATGATCGTGCGGGAGGTCAGCTTGCGGTTGTTCACCAGGTCGCCGAGCGGCAGCAGCACGAGCAGGCCGATCGCGTAGCCGAACTGCGTCGCCGTGACGACGATGGTGGCGGTGCCCTGGCTGACGTGGAACGAGCCGGCGACCAGCGCCAGCAGCGGCTGCGCGTAGTACAGGTTGGCCACTGCCAGCCCGCACGCCACGGCCATGGTGAGCACGATCAGCCGCAGGTTGCGCGGCGGCACCCAGGCCTCGGAACTCTCCGTAGCCGGTACCCCGTCCGTGCGCTGTGTCATGGTCACCCTCCGTTCGCCCAATTTCTGAAACTACCGTTTAGAAATTAACGGCGCATGACAGGCGGACCGAAAGTGGTCAAGACAACACGGTGGGCGCAACCTGGGAGACGGTCGGGCACAGACCACCCATGGCCTGGTCCACCAGTCGGTCCGCCAACTCGTCGTCCAGCGGTTCATGACCGAAGATGAGACGGTGGTAGATCGGTGCGAACAACTGATCGGACACGACGCCGACGTCGACGTCCGGCCGGATCTCGCCGCTGACCATGCCCGCCCGGATGATTTCCATGGCCACGGCACGGCGGGGCGCCAGCCAGCGCTCCCGCACGGCACGGGCGATCTCCGGGTCGCACTCGGCCTGGCTGACCAGCGCCCGCATCAGCGGACCGGACGGCGTGTCACGGAACAGCCGGACCAGCGCACCGACCTGGAAGCGCAGCCCCTCTCGAGTGGACAGCCCCTCGGGCACCGCGATCGTCTCCAGCGCCTGGGCGAGGAAGCCGTCCAGCGCGACGGCGCCACGGGACGGCCACCACTTGTAGATGGTGGCCTTGCTGACCCCGGCCCGCTCGGCGATGGCCTCCATGGACGCGGCGTTCACGCCGCCCTCCAACATCAGCTCACCGGCAGCGGCCAGGATGGCCAGCCTGGCCCGCTCACTGCGCGGCCGGCCCCTGCCCCGTCCGGCTTGCCGGTCGGTCATCAGCCCTCCGATCGTTCCTGGTCGAGGCGTTTAGCATATCGTGACGCCGGACACGCGGCCAGGAACCGAACAGCACCACAGGAGAAGGAGGCACCGTGAACCAGCCGAGCACAGTTCCGACCAGGCCGTTGAACACCGGCGGCGAGATCCCGCTGATCGGCTTGGGCACCTGGCCGATGGACGACGCTGCCGCCGCGGTCGCCGTCCGCACCGGACTCCAACTCGGCTACCGGCTGGTGGACACCGCCTCCAAGTACGGCAACGAGGTCGGCGTCGGCCGAGGGGTGCGGGACAGTGGGGTGGCACGGTCGGACGTGACCGTGATGACCAAGCTGCGTGGGTCCGATCACGGTTACGACGCCACGAAAGCCGCTCTGCACGCCAGTCTGAAACGGCTCGGCCTCGACTACGTCGACATCTACCTCATTCACTGGCCGCTGCCGAGGCAGGACAAGTACATCGAGTCCTACCGGGCGATGCTGTCCATGCGCGGCGAGGGTCTGATCAGGTCGGTCGGCGTCTCCAACTTCACCAAGGCACACATCGAGCGGCTGGACGCGGAAACCGGCGTCCTCCCTGCGGTGAACCAGATCCAGCTCTCCCCCGCGACGCCGAGGGCAGCGCTGCACACGTACCTGGAGAAGCACGGCATCGTCACCGTCTCCTACAGTCCGTTGGGCCGCAAGGAAGGCGTGCACAAGGCACCGGTGGTCCGCGAACTGGCGCAGCGCTACAGCCGCACGGCGGAGCAGATCATCCTGCGCTGGCACGTACAGCAGGACCTGGTGCCCATTCCGAAGTCGGGCGACCAGGAGCGGCAGCGCGCCAATCTCGGAGTGTTCGACTTCGAGCTGTCCCCGGAGGACATCTCCCGGCTGCGCGCACTGGACAAGGGGGAGTCCTCCGCCGTCGATCCGGACCGCCACGAGGAGTTCTGATGCCGCTGTTCGACCTGCCGCTGCCCGAATTACAGGAGTACCGCCCGACCACGGACGTGCCGGCCGACCTCACCGACTTCTGGCGCCGCACGTTCGCCGAGGCCGCCGAGTTCCCCATTGACGCACGGTTCACCCCCGTCGACGCAGCGCTGCCGAACGTGGACGTGCACGACGTGCGGTTCGCGGGCTGGGGCGGCGCGCCGATCGCCGCCTGGTTGCTGGTGCCGCGCGGCGCCGGGACGCCGGTGCCGTGCGTCGTGCACTACCAGGGTTACGGCATCGGTCGCGGCTTCCCGCACGACCACACGGTGTGGGCCGCGGCAGGCTGGGCAGCGCTCGTCGTGGACACCCGGGGCGTCAGTGGCCGGTTCGGCTGGCCGGGTGACACGCCCGATCCGAGCAGTGGCGGCTCGGTGCGGGTGCCAGGATTCCTGACCGATGGGATCGACGATCCCGAGCACTACTACTACCGGCGGGTCTACACCGACGCCGTCCGCGCGCTGGCAGCCGCTGCCGCGGCGCCGGGCGTGGACGCGACCAGGCTGGTGGTGGCCGGTGGCAGCCAGGGCGGCGCGATCGCACAGGCAGTCGGCGCGCTGCACGGCCTGACCGACGGCCCGACGCCCATCGCCGCGCTGATCGACGTGCCGTTCATGACGCACATCCGGCGGGCCGTCGACGTGACCGACGCACTGCCGTACTACGAACTCGTGGAGTACCTGGCCACCCGCAGGGTCGACGAGCAGCGGGTGTTCGACACGCTCGGCTACTTCGACGGCCTGCACCTGGCCCCACTGGGCACCGTGCCCGCGCTGTACTCGGTGGCGCTGCGCGACCCGATCTGCCCGCCGTCCACCGTGTTCGCCGCCTATCACGCGTGGGCAGGGCCGAAGCGGATCGAGGTGTGGCCGTACAACGAGCACGAGGGCGGCGGCCCACTGCAGCGCGGCATCCAGCTGCGTTATCTGCGCGACCTGCTGGCGGACGAAATCCCGCACGAACAGGTGACGGTGCCGGATACTGCTGCACGTGCCTGAGCCCCACGACGAGCTGCCCTATCACGAGGACCCGGTACCAGGCGTCGGTCTTCTGCCGCCGAGAGCAAGTTGCAGTTCTGATGCCCCGGCCGTTTCATTGGACGGGCTGTGGCGGTTTCGGCTGCACCCGGACGTGCGGGGCTCCGGTCCGGGCTTCGCCGAGCCGGATCTCGCCGACGGCGACTGGGCGGAACTGGCGGTGCCGGCGCACTGGCAGATGCACGGCTACGGCTCCCCCGCGTACACCAACGTGCAGTACCCGTTCCCCGTCGACCCGCCGCACGTGCCGGACGACAACCCGACCGGCGAGTACCGCAGGACGTTCGACCTGCCGGCCGACTGGCCGGCGGGCGACGCCGTGCTGCGCTTCGACGGTGTCGACTCGTGTTTCCGGGTCTGGCTCAACGGCACCGAACTGGGCCACGCCAAGGGCAGCAGGCTGCCGGCCGAGTTCGACGTCGGCCAGTTGCTGCGGCCGGGCCGCAACGTGGTCGCCGTCCGGGTGCACCAGTGGTCGGCCGGCAGTTACCTGGAGGACCAGGACATGTGGTGGCTGTCCGGGATCTTCCGCGGTGTGACGCTGCTGGCCAGGCCGGCCGGCGCGGTGCCGGACGTGTTCGTGCACGCCGACTACGACCACGAGACCGGCGCCGGCACACTGCGGGTGGCCACCGGCGACGTGCCCGCCCTGCTCAGCGTGCCCGATCTCGGGCTGGTCGACGTGCCGGCCGAGGGGCCGCACCACATCGCGGACGTGCGGCCGTGGTCGGCCGAGGTGCCCCACCTCTACCGGGGCACGCTGACCGCGGGCGGCGAGCGGATCGCGCTGCGGATCGGGTTCCGCACGGTGGTCGTCGTCGACGGGCTGCTCACCGTGAACGGCAGGCCGCTGCTGCTGCGCGGGGTGAACCGGCACGAGTGGCATCCCGAGCACGGCCGTGCGGTCCCCCGCGAGACCATGCTGGCCGACGTACTGCTGATGAAGCGGCACAACGTGAACGCGGTGCGTACCAGCCACTATCCGCCGCATCCCGCGTTCCTCGACCTGTGCGACGAGTACGGGCTGTGGGTGATCGACGAGTGCGACCTGGAGACGCACGGGTTCATCTTCGTTGGCTGGAAAGGGAATCCGAGCGACGACCCGGAGTGGGAGCCTGCGCTGCTGGACCGGATGCGGCGCACCGTCGAGCGGGACAAGAACCACCCGTCGGTGATCATGTGGTCACTGGGCAACGAGGCGGGCACCGGCCACAACCTCGCCGCGATGGCCGCCTGGACACACCAGCGTGATCCCGGCAGGCCGGTGCACTACGAGGGCGACTGGAACTGTACGTACACGGACGTGTACAGCCGGATGTACCACCCGCACGACGACGTGGACGCCGTCGGCCGGTACGCCGAACCGCTGCCCGACGACCAGGACGCCGACGAGCACCGCCGCGCGCTGCCGTTCGTGCTGTGCGAGTACGCGCACGCCATGGGTAACGGGCCCGGCGGGCTGACCGAGTACCAGAAGCTGTTCGAGCGCTATCCACGCTGCCAGGGCGGGTTCGTGTGGGAGTGGATCGACCACGGCATTCCGCGCACCACCGAGGACGGCACCGCCTACTACGCCTACGGCGGCGACTTCGGCGAACCGCTGCACGACGGCCACTTCATCACCGACGGCCTGGTCTTCCCCGACCGCACGCCCAGCCCCGGCCTGGTCGAGTTCGCGAAAGTGGTGGCACCGGTCCGGATCGAGCCGGACCCGAAACAGGGCACGGTCCGGGTGACCAACCTGTACGACGTGGCCGATCTGGGTCATCTCGCGTTCGACTGGTCGGTGGCCAAGGAGGGCCTGTCGCTGGCCGGCGCCTCACTTGACGTGCCGCCGCTGGCCGCCGGCGAATCGGCCGACGTCCCACTGCCGGACGCCGCCACGATGGCAGGCGGTGGCGGTGCCGAAACGTGGCTCACCGTGCGTGCGGTGCTGGCCGTGGACACGGCGTGGGCGGACGCCGGTCACGAGATCGCGTGGGGCCAGGCCGCGATCACCGAACCCAAGCGCATCTGGATACCGGCCACCGAGCGGATCGAGGCCACCGACACCGGGCTGCGGCTCGGACAGGCCGAGTTCGACGAGCGCGGTCGGCTCACCGCGTTCGCCGGGATCGACATGGAGGTGCCCCGGCTGGACCTGTGGCGGGCGCCGACCGACAACGACGAGGGCTGGCACGGCCAGGAACAGCCGGTGGCCACGGAGTGGCGGCGGATCGGCCTGCACCGGCTGCAACACCGCCTGGTGTCACTCACCGAGGGCGGCGACACGCTCACGGTGACCACCAGGGTCGGGCCGGCAGCGACCGACCTGGCGTTCCTCGCTGTGTACCGGTGGACAGCCGACAGTGACAAGCTGCGGCTGGACGTGGACGTGCGGCCGGACGGCGGGTGGATCGCCGTGCTGCCCAGGATCGGTGTCCGGCTGGCCGTTCCCGCAGCGCTGGGCCAGGTCACCTGGTTCGGCTGCGGCCCGGGCGAATCCTATCCGGACAGTCATCGGGCGGCGCGGGTCGGCCGGTTCACCAGGACCGTCGACGAGTGGCAGACGCCCTACGTGTTCCCGCAGGAGAACGGCAACCGGGCAGGCGTGCGGTGGGCGACGTTCACCGGCGCCGACGGGCACGGGCTACGGCTCGACGGCGATCCGACAGTAAACCTGACGGCTCGGCGCTGGACCAGCGAGGACCTGGACGCCGCCCGGCACACCAGTGATCTGCGTGCTGGTGACCGGATCTGGCTCAACCTGGACGTGGCCCACCAGGGCATCGGCTCGGCATCCTGCGGTCCCGGCGTGCTGCCCGAGCACCGGCTGGTGCCGGCACGGTCGGCGTTGCGAGTGGTGCTGTCCACCACCTGACAACGAACCAGGGGTTGACGGAACGGGTCCGCACTGCGAACGTTCGTTCCGTCGTCGAACATCCCTCGATCGACATGCCAGGTGATGGACATGCCAAGTTCGCGGTTGGTCATGGTCGGCCTCACCGGCGTGCTGGTGGCCACCGCGGTCGCCGTGCTCGCCGCGCGCCAGGCCCCGTCCGCGACGGTGGCGGGCGCCCCGACAGCGGTACCCGCCAGTAGCCGACCCGCCGGTAGCACAACGGAAGCGACGAAACTGGCGGACGACGGCGTGCAGGCGAACTGGGTGATCCAGGAGAACGCGCTGCGCGGCACCACGGACTGGCGGATCACCGGAGCACCGGCCCACGGGTTCATCGAGGGATTCGCCGACCAGACCTATGCGACGACCGGCCAGCCGGTTCGGCTGTTCGTGTCCACTTCGGCCGCGTCGTTCCGAGTGGAGGCCTACCGGGTCGGCTACTACGGGGGCACGGGTGGGCGGCTGGTCTGGGCGTCGCCGTCGTTCGGGGGCAAGGCGCAGCCGAAATGTCCACTGACGGCGAAAATCAACATGGTGTCCTGCGACAACTGGGCGGCGTCCATGTCGATGCAGGTCACCCAGGACTTCCCGCAGGGCGACTACCTGATCAAGCTGATCGGCGCGGACAACGAGCAGAGCTACGTGCCGCTGACCGTGTGGTCACCGGGCAGCCATGCCGCCTACCTGGTGAAGAACGACGTGTTCACCTGGCAGGCCTGGAATCCCTACGGTGGCTACGACTACTACACGGGCGTCGGCGACTGCCCGCCCGGCGTCTATCCGCTGTGCACCCGGTCCAGAGTGGTCAGTGACGACCGGCCCTACGCCGACGGTCAGGGTGCCGGTGACTTCCTGTCCGACGAGGCACCATTGGTCCGTTTCCTCGAACAGCACGGGCTCGATGTCGCCTATGTCAACGACGCGACCGTGCAGGACCATCCGGACGTGCTGGCCGGGCACAGCGCGCTGCTGTCGCTCGGTCACGACGAGTGCTGGACGTTCGCCGAGCGGACGGCGATCACGGCGGCCAACGGCGGCGGGTTGAACCTGGCGTTCTTCGGTGCCAGCGCGGTACTGCGGCACGTCAGGACCCAGCCGTCGCCGCTGGGCGCCGACCGGGAACTGGTCGACTACCGGGATCCCGAGGAAGACCCGTTGAACGGCAAGGGAAATCCACGTGAGGTCACCAGCAACACGTGGGGCGCTCCGCCTGCGAGCTGGCCGTCCACCGCACTGGTCGGCGAGGAGTACAACGGGTTCCTCGCACCGGGCGTACACGAGTCGATGACGGTGGTCGACCCGTCGGCGTGGATCTTCAACGGCACGGGTGTGCACGACGGCATGGCGTTACCGGGTGTCATTGCGTCCGATGTGGACAGTTTGGAGCCCGGCCTCACGCATCCGGCCTCCGTGCAGGTGCTGGCCCACTCGGCGCTGCCGGTGAAACAGGCCGTGGCGACCAGCCACACCGGCACGACGTTCTATTCGGACATGACGTACTACACCGACCCCAAGAGCAAAGCGGGCGCCTGGGACAGCGGCACCAACAACTGGATTCCCTCGCTTGCCGACTGCACCAGCACGTCCTGCATCGCTGTCGCCGCGATGACGAGCAACGTGCTGTGGCTGTTCGGGCAGGGACCGGCAGGGCGGCTGCGACCGTCGGTGGCCAACTGGCAGACCTACTACCCGCGGCACTGAACGTTA
>DASXYT010000016.1:0-30180 GCA_036502345.1 Pseudonocardiaceae bacterium | reverse complement strand
GTTCGGCAGGGCCGGCCTGATCGTCGCGCTGGACGTGGCGCTGCGCCGGACCCCCGACCCGGAGTTGGCCGCGGCCCGCGACCGGCATCTCGCCCGGCTGTCCTGGCACGCCGTCGCCCACCGGGGACGGCTGGCGTTCCCGGGCAACACGCTGCTCCGGCTGTCCATGGACCTGGGCACCGGCGGAGCGGGCGTGCTGCTGGCCACCAGCGGAACCACGGTGTCACTTCCGTTCCTCACACCGGCCGCGGCTACCGCCGCGGCCCCCTGATCGCCGGTCCGCAGGGACCGGTGGCTTCACCGAATACCCCGATATTCGCGACAATCAAGGAGAAATCCACATGGAGCACGTCCTCGACCTGCAGGAACTCGACACTCCCGACCTGATGGACGGTCACGCCGGTGGCGGCGGCAACGGTGGCGGCAGCCGGGCGAGCCTGCTGCTGTGCGGCAACAGCAGCCTCTCCCTCACCACCTGCGAGTGACGGGTCGTTCAACGACCGACGGGTGGCTTCGACGATGACCCGTTGAGGTCGTCACCACCCTGCTGACGGCGATTCGTCGCCAGGTGGGAGGAGCGGCGCCGGCGGACGGCGCCGCTCCTCCCACTGTCAATTGTCGACCAACCGTCCCCGCAACGGAATGCCGGAAGGAACACGATGCCGGAACGGGTAGCCAGCGATGCCACAGCGTTGTTGCGCAGGGTCGCTGTTCGGACCCCCGGTTGGCTGGTGGCGGCCACCCTGTCCGGGGTGCTGGCCGCCGTTGCCGGCCTGTTGCTGCCGGACGCGATGGCCCGCGCTGTGGACGGCGCGCTGGCCGGCAACCTGTCCGGCGCCGGCGTACCGCTGCTGCTCGGCATCGTCGTCACGATCGCAGGCGCGGACGCCGCCAACGAGATCGCGACGGCCGTACTGACGTCGACCGGCACGGCGTGGCTGCGGCGGATGGTCGCCGACCACGTGATCGGCTGCGGCGACCAGCGCGGTGTGCGTGCACTCGGTGATCCCGGTGACCTGGTCAGTCGACTGACCGGGGATGCCGCCCAGGCAGGCGGTGTGGCGGCCACCGCGATCCAACTCGTACTCGGCGCGATCACCTCGATCGGCGCCATACTCGCGCTCGCCCTGCTGGACCCGTGGCTGGCCGCGGTGTTCGCGGCGAGCGTGCCGCTCGCGTTGCTGCTGGCCAGGACCCACCTGCGCACCACGTCCGGCCACATAGCGAACTACCGCGAACTGGCCGGTGAACTGTCCGCCCGGCTGCTGGACGCGGCACTGGGCATCCGGACGATCGCGGCCACCGGCACCGCGGAGCAGGAGACGGCCAGGGTGCTGCGGCCGCTGCCCGCGCTGGGCAGGGCGGGCCACGGCATGTGGCGCACCCAGGCCGTGATGATCTGGCGGGCCGCGCTGCTGCTGCCCGCCGTGCAGTTGGCCGTGCTGGTCGCCGCGGGACTCGGCGTGCTGGACGGCAGGCTGACGCCCGGCCAACTGCTCGCCGCGCTCGGCTACACCGGCATGGGCATGACGTTGATCGGCTACCTGCCGACCCTCACCACGCTGGCCACCGCCCGGGCGGGTGCCGGCAGGCTGGCCGAGGTGCTGGAGGTGCCGGTACGGCCGGCAGGTGAGCTGGCGCTGCCGGCAGGTGCCGGTGAGCTGGACCTGCGGGACGTGACGGTGCTGGCCGGCGACGGGTCGGTCGCACTGTCCGATGTGGACCTGCTGGTGCCCGCTGGTGCAGTGGTCGCCGTCGTCGGCAGGTCCGGCGCAGGCAAGTCGACGCTGGCCGCGGTGGCCGGTGGGCTGGTGCCGCCGGACCGGGGTGACGTGCTGCTGGACGGCGTGTCGATGCGGCAGATCAGACCGGACGAGTTGCGTGCCGCGGTCGGCTTCGCGTTCGAACGGCCCGCGCTGCTCGGCGGCACGGTCGGCGGTGTCATCGGCTACGGGTCGGACGCGGACGCCGACGCGGTGACGGCCGCCGCCAGGTCGGCCAGGGTGCACGACGCGGTGTGCCGGCTGCCGGACGGCTATCACACGCCGCTGGCCGAGGCGCCGCTGTCCGGTGGTGAGGCACAGCGGCTCGGGCTGGCGAGGGCGTTCGTCCGGGCGCCGAGAGTGCTCGTGCTGGACGACGCGACCGGCAGCCTGGACGCGGTGACCGAGGCCGAGGTGGACCACTCAGTGCGGACCGGCCTGCCCGGCCACACCAGGTTGGTGGTCACCCACCGGCTGCGCACGGCGGAACACGCGGATCTGGTGGTGTGGCTGGACGGCGGCAAGGTACGCGGCACCGGACGACATGTGCGGCTGTGGCGGGACCCGGACTATCGGGCCGTGTTCACCCAGGCGGGCGAATGAGCACGAGCGCATGGCCGGGTTATCTCGCCTCGTTGCGCGGCACTCGGCGGGCACTGCTGGCGTTGGGCCTGTGGTCCCTTGTGGAGGGTGGGCCCGCGCTGGTGTCCGGCCGGTTGGTCGCGCTGGCCGTGGACGGCGGGTTCGGCGCCGGCAAGCCGTGGACCGGGGTGGGGTGGCTGGCCGTGTTCGGTGCCGTGTCCCTGCTCGGTGCCATCGGCTCGCGCAGTGTGTTCGCCCGGCTGGGTGATGTCGTCGAGCCGGTGCGGGACGCGCTGGTGACGGCCGTGGTGCGCGGTGTGCTGCACGGCGACCTGGCCACCAGCCACCGCGCCGACGCCAGTTCGGTCGCCAGGATCACCCGGCACGTCGAGGTGGTCAGGGACGTCACGGCCGGCTTGTTGGTGCAGGGCAGAAGCCTGGTGGTCACGGTGGTTGCCGCGATGATCGGGCTGCTGGACACGGCCCGCCCGCTCGCTGTCCTGGTGCTGCCGCCGGTCGCGCTGGCCCTGGTGGCGTTCGCGCTGCTGCTCCGCTCGCTGGCCCGGCGGCAACGCGATCTCGTGCTGTCCGACGAGCGGTGCGCCGCTGTCGTCGGCGCGATGGCGAGCGGGTTGCGGGACGTGCTGGCGTGCGGTGGGGAACGAACGGCGAGCCGGGACGTCGCCGAGGCCGTCGACGCGCAGGCCGCGGCGTCGGTCCGGCTTGGCACGGCCGGTGCGCTGCGTGGGCTCGTAGTGTCGTTGGGCGGGCTCATCCCGCTGGTGTTGGTGCTCGCAGCGGCGCCGGGACTGGTGGCGAACGGCCGGATCAGCGCGGGTGCCGTGCTCGGTGCCGTCGTCTACCTGACCACCGGCGTCGGGCCCGCTCTGGTCGCACTCGGCCAGACCGCAGGCACGGCCGTGCTGCGGCTGGTGGTCACGCTGCGCAGGCTGGCCGACGTGTCCACAGTGCCGGAACCGCCGGTGTGGCAGGAGGACCAGCCGACCGGAACCGATGTCGAGGTGCGTGGGCTGACGTTCGGCTGGGGTACCGCGGCGGAACCGGTGGTGCGCGATCTGGACCTGGCGCTGCCCGAGGGCCGGCACGTGGCGATCGTCGGTGCGAGCGGCATCGGCAAGTCCACTCTGGCCGGTCTGCTGACCGGGCTGCTGCCGCCCAGCGCGGGTGTCGTGCTGCTGGGCGGGGTCGACGTGCGGCGGCTGCGCCCGGAGGTGCGGCGGGACATGGTGGCGCTGATCCCGCAGGAGTCCTACGTGTTCACCGGCACGCTGCGGGAGAACCTGGCGCTGCTGGCGACATCAGCCACCGACGCCGAACTCGCACTGGCCGCCGAGCGGGTCGGCGCCGGGGACCTGCTGGCCAGGTCGGACGGCCTGGACACCCTGCTCGGCCACGGCGGCGTGGCGCTGTCCAGCGGGGAACGGCAGTTGGTGGCACTGGCCAGGGTCTACGCGTCCAACGCCCGGATCGTGGTGCTGGACGAGGCGACGGCCCACCTCGACCCGGCGACCGAAGCCATGGCCGAGCAGGCTTTCGCGGACCGGGGCGGCACGCTGGTGGTCATCGCGCACCGGCTCAGTTCCGCGATCAGGGCCGAGTTGGTGCTGATGATGGACGGCGGCCGGCCGGTGCTCGGCTCACACGCCGAACTGCTCAGCGGCTCCCCCGGCTATGCCGAGTTAATGCGTGCGTGGACCGGCCAACTGCCGGCTGGTGCCCGTACCTAGACGGCGAGGTGGCCCCTACCGTGTTCGGCAGGGGCCACTTCCTGTGGGGATGGTGCTGGTACTGGGTCAGCCAACAGGCCCAGACACCGGAACCACCGAGGCCGTGTGCTGCTGGCCGGTCGAGTCGGTGTAGCCGATGGTCAGCTTGTCACCGGGGTGATGCCCGTCCATCAGGTTGGTCAGCGCGGTCGCCGAGTCGACGGCCTGCCCGTTCACCGTGGTGATGACGTCACCCTGCTCGATCCCGGCCTGCTCGGCCGGGCCGTTGGGCACGGTGTCCCCGACCTCGGCGCCGGACGACGCGGTGCCGCCCTGACCCTGAGCGCCCTGGCCGCCCTGGCTCTGACCGAAGCCGCCGTTGTCCTGGCTCTGGCCGGCGTCACCGACGCTGACACCGAGGAACGCGGTCTGACCGATGTGCACGGTGGACGACGCGGTGCCGGCCACGATCTGGTGGGCGATGGTGATCGCGTGGTTGATCGGGATCGCGAAGCCCTGGTGACCGGTCTGGCCCTGCGAACCCTGGCCGTCCTGGCCCTGGCCGCCCTGGCCGAAGCCACCGCTGAACTGGAAGCCGCTGGACGCCGCCGTGTCGATGCCGACGACCTGGCCGGAACTGTTCACCAGCGAACCGCCCGAGTCACCGGACTGGATGTTGGCGTCGGTTTGGATCAGGCCGGTCAGCTGCTCGGACGCTCCACTGGAATCGTCACTCGCGGTGATCGACTGGTTCAACCCGGTCACGGTGCCGGCCGCCGCGCTGGGCGTGCCACCGGCGCCACCGGCGTTGCCGATGCCGACGACCGCGTCGC
Source organism: Pseudonocardiaceae bacterium (assembly GCA_036502345.1). Classification (GTDB taxonomy): domain Bacteria; phylum Actinomycetota; class Actinomycetes; order Mycobacteriales; family Pseudonocardiaceae; genus DATEPR01. Next base: position 25,275 of record DASXYT010000016.1, on the reverse strand, counting down.
CCTTGGCCACCTTGGACGAGTCACCGAGCGCCTCGGTCTTCAGGCCGGAAGCGCCCTGCAACTGGATGACCGCGACGTCCTGCGTGCGGTCGAAGCCGACCACGGTCGCCGTGTAGGTCTTGCCGTTGCCGATGTCGGTCACCTTGATGCTGGTGGCGCCTTCGACGACGTGGTTGTTGGTCAGGATCTCGCCGTTGGACGTCAGCACGATGCCGGTGCCGGCCGCCTCTGCGTTCGCGTAGCCGAGCACGGTGTTGACGTCCACCAGACCCGGGTCCACCTTGGCCGCGATGGCCGAGGGGTTGATCGACGTGTTGGCCGTGCCCCCGCCGTTCGACGGCGCCTGGGCGGAACCGAAGTTCTGGTTGCCACCGCTGAGCGCCGTGTTGCCGGCGTTGTCGGACGGCCAGGCCAGCCGACCGATGCCCAGGCCGATCAGCACGGAGAGGGCGACAGCGCCGACCCCGAAGCCGACCGCGCGCAGCGGGCGGCGACGCGAGGGCTGCTGCTGGTAGGGCTGGTACTGCGGGTACTGCTGGGTCCACTGACCGCCCTGCTGCGACCAGCCCGGCTGACCGAACTGCGACGTGTGGCGGGAGTCACCCTGCTGGTTACCACCGGCGTACGTGCCCGGGTAGGTGTAGCCGGCCCAGGCACCCGGCTCCGCCGTCGGCTGGTCGCCGAGGCCGGCGCCTGCCCGGTAGTCCTGGTGGCCCTGCTGGCCGTAGTACCCGGGGTACTGCTGCTGTGCGGGCGTTCCCGGCGTGGATGGCGGCGTGGTTGGCGGTGTCGCTGACTGCGAGCCGGACTGACTCTGGTGCCCGGCGTCACCCTGCTGGCCCTGGTGGCCGGGGTTGTCCTGGCCACCAGCCGACCACCGCGGATCGAACTCGCTCATGTCCCTGCTCCCAGAGTGCGGCGTGTGTCGAGAGGTTGTGTACCCCTAGAACACTCCTACTTCCTGAGAGTTTCCTTGCCAGGCACCGTGCCCGTCCTGAGGAATGGCCACGGATTTCCGGCTGAGCACGATCAGGGTAGAAATATGTCCGATTGGAGCTGTTCTTCCGTTGCTCCCTCGTACCGGTAGGGCCCGAAGTCGGTCGTCCCGGCCGCCCGCAGCACGTCGTCGTCGATCAGCGTCTGACCGGTGTACTCGGCAGCGGGCCGGATCAGCACGGCGTGCGCCGCGTCGGCCATGATCTCCGGCCGCCTGGACACCGCCATGGCGGCCTCGCCGCCGACGATGTTCTGGATCGCGGCGGTGGCGATGGTCGTGCGGGGCCACAGGCAGTTCGCGGCCACGCCCCGGTCCCGGTAGTGCTCGGCGACGCCCAGGGTCAGCATCGTCATGGCGAACTTGCTGACCGTGTACGGGGCATGGTCGCGCAGCCAGCGCCGGTCCAGGTCCAGCGGCGGCGACAGCGTCAGCACGTGCGGGTTCGTTGCTGCCACCAGGTGTGGCAGCGCCAGCGACGTGAGCAGGAACGTGCCCCGGGCGTTGATGTCCAGCATCAGGTCGTAGCGCTTGGCCGGCAGGTCACCGATGTTGGACAGGTTGATCGCGGACGCGTTGTTCACCACGATGTCGATCCCGCCGAAGCGCTCCACCGTGGCGGCCACCGCTGCCGCGACCTGGTCGTCGTCCCGCACGTCGCCGACGAACGGGAGCACCTTGCCACCGGCCGCCTCGATCTGTTCGGCGGCCGTGTGGATCGTGCCGGGCAGCCGGGGGTCCGGCTTGTCGGTCTTGGCGATCAGCGTGACGTTCGCGCCGTCGGCGGCGGCCCGCAGCGCGATCGCCAGCCCGATGCCCCGGCTGCCGCCGGACATCAGGATCGTCCTGCCGGCGAGAGTGGTCATGCGCTGCCTGCCTTCTCCACCAGCGATGCCGGCGGGCGGAACCGCTCGCCGTACCGGTCGGCCAGCTCGTTCGCCCTGGCCACGAACCCTGCGACGCCACCCGGATACTGGTCGACGTACTGCGAGACCCCACCTGTCCAGGCCGGGAAGCCGATGCCCATGATGGAGCCGATGTTGGCGTCCGGCACCGAGCGCAGCACGCCCTCGTCGAAGCACTTCACCGTTTCCAGCGCCTCGGCGAACAGCATCCGCTCCTGCAGATCGGCGAACGGTGTCTCGGTGTTGTGACCGCCGAAGTGCTCGGCCAGCCCCGGCCACAGTCTGGTCCGCTTGCCGTTCTCGTCGTACTCGTAGAAGCCGGAGCCGGTGGAGCGGCCCTTGCGCTCGAAGTCGACCACCATCTTGTCCACCACGGCCTCGGACGGGTGCGCCTCCCACGTGCCACCTGCCGCCTCGACGCCCGCCTTGGTCTCCTCGCGGATCTTGCGCGGCAGGGTCAGGGTCAGCTCGTCCATCAGCTGCAGCGGCGGAGCAGGATAACCGGCCTGGCTGCCGGCCTGCTCGACGGATGCCGGCGGCACGCCCTCACCGACCATCGCGACGGCCTCGTTGAGGAACGTGCCGATGACCCGGCTGGTGAAGAAGCCCCTGCTGTCGTTGACCACGATCGGGGTCTTGCGGATCTGCTGCGCGATGTCCAGCGCCTTGGCCACCGTGGCGTCGCTGGTCTTCTCGCCGACCACGATCTCCAGCAGCGGCATCTTGTCCACCGGCGAGAAGAAGTGCAGGCCGACGAAGTCCTCCGGCCTGCTGACACCGTCGGCGAGGCCGGTGATCGGCAACGTCGACGTGTTCGACGCGAGCACGGCGTCCGGTGCGACGTACTGCTCGATCTCGGCGAAGACCTTCTTCTTCAGCTCAGGGCTCTCGAACACGGCCTCGATGACCAGATCGACGCCCGCCACGTCGGCGGCCTCACCGGTCGGCGTGATCCTGGCCAGCGTCTCGTCGGCCTTGTCCTGAGTCAGCTTGCCCCGGGAGACAGCCTTGACCAGCAGCTTCTCCGAGTAACCCTTGCCCTTGGCGGCCGCTTCCACCGACACGTCCTTGAGCACGACGTCCAGACCGGCCCTCGCGCACACGTAGGCGATACCGGCGCCCATCATGCCGGCGCCGAGCACCGCGACCTTGTGCGCCGTGTGCTTGGGGTAGCCCTCCGGGCGGGAGCCACCGGAGTTGATGTGCTGGAGGTCGAAGAAGAACGCCTTGATCATGTTCTTCGAGGTCTGGCCGACGACCAGTTCGACCAGGTACTGGGTCTCGATCCTGGTCGCGGTGTCGATGTCCACCTGGGCGCCCTCGATCGCGGCGGCCAGGATGTTGCGCGGTGCGGGCATCGGAGCGCCCTTGAGCTGCTTGCGCAGGTTGGCCGGGAACGCGGGCAGGTTCGCGGCGAACGACGGGCTGGCCGGGCCGCCGCCGGGGATCTTGTAGCCCTTCACGTCCCACGGCTGGACGGCGTCCGGGTTGGCCTTGATCCACTCCTTGGCCTTGGCGAGCATCTCCTCCGGCGTGGCCACGACCTCGTCCACCATGCCGAGTTCCAGCGCCTCGGCCGGCTTGCGCCGCTGGCCCTGCAACAGGATGTTCAGCAGCGCGTTCTGGATGCCCAGCATGCGCACCGTGCGGGTCACGCCACCGGCACCGGGCAGCAGGCCGAGGGTGACCTCGGGCAGGCCGATCTGGCTGCCCTTGGCGTCCAGCGCGATCCGGTGGTGACAGGCCAGCGCGATCTCGTAGCCACCGCCGAGCGCGGCACCGTTGATCGCGGCGACGACGGGCCTGCCCAACTGCTCCAGCTTGCGGAACCGGGCCTTGGCGGCGTCCAGCGTCTCGGTCAGCCGGGGGGCGTCCTCGGGCTTGCCGGCGATCAGCAGGTTGAGGTCACCGCCTGCGAAGAACGTCTTCTTGGCGGACGTGATCACGACGCCGGTGATGGAGTCCTTCTCCGCGACCAGCCGGTCGACCGTTGCCGCGAAGGACCGGCCGAACGTCTCGTTCATGGTGTTGGCCGACTGGTCCGGGTCGTCCATCGTGAGCACCACGATGCCGTCGTCGTCGGCGGCCCAGCGGATCATGTTCTCGGTCATTCCCGCGTCTCCTCAGACCCGCTCGATGATCGTGGCAACGCCCATACCGCCACCGATGCACAGGGTGACCAGCGCACGACGGGCATCCCGACGCTCCAGTTCGTCCACCACCGTGCCGACCAGCATCGCGCCGGTCGCGCCCAGCGGGTGACCCATGGCGATGGCACCGCCGTTGACGTTGACCTGCTCGGGGTCGAGTTCCAGGTCCTTCATGAACTTCAGCACCACGGAGGCGAAGGCCTCGTTGAGCTCGAAGATGTCGATGTCGGCCGTTGTCAGACCGGCTGTGGCCAGCACCTTCTTCGTGGCCGGCACCGGGCCGGTCAGCATGATCGTCGGGTCGGCACCGGTGGTCGCCGTGGCGAGCACGCGCGCCCTGGGCACCAGGCCGGCCGCCTCACCAGCGGCCTCACTGCCCAGCAGCAGCAGCGCGGCACCGTCCACGATGCCGGACGAGTTGCCTGCGGTGTGCACGTGGTTGATCTTCTCGACCCAGTGGTACTTCTGCAGCGCGACGGCGTCGAAGCCACCCATCTCGCCGACACCGGCGAACGACGGCCTGAGCTTGCCCAGCCCCTCCACAGTGGACTCCGGGCGCATGTGCTCGTCGTGGTCCAGCAGCGGGAGGCCGTTGCGGTCCTGCACCGGCACGACGGACTTGCCGAAGTAGCCGCCGGACCAGGCCTTCGCCGCACGTTCCTGGGACTGCACGGCGTACCCGTCGACATCCTCGCGGGAGAAACCCTCGATCGTGGCGATCAGGTCCGCGCCGACACCCTGCGGCACGAAGTAGGTCTCGTAGTTGGTCTCCGGGTCGCTCATCCACGCGCCGCCGTCGGAGCCCATCGGTACCCGGGACATGGACTCGACGCCACCGGCGAGCACCAGATGGTCCCAACCGGACCGCACCTTGGTGGCCGCCGTGTTCACGGCTTCCAGGCCGGAGGCGCAGAACCGGTTCATCTGCACGCCACCGACGGTGTCCGGCAGGCCGGCGAGGATCGCCGCGGTCCGCGCGATGTCGGCACCCTGCTCGCCGACCGGGGACACGACGCCCAGCACGATGTCGTCGATCTTGTTCGGGTCGAGGCCGGGGTGACGCCGGTTGATCTCCTCGATCAGGCCGACCACCAGGGACACCGGCTTGGTGCCGTGCAGTGAGCCGTTCTGCTTGCCCCGACCACGCGGGGTCCGGATCGCCTCGTAGATGAAAGCCTCGTCGCTCATTGCCGGTCCTCCCGCATTGCGGATGCGTCCTCTTCCTGCATTCTGCCCACTGTTGACGGGTAGTCAATAGCGCCGACCGTGGCCTAGCGTGCACATGACACAGATCACGGACGGAGGTGGCTGGTGACCGGCTACCGGGAGATCACCTACGAGGTCGCCGACGGTGTTGCGACCCTGGCGCTGTACCGGCCGGAGCGCCGCAACGGCTTCACGATGGTGATGGCCGACGAGTTGGCCGACGCCCTGCACCGCGCTGACGCCGACGACGACGTACGCGTGGTGATACTCACCGGACACGGCAACGACTTCTGTGTCGGCGCCGACCTGTCCGGTGGGCTGAACGTGGTCGAGGAGGACGCCGATGAGGCGTATCACGAGCCAGCCGGCCGGGTGTCGCTGGCGATCTACGCGCTGAACAAGCCGGTCATCGCGGCACTGCGCGGGGCCGCCGTGGGCGCCGGATCGACGATCATCCTGCCGGCCGACTACCGGCTCGCCGCCACGGACAGCCGGTTCGGCTACGTGTTCGCCCGGCGCGGCATGGTGCCCGAGGGCGCGTCGGCGTGGTTCCTGCCCAGGGTGGTCGGGATGGGCAACGCGCTGGACTGGATGGTCAGCGGGCGGGTGTTCGGCGCCGACGAGGCCCTGGCCGCAGGCCTGGTCACCCGGCTGTACGAGCCGGACGAGGTGCTGCCCGCCGCGCAAGCGCTTGCGGCCGAGCTGATCGCGACCACGGCGCCGGTCGCCGTCGCCGTGATCCGGCAGTTGCTGTTCCGGCTGTCAGCGCTGGACTCACCGTTCCCGACCAGGGACCTGGACTCCCGGCTGATCGCGGACGCCGGCGCCAACCCGGACGTCATCGAAGGTGTGACGTCGTTCCTGGAGAAACGCCCGCCAGAGTTCCCCGGTCGAGTGAGCAAGGACCTGCCTGACTACCTTCCGTGGTTGGAGGGGGGCAGCACATGAGCAGCACCGAGTCCGCGCCACGCTGGCGGCGCCTCGAACCGGACCAGCGGCGGGCCCAGATCCTGGCGTGCGCACGGCGGTTGTTCGGCGAGCGACACTACGAAGCGGTGTCCACAACCGAACTGGCCAAGGAGAGCGGGGTGGCCAGGGGCCTGATCAACCACTACTTCGGCACCAAACGTGAACTGTATTTGGAAGTTGTCCGGGAACTGATGTTCATTCCCGAGTTCACCGTCGAACAACTCGCGCACGGCACCATCGAACAGCGCGTGGCCGGCAGCCTGGACCGGTTCCTGGCCGTCATCGAGCGGAACAGGGCGATGTGGCTGGCCACCATCAGCACAGGTGGCTACGGCCGGGATCCCGACGTGGAACAGATCATGCAGGAGGCCGACGAGATCGCGGTCGACCGGATGTTGGAGACAGTCGGGCTGAACCACATCACCGCAGGTCGCGAGGAACTGCGCGCGATGATCCGGTCCTACAGCGGCATGGCCAAGGCCGCCACCAGGGAATGGCTGGTCCGGCGCAGCCTGACCAGGGAGCAGGTGCACACGCTGCTGTGCGGCACGCTGCTCACCATCATCACGCAGGTGCATGCCGAGATGTTCACCTAGCCCACACTCCGGATTCGGCGTTCACGCGGGCCGATCACCCCGTTCGGCTTGCTAACCTGGCTTTGCGATGACCATGACGTCAGGGCGGACAGCAGCGACCAGCACAGCCACTCTGCTGAACGAGATACTCGATGAGCCGGACACCGACGAGGTCGGCGTCCGCATTCTCGACGCCGCGCTGGCCGAATACCTGACGCACGGGTTCCGCAGGACGAGCATGGACGACGTGGCTCGCCGGGCCGGCATCGGCAGGGCCACCATCTACCGGCGGTTCGCCGCTCGGGACGAACTCGTGCAGGCGGTGCTGCTGCGCGAGACGCGGCTGTTCTTCGCCGGTATCGCCGAGGCCACCAAGCAGTTGCCCAACCTGGCCGACCGGCTGGTCGAGGGTTTCGTCGTCGGCCTGCGCAACGCGCGCCGGCAGCCACTGCTGCAACGCATCCTGGCCAGCGAGCCGGAGGCGTCCATCCCGTTCCTGACCACCAGAGGCGGCCCGGCGATGGCGGTGATGCGGGAGTTCCTGCTGCGCCAGTACCTGGACTGCCCGGAAGCGCGGGCGGGCCAGTTGGACACCCAGCCGGAAGAGGTCGCCGAGATCCTGGTGCGGCTGTGCATCTCGCTGGTGCTCACCCCGGACAGCGTGCTGCCACTGCGTACCGACGACGAGGCGCGTGCCACCGCCCGGCGCTACCTCGCGCCCCTGGTCCGATAACCAGCCTCGCTACACTGCGCCGCATGCGAGTCCTGAGCGTCGTCGGAGCGCGCCCACAGTTCGTCAAGCTGGCCCCCGTCGCGCGTGCGGCGCAGGGCCTGGTGGAGCACCTGATCGCGCACACAGGCCAGCACTACGACCACAACATGAGCGACTCGTTCTTCGAGGACCTGGACATTCCCAAGCCGGACTTCAACCTCGGGGTCGGCTCCGGCAAGCACGGCGCGCAGACCGGCGCGATGCTGGCCGCGCTGGAGCAGGTCATCGAGGACACGACACCGGACTGGGTGCTGGTCTACGGCGACACCAACTCCACGATCGCCGCCGCGCTGGCCGCCGTGAAGCTGCACGTACCCGTTGCGCACCTGGAGGCCGGCCTCCGCTCGTTCAACCGGCGGATGCCCGAGGAGCACAACCGGGTGCTCACCGACCACGCAGCCGACCTGCTGCTGGCGCCCACCCAGGTGGCCATGGACCACCTGGCCGCCGAAGGGCTGTCCGGGCGCAGCGTGCTGGTCGGCGACGTGATGACCGACGTGCTGTTCCGGGTCCGTGACCAGGTGGCAGGCCAGCCGCTGGACCTGCCGGGCCCGCATCAGCCGGGCGGGTACTACGTGGCCACGATCCACCGGCCGGACAACACCGACGAGCCTGCCAGGCTGCGCGCGATCATCGAGGGCATCGGCAAGGTGGGCAAGCCGGTGGTCCTGTTGGCCCACCCCCGCCTGCGCGCCGCGGCGGCCCGGCACGGTATCGACCTGGCCTGCGGGTCGATCGTGGTCTCCGAGCCGCTGGGGTACCCGCAGTTGGTGAACGCGGTGGCTGGTGCCGCCGGCGTGATCACCGACTCCGGCGGGCTGCAGAAGGAAGCGTTCCTGCTGCGCGTGCCGTGCACGACGCTGCGCTCCGAAACGGAATGGGTCGAGACTGTCGACCTCGGCTGGAACGTGTTGATGGACAAGGACTTCGAAGCACTACCCGGCATCGTGGAACGCACCCGGCCCGCCGCCACCGACATCGCGCCGTACGGCACGGGCGAGGCGGCACTGACCGCCGTGCACACGCTAGTGGAGCGCGGCTAGATCCTGGCGCTCGCGAACGGTCGACTCGCCCGCCCGCGCGGCCGACACGCCCACACGGATGGCCAACAAGCCAACCGCAGTGGTCAACACGAACCAAAGCGGCCAACTCGCACCAGCGAACAGTCGACAAGTCGGCCTGCGCAGTCCACACGCACCGGAGCAGTCGACTCGCCGGTGAACAGTCAACACGTCTGCCGGGTGGTCGACACACAACGGGAACGGACGAGTCGTCTCTTGAACGGTCAACACGCCCGCACGAATGGCCAACTAACGAACAGCGGTGGTCTACATCAACCAGAACCGCCGACTCGCTCTCCTGAACAGTCGACACGCCCGGCCTGCGCAGTCGACACTCAAGCGGGAACGGTCGACTCGCCCGTGACCAGTCGACTCGCCCGCTCGGATGGTCGACACGCGGGCGGTGCTCGGGTCAGGCTTGGTGGAGCAGGAATCAGCGGCGCATGTCCTCGGTGATCCACTCGGCGACCAGTCGTCCGGTGGTCGCCAGGGAACCGTTCTCCCGCACCCACTCCACCACGTGCTCGCGGTCGATCGAGCAGTCGGACAGCAGCGCGATCATCTGTGCCGCAACGTGTTCCGGGGTGTACTCGGCGACGAGGCCGAGCGCGTTCTCCTCGATCAGCGTCGAACTGGCGCCGACCCCGGCGAACAGCACCGGGGTGCCACACGCGGCGGCCGCGTAGATCTTCGTCGGCTTGGCGAAGTCGTAGCCCTTGTCCGGCACGATGCTCACCAGCGCGCCAGCCGCGCCGCTGATCCACTTGGCGGCCTGGGCGGGCGGCACCACGCCACCGAACTCGACGTTCTTCGGCGCCAGTTCGGCGGCCAGCGAACGCAGATGAGGTTCGGCCGAGCCCTGGCCGAAGAACCGCAGCCGCACGTCGGGGAACTTGTCCAGCACGATCGGCATGGCCCTGACGAACACGTCGGCGCCCTGCCACTCGGACATCGTTCCCGTGTAGACGAAATAGGGCGCCTCGGTCACCGGCGGATCGACAGGGTGGAACATCTCGGTGTCCACACCGTTCGCCACCGTCTTGACCCGGTCGCCCACCACGCCGAGTTCGCGCACCCGCTCGGCGACACCGTCGGACACGGCGATCACGCCGCGAGCCCTGCGCAGCGCGAACTGCTCGAACGCGCGCATCAGGCCGGACACCGCCTTCGGGGCGTCGATCGCGACGAGTGCGTCGGACCAGATGTCAGCCGCGTAGTAGTAGAACGGCGTCCGCTTGAGCCCGCACACCAGCGCGGTCATCACACCAGTGGTCGGCGGCGGCTCGGAGACGACGACATCGGCCGACTTGAGCAACAGCCTGGCCAACAGGGGGAAGTCGTAACTGGCGTACTGCACGTAGCCGCGCACGTTGCCGCCCGCGTCCCGCAGTACCGGCCATCTGTGCACCGTGTAGTCAGGGAAGTCCTGCCGACCGGCGGCCTTCGGCGGCTCGGTGGTGAGGACCGTGACCTGATGTCCTGCCGAGGCGAGTCCGTCGGCGAGTGCCTTGAGCCGGAACGCGGCTGCCGCCACCTCGGGTGCGAACAGCCGCGTCACCAGGACAACTTTCACGGCTGCCCCAAGGCCGAACTCGCCAGGAGTTGTTCCGCGATGCGCAAGGTGTTCAGTCCCTCGTGCAGCGTGACGATGTCGGTGGTCTTGCCGAGCACGGCATCCCGGAAGCGCTCGTGCTCGGTGCGCAGCGGTTCCCGCTTCTGGATCGCGAAGCGGGTCACGTCGCCCTCGGACACACCCCGGAAGTTCGCCACCGAGTCCCACTCGGTGTTGATCACACCGTTGGCGTAGAAGGTGAGGTCGGCGGCCAGCGTGTCGGCGACGAACGCACCACGCTCGCCGGTGACGACGGTGACGCGCTCCTTCATCGGGGACAGCCAGTTCACCAGGTGGCTGGTGATGGTGCCGTTGGCCAGTTTCCCGGTGGCGGCCACCATGTCCTCGTGCGGACGGCCGGAGCGGAGCGCGACCTGACCGGAAACACTGATGTAGTCCGACTTCGCCAGCCACGCCGTCAGGTCGATGTCGTGCGTCGCGAGGTCCTTGACCACGCCGACGTCGGCGATCCTGGCCGGGAACGGGCCCTGCCGGCGGGTGGCGATCTGGTAGATGTCACCGAGATCGCCTGCGGCCATCCGCTCGCGCAGCGACTGCAGCGCCGGGTTGTACCGCTCGATGTGGCCGACCGCGCCGACGACACTGTTCGCCTCGAACGCCTTCACCAGCCGCTCACCGGCGTCGATGCTGTGCGCGATGGGCTTCTCGATCAACGTGTGCACGCCTGCTTCGGCCAGTGCGAGGCCGATCTCCTCGTGCATCCCGGTCGGCACGGCACACACGGCCATGTCGATGCCGGCGTCGATCAGTTCGGCGACGCTGCCCAGTACCGGGAGTCCGCCGGCGACGCCGTGCGGATCGCCGTTGGCGTCGGCGACGGCGACCAGGCTCAGCCCGTCCACCTCGCGGATCACCCTGGCGTGGTGGCGGCCCATCATGCCGAGGCCGATCAGTCCGACTCGCATGTCAGCCATGCTCAGGCACCTGCCTTGGCCAGGGCGTTCACCGCAGTCACGATGCGCTCGCGGTCCTCGTCGTCCAGCGACGGGTGAACCGGGAGCGACAACACCGTGCGGCACGCCTGCTCGGTGTTCGGCAGATCCTCCTCGCGGGCGAACGAAGGCAGCCGGTGATTCGGGATCGGATAGTACACGCCGGATCCGATCTGGTACTCGTCCTTCAGCGCAGCGACGAAGCCGTCCCGGTCGTCGCCGACGGTGATCGTGTACTGGTGGTAGACGTGCGTCGAACCGGCGGCGACAGCGGGCACGCCGACACCCTGTAGGTGCTGGTCGAAGAACTGCGCGTTGGCCTGCCGGGTCTTCGTCCAGTCGCCGACCTTGGTCAACTGCACCCTGCCGATGGCGGCGTGCAGGTTGGTCATCCGCGCGTTGAACCCGACGATCTCGTTCTCGTACTGGCGCAGCATGCCCTGGTTGCGCAGCAGCCGCAGGGTGCGCTCGGTATCAGCGTCCGGCGTGGCGACCATGCCGCCCTCACCGGAGGTCATGTTCTTCGTCGGGTACAGGCTGAACATCGCGAACGAGCCGAACGTGCCGACCGGCTTGCCGTCGATGGTCGCGCCGTGCGCCTGGGCGGCGTCCTCGTAGATGGCCAGCCCGTGCTCCTTCGCCAGCTGGTCGAAGGCCGCCATGTCGGCGGGGTGCCCGTAGAGGTGCACCGGCATGATGCCCTTGGTGCGCTCGGTGATCAGGCCGGCCACGTGCTTCGGGTCGAGGCAGTAGTGGTCAAGTTCGATGTCCGCGAAGACCGGTGTCGCACCGGTGAGCGCGACCGAGTTCGCAGTGGCGGCGAACGTGAACGAGGGCACGATGACCTCGTCGCCGGGACCGACGCCGGCAGCCAGCAGCCCGAGGTGCAGACCCGCGGTGCCCGCGTTGACGGCGACGGCGGGGCGGCCGTCCAGCAGTACCTGGCTGAACTCCTGCTCGAAGGCGGCGACCTCGCTGCCCTGGGCCAGCATGCCGGAGCGGAGCACAGCATCGACTGCCTCCCGCTCCGCGTCGCCGATGATCGGTTTGGCGGGCGGTATGAAGTCCTTGCTCACAGCTCTCCCGATGGTGATCAGGGAAATGGTCGACATCACTGTATTTGCTGGCGTTTTGGCAGCGTCGGCAGGGTGGTTGGTCTGGTATGGGCGGTCCGAGCGAGCCGGTACCGGCGGTTTAGACTCCCCGGACATGGCCGGTGGCGAGCGTCGAGCACGAATTCTCTGCATCTCCTTTTCGGACATCAACCGTGACTCGCGGGTGCTCCGCCAGTTGGAGGTGCTCGCCGAACTCGGTGATGTCACCACGGTCGCCTACGGCGAGCAGCCCACCGGCGCCACCGAACACCTGAGAATTGACGAAGATCTGCCGTCGCTGCCGCAGACACCGGCCGGTGTGCTGCTGTTGGCACTGCGCCGCTACGACAAGGTCGAGCTGACCGCGCCCGCGATCCGGGACGTGCTGCGGCTGGTCGGCGACCGCACCTTCGATCTCGTGGTGGCCAACGAGGCCCGCGCGATGGCCGTCGGCCACCACATCGCGAAGGGCGTCCCTGTCGTCGCCGACATGCACGAGTGGGCCCCCGAGGAGCGCGCCCACGTGCGGTCCTGGCGCCTGCTGGTCAAGCCGTTCATGACCTACCAGTGCCGTAAGTACCTGCCGAAGATGGCAGCGGTGACGGTGCTCAACGACTCCATCGGAAAGCTCTACCAGGAGAAGTTCGGTGTGCTGCCGAAGACCGTGCGCAACGCGGGACCGTTCCGCGAACTCCAGCCGGGCGAGGTGCGCGACGGCAGCATCAAGCTGGTGCACAGCGGTGGCGCCGTGCCCGGCCGCAACATCGAGGCGCTGATCGAGGCGGTTCGCCAACTCGACCCGAAGTTCACACTTGACCTTTATCTTGTGCCGGCGCGGGACGGCGGCAAGTACCTGAACAGCCTGCGTGAACTGATCGGCGACGAGGCCCGCATCACGCTGCATCCGCCGGTGCGCCCGGACGAACTGGTGGACACGCTGCACGGCTACGACGTCGGCCTGTTCAGCCTGCCGCCGCTCACCCCGAACCACCGGCTGATGCTGCCGAACAAGATCTTCGACTACGTGCAGGCGCGGCTGGCCGTCGTGTTCGCGCACGCGGTGGAGACCGACCGGCTGATCACCGAGTACGAACTCGGCGCAATCGCACCGGACGCGTCGGGGCAGGCCCTGCGGGACGTGCTGGCGCCGATGACCGAGCAGCAGGTCCGGGTGTTCAAGCAGAACTCGTCGACGGCCGCGAAGGTGCTCAACTCCGCCGAGGACTCCGCCGTGGTCCGGAGCATCGTCGGCGGCCTGCTCGCCGGTTCGACAGCGACCGCTCAGTAGGATCCGGACGTGAGGCTTTCCGAGGACGCAGTGACCGGCGCACCGGCGGGGACCGGCTTGGCGCAACCATCGGCGCTGCACGTCAACGACGCCGCCTTCACGGCGCAGCGGTTGATCGCGGAGGCCTCCCGCCGCGGCTACACGTGGCACTACCTGCCCAAGGCCGCCCCCGCGCAGGACTGGCGCGGCCTGGCCGGCCAGGCCCGCAAGGCCGTGATCGGCGGCGCCTGGGTGGCGCGGCTGAAGCTGCAGGCCCGTAAGCACGACATCGTGCACGTCCACTCGGCGTCCACCCTGATCCACTCCCGCCTCGGCGCGCCGCGCTTCGTGCTGCACTGCCACGGCACGGATGTCCGCACGGCGCAGTACGAGCCGCGCTGGACCGACACCATCCGCACCGGGCTGCGGGACGCCGAGGCAGTCTTCTACTCGACGCCCGACCTCGCGGAACACGTGCTGCCCTACCGGGAGGACGCGATCTACCTGCCGGTGCCGATCGACGTGGACAACATCCCGACCTGGCAGCCGACCGCAGGCCGGCCGCAGGTGGTCTTCTCGTCCCGGTGGAGCCCGGACAAGGACAGTGCGAACCAGTTGGCCGTGGCCCGTGACCTGGTGGCCGCCGTCGGCGACCGGGCCGACGTCCTCGGCCTGGACTGGGGCCCGCAGGCCGCCGACGCCGCCGTACTCGGGGTCCGACTGGTCCCGCGCAGCGACCACGCCGGCTACCTGAGGCTGCTGGCCGGCGCGCACGTCGTCGTCGGCCAGTCGGCCGGCATCATGGCCGGCAGCGAGGTCGAGGCGCTGGCCGCCGGTGCCCCGCTGGTCATGCCCGTCCCGCTGCCGCTGTACGCCGCGTACGCGCCGCCGGTCCTCGGTGGCGGCAGGGCGGACGCTGTGGCCGCCGTCGAGGCGGTGCTGGCCGGTACCGAGCAACCCGACCCGGCGACATCGCGCGCCTGGGTGCTGGCCAACTACGGGGTCGAGCAGGCCGTGGACACCGTCGCGCGGATCCACCGCGACGTGATGGCGGCGCGCGGGTGAGCGTGATCGAGAAGCAGAGCAGCATCGCGCGGATGCTTCATCCGGTCCGACTGGATGAACCGTCCGGCACCTCGCTGGCGCGCGGCGGCGCCCTGAGCACCGTCGGTCTGCTGGCCCAGGGCGTGCTGCGGTTCGCGACGTCGTTCCTGGTCGGGCACATCGCCGGCAAGTCCGAACTCGGCGTCGTGGCGTCGGCCATCGCGACGGCGACCATCCTCGCGGTGCTCTGGCCGACGTCCACCGGCAGCGCGGCATCGAAGTTCCTGGCCAGGGCGCGCGGTGCCGGCAACGCGGACGAGACCAAGGCGACGGCCGCGCACCTGCGGATGCGCACCATCGAGACGTCGATCTTCCTCGGCGCGATCAGCCTGCCCATCTGGATCGTCATCGACCACGGCTCGTGGGTCGAAGCGGTCAGCGTGGCCGGCCTGACCATCGCCTACTCCGGCTACAGCTTCACCAGGGGCGTCCAGTTCGGTGCCGGTCAGGTGCCGAGGGCCACGTCGTGGGACCTGACCAGCGTCACGCTCGGCCTGGCCGGGCTGGTCGTCCTGCTGGTGCTCGGCGTGCGCGGCCCCGCCCTGGTGCTGCCGCTGGTCCTCACCTACGGCCTGTACACGATCGCCGGCTGGCCCTACGCGGCCAAGGGCAAGCCCACCAAGCAGCGGCGCCGTGAGCTGGACCTGTTCGTCGTGCTCGGCGCTGTCGGCTCACTGGCCAGCACGGGTTTCCTACAGTTGTCCCAGATCGCGGCGAAGCTGAGCGGCGGCAACGCCGACGCCGGCCAGTACGCGGCCGCGCTCAACCTGGCAACGCCGGCATCACTGCTGGCCGCGTCGCTGGGCCTGGTGCTGCTGCCGTCGATGGCCGAGGCGTGGGGCCGTGCCGACCTGGCAGGCTTCCACGCCCAGACGGACAGGGCGACGCGGGCGCTGGCCATCGTCATGGTCGCCATCTTCGGCACGATCATCGTGTGCAGCCCGCTGATCATCAGCGTGGTCTGGGGATCCAGGTTCGCCGGCGCGGAGAACATCCTGCCGGTGCTCGTGCTCGCCGTGCTCGTCACCAACCTGGGGCTGGGCAGCGTCAACGCGCTGACCACCAGGTCGCAGTGGGGCAACGCGCTGACCACGCTGTCCAGCATCCTGGGCATGGGTGTCGGCCTGGCGATCTGGTTCATCGCGACGCCGAGGATGGGCATCGAGGGCGTGGCGCTGGGCTACGTGTGCGGCACCGTGGTCATCTCGGGCATCCCGATCGGCGTCGCGTGGCGCATGGGCGGCCACAAGTGGAGCCTGCTGTTCGGCAAGGTGCTGCTCGGCCTGGCCCTGGTCGGGGCCCTGTGGGTGGCCGAGCACGTCTGGCACCTGCCGCACCTGATCGAACCCGTGCTGGCCATCGTGTTCCTCGCGGTGTGGTGGCTGTTGAACCGGGCCGACTTCGCCCGGCTCCCCATCCCCAACCGCTTGCGGCGTAAGCGAACCTAGGCCTTCTTGTAGAGGAAGAACGACGACATCAGGTCGACGTCGGCGGGCGGGTCGACGCGCTTCTCCAGCACCCAGCCCGTCTGCTTCGCGGCGATCCACTTGGTGAAGTCGCGGTGCCGCTCGTGCGGTGCCTGCTCGTCGTCCACGGTGTCGTTGCTGCAGATCACCACGTAGCGCTCGGCGCCGGCGAACAGCCTGGTCATGTAGTCCTCGAACACCTCGTCCTCGACGAGGTGGAAGATCACTTCCAGGGACAGCGCGAGGTCGGCGCGCAGCCAGCCGGCCGGGTCGGCCAGGTCCTCGGGGTCGTAGCGCAGGAAGCTCTTGGTCGCGTCGCCCTTGAACCGCTGGATGCACTTCTGCACCGCGGTGGACGAGCGGTCCAGGCCGAGGTAGCGCGGGTAGTCCGCCAGGCTGAGCTGGTTGCCGTCACCGCAACCGAGGTCGACGACGGACGTGATGCCCAGTTCGGCCACCCAGGCGTTGACGATCTCCGCCTTCCACTCGGCAGGCCTGCCGTAGGAGCCGCTGCCGGACGTGCCGCCCTTGGCGTAGCGCTCCTCCCAGTAGTCGGCGCTGCCCTTGAAGAAGCGCTGCCGGATACGCACCGCGGAGGGGGTCCTGCCGACCTTCGTGACGACGGATCGAATGCTCACTTCGGATTCCCTAACTGGTCGCGTCGGCCTCGGTGAGTGAGCCGTCGACCTCGATGTATGTCTGTCCGGTCAACGGGCAGACCCACTGCTGCCCGTCCTCATGCAGCGGTGCACCCGCCCGGCCGACCCAGCCGACCCGGCGTGCCGGCACGCCGACCACCAGAGCGTGGTCCGGCACGTCCCTGGTCACCACGGCACCTGCGGCCACGGTGGCCCAGCGGCCGATCCGCACCGGGGCGACGCACACCGCGCGGGCGCCGATCGCGGCACCCTCGCCGATGGTGACACCGACGGCTTCCCAGTCCGACGCGCTCTTCAGGCTGCCGTCGGGGTTGACCGCCCTCGGGTACGTGTCGTTGGTGAGCACGACGGCGGGACCGATGAACACACCCGCTGCCAGCTCGGCAGGCTCGTACACCAGCGCGTTGTTCTGCACCTTGCAGTTGTCGCCCATCCGGACCCCGGTGCCGATGTAGGCACCCCGGCCGACGATGCAGTTCTCACCGATCTCGGCGTCCTCGCGCACCTGGGCCAGGTGCCAGATCTTGGTGCCCTCGCCGATCTTCGCGGTCGCCGCGACGTCGGCGCTGTCGGCCACGAACGTCATTTGATCGCCTTGCCGATCGCCCGGTAGGTGACCCCCGGCCAGCCCTCGGCCGAGCTGACCCGCCTGCCGTCCACGAACGTGCTGATGCCGGGCAGGTCGTCCGGGCCGAGCTTGGCGTACTCGGCGTGGTCGGCCTGTAGCACGGCGGCGTCGATCTTCTCGCCGATGTGGTACGGCTCGAAGCCCAGCGCGCGCAGTTCCTCGTCGGTGTACATCGGGTCGTGCACCAGCGCGGTCGCGCCCCGCGAACGCAGCGCCTCGACGGTGGCGAACACCCCGGAGAACGCGGTCTCCTTCACACCACCCCGGTACGCGGCACCGAGCACGGCCACCCGGGCGCCGGTCAGATCACCGTGGGCGCCTTCGAGTAGGCCGACGGTGTAGTTCGGCATGTCGGCGTTGGCGGCGCGGGTGGCCCGGACGACGGTGGCCTCCGGGTCGTTCCACAGGTACAGCCTCGGGTACACCGGGATGCAGTGGCCGCCGACAGCGATGCCGGGCTGGTGGATGTGGCTGTAGGGCTGCGAGTTGGACGCCTCGATGACCTGGTAGACGTCGATACCGGCGGTCGCGGCGAAACGGGCGAACTGGTTGGCCAGCCCGATGTTCACGTCCCGGTAGGTGGTCTCGGCGAGCTTCGCCAACTCGCTGGCCTCGGCGGAGCCAAGGTCCCACACTCCGTTGGGCCGGACCAGGTCGGGGCGGTCGTCGAAGTCGAGAACGGCCTCGTAGAACTCGGTGGCCCTGGCGGCGCCTTCCGGTGACAGCCCGCCGATCAGCTTCGGGTACTTGCGCAGGTCGGCGAAGACGCGGCCGGTGAGCACCCGCTCCGGCGAGAACACCAGGTGGAAGTCGGTGCCCTCGGTCAGGCCGGAACCCTTCTCCAGCATGGGCTTCCACCGGCTGCGCGTGGTGCCGACGGGGAGGGTGGTCTCGTAGGACACCAGCGTGTCCTTGGTCAGGTGCCTGGCCAGTTCCTCGGTGGCGGCGTCCATCCAGCCGAAGTCCGGCCGGGCCTCGTCGTCCACGAACAGCGGCACCACGAGCACGACGGCGTCCGCGCCGGGCACGGCGTCGGCGTAGTCGGTGGTGGCGCGCAGAGCACCGGCGGGCACCAGCTCACTGAGCTTGTCCTGCAGGTGCGCCTCGCCGGGGAACGGCTCGACCGCGCGGTTGACCAGGTCGACGACCTCGGCGTTCACGTCGACGCCGATGACCTCGTGGCCCTTGGCGGCGAACTGCACGGCGAGCGGAAGACCGATCTTCCCCAGGGCAATGACAGCAATCCTCACCCGAAGGAGCCTAACGTGACGTCGCCACGTGAACCCCTCGGGTCACGACTCCAGCAGCACCGCCGGATCGAAGGACAGCGGGTACGGCAGGTCGGTGCGAAATTCCTGACCGGCCAAGGCCTTCGCCTGGACGACGTACCTGCCGCTGTCGTCCAGGCGCAGGAGTTCCAGATGGGCTTCGTGGTCGGTGATCTCGACGCGCAGGAAGTACGGCACACCAGCCGCCGCGCACAGTGCGCGTCGATCCCATCGGGAGTCGAACTCGACAGACATGAGCACCTGCTCGGCCGGCACCCAGGTCACGTTCTTGGCTGAGTGCCGCAACACTGCCAGGTCCGGCTCGATCCAACGCTGTGGATCAAACACCATGTTGATCCGCGAATACGCGACATGAGCAGCCGTCCGCGCTGGCTCACGCAGCAGCGCATATAGCTCACCAGTTGCATGGCTGTTGGCGCTGCCCCCGCGCGGACTCATGATCAGGCGGCCGTCGACGCACTCGTACTTGGCCGGCGGCGCACCATCGATGGGCAGGTAGCGCTCAGCAAGCTCCGTCGTCCACAGCCCGTACAGCTCGACGAGTGGATCGAACCATGTGGTCACGAACGATCAGGGTGCCCGATCCTGGACGGATCGGACACCCTGTGCGAAGTGGACTACCTGAAAGTGTTTCAGTTGCCGCTGCGTTCAGTCGGCTGCTGGTTCGGCCTCCGTCGGCGCCGTCCGCTTGACCGACGTGAGCAGCAGTTGGGCCACGTCCAGGACCTGGAGGCTTTCCTTGGCAACGCCCTCGTTCTGCCGCTGCGTCACGCCGTCGGTCATCATCACCCGGCAGAACGGGCAGCCCGTGGCGATCTTGCTCGGGGCGGTGCCCAGCGCCTCGTCGGTGCGTTCCAGGTTGATCTGCTTGCCGATCCGCTCTTCCATCCACATCCGCGCGCCACCGGCACCGCAGCAGAACGAGCGATCGCCGTGCCGGGGCATCTCGCGCAGCACCGCACCGGACGCGCCGACGAGATCGCGCGGCGCGTCGTACACCTTGTTGTGCCGGCCCAGGTAGCACGGGTCGTGGTAGGTCACGTCCTCGGCGATCGGGGCCACCGGCACCAGCTTGCGCTCGCGCACCAGCCGGTTCAGCAACTGCGTGTGGTGCACTACCTCGTAGTCGCCGCCCAACTGCGGGTACTCGTTGGCCAGCGTGTTGAAGCAGTGCGGGCACGTGACCACGATCTTGCGCTGGGTCAGTTCGCGGCCCTCGAACAGCGTGTTCAGCACCTCGACGTTCTGCTGCGCCAGCATCTGGAACAGGAACTCGTTGCCCGACCGCCGCGCCGGGTCACCCGTGCAGGTCTCTTCCGGACCGAGCACCAGGTACTTCACGTCGGCCATGTGCAGCAACTCGGCGACGGCCTGCGTCGTCTTCTTCGCCTTGTCCTCGAAGGCGCCCGCGCAGCCGACCCAGAACAGGTACTCGACGTCGTCCTCAAGTGCACCGTCGAACACCGGGACCTCGAAGTCCAGCGCCTCGGTCCACTGCAGACGGTCCTTGTTGTTCTGGCCCCAGGGATTGCCCTTGGTCTCCAGGTTCTTGAACATGCCGCCCAGTTCGGACGGGAAGCTCGACTCGATCATCGTCTGGTAGCGGCGCATGTCCACGATGTGGTCGACATGCTCGATGTCCACCGGGCACTGCTCGACGCACGCGCCACACGTGGTGCACGACCACAGCACGTCCGGGTCGATGACACCGAACTCCCCGGCGGTACCGACCAGCGGCCGCAACGCCTGCTCCGGGCCGGATCCGGTGACCCTGCCGAAGCCGGACTCGGGCACGCCGTGGCCTGCGGTGGCCGACTCGATCGTGCCGTCCTCCGGCGTTTCCTGGCCGCCGATCAGGTAGGGCGCCTTGGCGAACAGGTGGTCACGCAGGTCCATGATGAGCAGCTTCGGCGACAGCGGCTTCTCGGTGTTCCACGCGGGACACTGGCTCTGGCATCGCCCGCACTCGGTGCAGGTGGCGAAGTCGAGCATGCCCTTCCAGGTGAAGTCCTCGATCTTGCCGCGACCGAAGGTGTCGTCCTCGCCGGGATCCTCGAAGTCGATCGGCTTGCCCTTGGACTCCATCGGCAGCAGCGGGCCCAGGCCGTCCGGCAGCCGCTTCGCGCCGACGTTCAGCGGCGCCAGTGCGATGTGCAGGTGCTTGGAGTGCACCACGATGACCAGGAACGTCATGATCACGGCGACGTTCAGCAGCAGGAACGTCGTCTCCAGCACCGAGTTCACCCCGGTACCCAGACCGGACAGGGCATGCCCGACCAGCCACGACGCGAACGGCCAGCCGCTGCGGCCGTAGGGGAAGTGCCCGGTGACGAACTGCGCGCCACGGGCGATCAGCAGCGTCACGACGACGGCCCCGATCATCCACAGCACGGCCCACGCGGCACCGGTGTGCGAGCCGTAGAACCGGGACTTGCGCTGCCGGCGCTCGGGCGCCTGCCGGATCCTCATCACGCCGAACGACACGATCGCCACCAGCACGGCGACGGCGAAGAAGTCCTCAAGGAAGCCGAGCCAGCGGGCGTGGCCGAACCACCAGAACGCGAAGTCCCGGTCGAACAGCGCGCCCCACGTCTCGATCACCGTGAAGCCCAGGATGGTGAAGCCCCACATGGTGAAGAAGTGCGCGAGGCCGGGGCCGGACCACTTGAGCAGCTTGCGCTGGCCGGCCACTTCGGTGACCTCGGCGCCGATCCGGGTGCGCAGGTCCTTGATCCGGCCGCTCACCGGCTGCCCAGACGAGATGAGGCGGTACAGCCACGCCACCCTGCGGCCGGCGATGGCCAACCCGACAACGGTGATCAGCAGCCCGAGCACTAGTCGAAGTGTCACGAGTCCTCCGGTCCTCCCATAATTGCGGGGAGCCTACGCCACGTTACCGAGCAGTAACCACTTGACGTGGCCAGGGTCGCACATCAGTGGGTAACACTCTCGGGCGGTGGCGCGCCAGGCCCCAATGTCTCCCCTAGTACCCGCAACGCGCCGGCGAACGCATGTTCCTGCGGTGCCGCGTAGCCGATCACGATGCCGGCCGGGTGCTCGCCTTCCGCCATCCAGCACCGATTCAGACCCTCCACCAGCAGCGACCGACGTGCCGCGGCGGCGACAACGTCCGCTTCGGACACGTCGTCGCCGAGCAGCACCACCATGTGCAGGCCTGCCGCGATGCCGGCCGGGGTGAGCCTGCCTCCGATGTCGGCCAGGGTGTCGAGCACCTTGTCCCTGCGCTGCCGGTACCGCGTCCTGCACCGGCGGACGTGCTGGTCGTAGTGGCCGGACGTGACCAGTTCGGCGAAGGTCAACTGGTCGATCACGCTGTTGGCCCGGTCGGCGAAGTACTTGGCGGCGCGGACCGGCGCCAGCAGTCGTTCCGGCAGCACCAGCCAGGACAGCCGAAGGCCGGGCGCGAGTGTCTTGCTCGCCGTGCCCGCGTACGCGACCAGGTCGGGCGCCATCGCCTGGAGCGCACCGACCGGTTGGCGGTCGAACCGGAACTCACCGTCGTAGTCGTCCTCGATCACCAGCGTGCCGGTGGCCCTGGCCAGTTCGACGAGTTCGGCCCTGCGGTGCGGATGCAGCGTCGCGCCCAGCGGGTACTGGTGGGCGGGCGTGACCACGACGGCGGCCGGCCGGTCCGGACCGGCGAGCAGGTCGGCCAGCACGTCGACCCGGATGCCCCGCTCGTCCACCGGCACACCGACGGTGGCCAGACCCGCGTCGAGGACCACCGACCGGCACTCGGGCAGCGAAGGGTCCTCGAACGCGATCGACCGGGCGCCGTCGGCGCGCAGCGCGGTGGCCAGCAGTCCGAGCGCCTGCGAGTAGCCGCTGCACACCGCGACCCGTTCCGGCGCCGCCACCACTCCCCTGACCCGACCCAGGTAGCCGGCCAGTGCCGAGCGCAGCGCCGGATGCCCCAGTTCGTCGCCGTAGCCGAAGTCGGCGGCCGCCGCGCCGGTCAGCGCTCGCCGGGCAGCGGCCAGCCAGGCATTGCGCGGGAACATCGTCAGATCCGGCCTGCCGGGCATCAGGTTCCACGGCCACTCCTGCCGGATCGCGGGCGCCGCCGGGACGGGCGTCGGCGAGGGCCGGGACAGCGCCGCCACCACGGTCGGCGCGCCCTGCCGGCTGCGCAGGTAGCCCTCGGCGGCCAGATCGGCGTACGCCCTGGTCACGGTGCCGCGCGCGACCCCGAGATCGGTGGCCAGCGCCCTGGTGGACGGCATCCGGCTGCCCGCCGCGAGCCTGCCGTCCCGGACGGCCCGGCGGATCGCGTCGGCAAGGCCGTCACCCCGACCGTCGCTCCAGTCCAGGTGGATGTCCAGGCCGGAACTGGACCACTCGATTGCCATGCCACTGGACCATACCCGTGGACCAGTTCGGCCTAGGGTGGATGACATGAGTGATGTGAGGAAGGGCAGCCGGAAGCCGGCCATGGCCCCCGCGTTCAGCGAGGCCTACGAGCAGCTGATCGGCCTGAACAAGCTGGTGGCCGACGCGGCGACCGAGGCGGGGCTGGACCCGAAGCTGATGGAGCTGATCAAGATCCGGGCGTCCCAGCTCAACGGCTGCGCCTACTGCCTGGACCTGCACAGCCACGAGGCCCGCGAGATCGGCGAGACCGAGCGGCGGCTGTTCGTGCTGTCCGCCTGGCGCGAGACCGACATGTTCGACGAGCGGGAACGCGCCGCCCTCGCGCTCACCGAGGCGATGACGCGGCTGTCCGTGCACCGGGACGTGCCCGACGACGTGTACGACGCCGCCGCCGACGTGTTCACCGAGCGCCAGCTGACCGTCGTCGTCTGGGCGGCGACCGTGATCAACACGTTCAACCGGTTCGGTGTCACCGGTCGTACGCCGCTGCCTGCGCAGCGATGAGTGTCAACTTGGCCGCCGCGGCCACAACCCTCCGCGGCCTGCACGTGCCCGGCAGGCCGCTGGTGCTGGCCAACATCTGGGACGCCGCGTCAGCGCGGCTGGCCGAGGCTGCCGGGTTCCCCGTCGTCGCCACCAGCAGCGGCGCCCTTGCCGAGTCGCTCGGCTACGGCGACCACCAGGACGCGCCGGCCGACGAGATGTTCGCCGCCGCCGCGCGGATCGCCCGCGCGGTGGCGGTGCCGGTCACGGTGGACGCCGAGGCGGGCTACGGACTGTCCGCCGACGACCTGGTGGCGCGACTGCTCGACGCCGGCGCCGTGGGCTGCAACCTGGAGGACAGCGACTATGCGGGCGGCGGCATGACCGACGTCGCGAAGCAGGTCGACTGGCTGGCCTCGGTCCGGGCGACGGCCGACCGGACCGGGGTGGCGCTGGTGGTGAACGCGCGGATCGATCTCTTCGTCCGCGCCGCCGCGCGGGGCACGGCGGAGTCGACGCTGCTGGACGAGGCCGTGACCAGGGCCCGAGCCTATCTCGCGGCCGGCGCCGACTGCGTCTACCCGATCGCCCTGCGGGACCAGGACGTGCTGCGGCGACTGCTGGCCGAGGTGTCGCCCGGTGCGGTGAACGTGCTGAGCCTGCCCGGTGGGCCGCCGGTCGCTGACATGGCCGGACTCGGCGTGGCCAGGGTGTCGACGGGCACCTCGGTGTGGCGGGCGGCGCAGGCCGTGCTTGCCGAGCGGTTGGTCGAACTGGCGGCGAACTGACCGGTTGATCCGTTACGGTGCCCGCGTGCGATCAACAGCACTGGTCCTGGTCGCGGTCGGACTGCTGGTCACGGCCTGCTCGACCTCCGTTTCGGGCACGGCGACGGCAGGCCGGGCCGCCGGACACGCGGGCCCGGCGGCGGGTCTGACACCGCCGCCCGACTCCGACCAGACCTTCGGGGCACCCGAGGTGGCCACCCCGCTGGACACCACGAAGTTCCAGCCCGATCCGTGCGGCACGCTGACCGCCGCCCAGCAGCAGGCGCTCGGCCTGCACGCGAAGGGTGTGCTGGACAAGAGCGAACTGGGCAACATCTGCGACTGGAGCCCGAAGTGGGACACGGTCTACTCGATGGGCTTCAACCTCGAGTTCGACCCGGGGACCGCGCTCGGCCTCGCCAACGCCTATCAGGCGGCGGGCCCGGGGGCGATGCGCCGACTGCCGGACGTGCACGGCCAACCGGCCGCCACCGAGCCGAGCCAGAACACGGACGGTAGCTGCACCATCTATCTGGGGGCCACCGATGAGATTGAATACGCCGTCTCGGTGAGCATCGGCAAGGACGAGCCCGACTATCCGAACCCGTGCCCGGTGGCTGAAAAAATCGCTGATGACGCCACCGCGACGATGAAATCCGGAGGGTGAGGGAACCAACTACCGGATGTCGCCATCTCACTCCACAGTGGCAGGCCGACACGCTACGCTGAGCCTGAGCGCTGGCCAGGCACGTTGTGGGCCGGCATTTTGCGGGGAGTGCTCACCAGACTCAAGACGAGGGACGAGGAGAGCCAGCGATGGCCGACCAACTGCCGGGATTCCAGGACCTGACCGCGGTGGGAGCCGTGTCCGGCATCGCCGGTATCGCGCTGATCGCCGAAGAGGCGGCTGCCCTGGTGGCTCGCGAAGT
>DASXYT010000015.1:0-1644 GCA_036502345.1 Pseudonocardiaceae bacterium | reverse complement strand
CGCCCGGCTCACCGGTTGCCACGGAGGTGCTCAGGTCAGCGGGACCGGCGGACGAGTCGCTAAGGTCCAGATGGTGAGAGCGTTGCGTCGGGTCACCGTTCGTCCTGGCCTGCCCGCGCCGCTGGCCGAGCTGCACACGTTGGCCATGAACCTGCGCTGGACCTGGCATCCGCCCACGCAGGACCTGTTCGAGGCCGTCGATCCGGCCGGCTGGCAGCGGGTGGCCGCCGACCCGCTGCGGCTGCTCGCCGAGGTGCCCGCCGCGACCCTGGACCGGCTGGCCGAGGACGAGGACTTCCTGGCCAGGATCGACACGGCAGCCGACGACCTGCGCCGCTACCTGACCGAGCCACGCTGGTACCAGCGCCAGGCCGCGACCGACGTGCCGGCCGCGATCGCCTACTTCTCGATGGAGTTCGGCGTCACCGAGGTCCTGCCGAACTACTCCGGTGGTCTCGGCGTGCTGGCCGGTGACCAGCTCAAGGCGGCTTCCGATCTCGGGGTGCCGCTGATCGGGGTCGGCCTGCTGTACCGGTCCGGCTACTTCCGCCAGTCGCTGTCGCTGGACGGCTGGCAGGTCGAGCACTACCCGGTGATCGACCCGCGCGGCCTGCCGCTGGAACCACTCACCGAGTCCTCCGGCGCGCAGGTCCTGGTCCGCGTCGAGATGCCGGACGACAAGGTGCTGCACGCTCGGATCTGGCTGGCCAGGGTGGGCCGGGTCCCGTTGCTGCTGCTGGATTCCGACATCCGGGAGAACGACTCCGACCCGACGCTGCGCGGTGTGACCGACCGGCTCTACGGCGGCGACCAGGACCACCGCATCCGCCAGGAGATGCTGGCCGGCATCGGCGGTGTCCGGGCGGTGCGCCGCTACTGCGAGTTGACCGGTCACCCCAGCCCCGTCGTGTTCCACACCAACGAGGGCCACGCCGGTTTTCTCGGTCTGGAACGGGTCCGCGAACTGGTCACCGGTGCCGGCCTGGACTTCGAGCAGGCACTGTCCGCCGTCCGCGCCGGCACTGTGTTCACCACGCACACGCCGGTGCCGGCAGGTATCGACCGGTTCCCGGCCGACATGGTGGAGCGCTACTTCGGCAGCGACCGGCTGCTGCCCGGTGTGCCGGTGGAACGCATCCTCGCGCTGGGCGCCGAGGACAACCGGGGCACGTTCAACATGGCGCACATGGGGCTACGCCTGGCACAGCGGGCCAACGGGGTCTCGCGACTGCACGGCAGGGTCACGCGGGAGATGTTCAGCAGGCTGTGGCCGGGCTTCGACACCGCCGAGGTGCCGATCGGTTCGGTCACCAACGGGGTGCACGGCCCGACGTGGACGGCCCGCGAGATGACCGCGATCGACCAGCCGGGGATGACCGACGTCGAACTGTGGGCGTTGCGCTCCGGGCTGCGCGCCAGGCTGGTGGACGAGGTCCGCAGGCGGTTGCGGGTGGCGTGGTCGCAGCGCGGCGCGTCAGCGCTGGAACTGGGCTGGGTGGACTCGGTGTTCGACCCGGACGTGCTGACCGTCGGCTTCGCCCGCCGGGTGCCGACCTACAAGCGGCTCACGCTCATGCTGCGGGACACCCAGCGGCTGCGCTCGCTGCTGCTGGACGCCGACCGTCCGGTGCAACTGGTGGTGGC
>DASXYT010000014.1:0-4438 GCA_036502345.1 Pseudonocardiaceae bacterium | reverse complement strand
CGATCGGCTTCGAGGGTGCACCGGTGGACTTCCCGCTGCGCGACTACCTGGCATCGTTGCGGCTGGTCAGGGGCATGCCGGACGCTCGTCTGCTGCCGGCGCACGGGCCGGTCGCGCCGAGTGTGCACGCGCGGGTGGACCAACTGCTGGACCATCACGACCGGCGCCTGGCGCTGATCGGGGACCTGGTGGACAAGGGGGCGTCGACGGCCGACGAGGCGGCGACGCGGATGACCTGGACACGGCGGGAACGGAAGCTGTCCGAACTGGACCCGTTCAACCAGATGCTGGCCGTGCTGGAGACGATGGCTCACCTGGACGTGCTGATGTTGCAGGGCCGGTTGAGCCGGACCGATGTCGACGGAGTTCATCACTACCGGGCCGTGTGACCTGGTAGTGGGGCAGCGCTGACGGGTCAGACGCTGAGGCCGGGCGCGAGCGCGGCGGTGCGCCGCCGTTTCACCCAGACCTTCCTGGTGCCGTCGGAGTAGAGCAGCACCCTGGACAGTTCCCAGCCTGCGAACTCGGCCTGGATGGCGAGCTGGGTAGCCGCCGCGCGCCGCGACACCGCTGGCGGCAGGCGCAACGGCCGGTACTCCCAGTCGCCGTCGATCACCCCGTCACTCATGGTTGCATCACCTGAACACCTCCTCCGTCCGCGGACGCGACGAACACGCGGCCGCTGACCGGATCCACCGCCACCGAGTCCGGTTGGCGAACGGTCGGCAGACGGTACTTCCGCACCGGCTGGCCGCCGGTGAGCTGGTAGCCGGTCACCTGGTTGAGCTTGGTCTCGGTGACCCATGCGATGTCGCGTGTGGTGTCGACCGCGACCCCGTAGGGCACGCCGGGAGCCGGCACGCTCTGCCGTTCCAGCACGGGGTCGGCGGAGAACGCGACCAGTGTGTCCGTGCGGCTGTCGGTGACCAGCACCCTGCCGAACCCGTCGACGGCGGCCTGGGTCGCACCTTGGCCGGCCCGTAGGCCCGCTCCGACGGAGCCCGCGACGGCGTTGACGTCGAACACGGCTGACCGGATCTGGTCGAGTATCACGGTTTTGCCGTTGGCGACGAGGATCTGTTCGGGGTTGACCTCGCCGGTGATGGTGCGGGTGACCTTGCCGTCGACGACCTCGTCGACGGCGTTGCGGGAGGGCACGGTGACCAGCAGCTTGCCGTCGAACGTGGCGGCGCTGGTGGGTCCACCTGCGACTGTCACCACGGTTGTGGTGCCCGTGACGCCGACCTCGACGATCTCGTTGGCGGCCGCGACGGGGGCGAGAACCGGGCCGCCCGGCTTGGCCAGCGACAGGTGGGTCACGGTGCCGGGCAGCGGGACCGCCTTGGGTGCCGTGGCGAGACCGTCGATCGGGTACAGCAGCAGCTGGGCGGGCTTGGTCACGGCCACGGCGAGGGTTCGCGTGGTCGGGTCGAGCACCATCGCGGACACGTCACCTGGCACGTGCAGCACGGTGCCCGATGGGGTGGCCGTGGGCGGTGGGGAGGCCGCCGGCGTGGCGGCGACCAGGGTCGGCGCTGCTTGCAGGTCGTCCTGGGACTGGTTTCCCGAACAGGCTGCGAGCGCGAGTGCGCCCAGCACAGCGGTGGTGACCAGTCCAACCTGTCGTCGCAACGCGTACCTCCGGCTTCGCCAGCTAGCTTGCTACCAGCATCCACGAAGTGGCCGTCGTGGTCACCCCCGGGTACCCGACCGGATGCCGATGTGGACGCTCAGTAGTCGTGGTGCTAGCCGAGCCTGCGTTCCGGGTAGCCGAGTTCGACTCCGCTGACATCGTCCAATGCGGCTCGGATGGCCGGCGGCAGCGTGAGGTCCTCGGTGGCCAGTGAGCCGGTGAGCTGGGCGGTGTCGCGTGCGCCGACGATCGGGGCGACCACGCCGGGCCGGTCGCGTACCCAGGCCAGGGCCACGGCCAGCGGCGATGTGCCCAGGCCCTCGGCTGCTGTGACGACGGCCTCGACGATGCGTGCCGCGCGTTCGGTGCGGTGCTGTTCGACGTAGGGCGCGAAGTGCTGGGAGGCGCCACGTGAGTCGGCGGGTGTGTTGCCCCGGTACTTGCCGGTGAGCACGCCTCGGCCCAGTGGTGCCCAGGGCAGCAGGCCGATGCCGTGGTGGGCGGCGGCCGGCGCGACCTCGCGTTCGATGCCGCGTTCCAGTAGCGAGTACTCGACCTGGGTGGACACCAGGCGGGTGCGGCCGGGCACGGCGCGCTGCCAGGTGGCCGCGGTGCCCAGTTGCCAGCCCGTGTAGTTGGACACGCCGACGTAGCGGACCTTGCCGCTGGCCAGGGCGGTGTCCACGACGGCCATGGTCTCCTCGATGGGCACCGAGGCGTCCCAGGCGTGCAGTTGCCACAGGTCGATGTGGTCGATGCCCAGCCGGGACAGGGAGCCGTCCAGGGCGGCCAGCAGTGCGCCGCGGGACGCTCCGCCGCCGAAGGGGCCGTCGTCGCGGCGGGCGACTGCCTTGGTGGCGATGATCACGTCCTGGCGGTCGACGACGTCGCCGAGCAGGCTGCCCAGGATGCGTTCGCTCTCGCCTTCCGCGTAGACGTCCGCTGTGTCCACGAGCGTGCCGCCTGCGTCGACGAACGCGCCGAGTTGCTTTGTCGCCTCGTCCGCGTCGGTGTCGACTCCCCAGGACATGGTGCCCAGCGCCAGGCGGGAAACCCGCAGGCCGCTGTGACCGAGGTGTCGGTGTTCCACGTGCGGGAGCCTACGGTGTCGGGTCGGTACTCCCCTGGTAAGCGCGCCACGACGTTCAGTCGATCTAGGGAATATTTCTTACTGTGGCTTCAGTGGTGACCGAAACTAACGCTGTCAGCGTCAGCGAGCACTCACCCGCTAAGGTCCGAACGTGCGACTTGGTGTGAATCTCGGGTATTGGGGAGCAGGCAACGACGCGGACAATCTCGCGTTGGCGGTCGAGGCCGAACGGCTGGGCTACGCGGTGGTGTGGGCCGCGGAGGCCTACGGCTCGGACGCGGCGACGGTGTTGGCCTGGGTAGCTGCGCAGACGCAGCGCGTCGACGTGGGTAGCGCGATCCTGCAGATCCCTGCCCGGACGCCCGCGATGACGGCGATGACGGCGGCGACGCTGGACACGTTGTCCGGTGGCCGGTTCCGGTTGGGTCTTGGTGTGTCGGGGCCGCAGGTGTCGGAGGGTTGGCACGGGGTGCGGTTCGACAAGCCGCTGGCCCGCACCAGGGAGTACGTGGACATCGTGCGGATGGCGTTGCGCCGGGACCGCGTGAGCTACGACGGGAAGACCTACCAGTTGCCGCTGCCCGACGGTCCGGGGAAGGCGCTGCGGTTGACGGTGCATCCGGTGCGCGAGCAGATCCCGGTCTATCTGGCCTCGGTGGGGCCGAAGAACCTGGAGTTGACCGGGGAGATCGCCGATGGCTGGTTGGCGTTGTTCTTCTCGCCGGAGTTCGCGGGCGAGTCGTTGGCGCGGATCCAGGCGGGTCTGACGAAGGCGGGTCGGACGATGGACGGGTTCGACGTGGTGCCGACCTCGCCGTTGGCGGTCGGGGACGACTGGCGGGTGTGCGCGGATTCGGTGCGCGGGTATGCGGCGCTGTATGTGGGTGGGATGGGGAGTCGGAAGCAGAACTTCTACAACGACCAGGCGTGTCGGATGGGGTTCGAGGCGCAGGCGGTCGAGGTGCAGGACAAGTACCTGGCGCGGGACTACGAGGGGGCGATGGCGGCGGTGCCGTTGGAGTTCCTGGACGCGACGGCGTTGTTGGGTCCGATGGAGCGGATCAGGGATCGGATGCAGGCGTTGGCGCAGGTCGGTGTGACGACGTTGACGGTGTCGCCGGCGCAGGGTGATCTTGAGCAGCGGTTGGTGGCGTTGCGGGTTGCGGCGGATGCGTTGGATGCCGCTGGTGTGGCCGGCTGATCGGGTTCGTAGGCTCGTGTCGTGGCCACTGTGATTTTGTTGCGACATGCCCGGTCGAGTGCGAACGGGGCGGGGGTGCTGGCCGGCCGTACGCCGAAGGTGGCGTTGGACGAGAGCGGGTTGAAGCAGGCGGCCGGGTTGGTGGATCGGTTGGCCGGGGTGCCGCTGGCCGCCGTGGTGTCCTCACCGTTGCAGCGGTGTAGGCAGACGGTGGCGCCGTTGGTGGCTGATCGTGGGCTGCCGGTGGTGACGGATGGCCGGTTGGCCGAGGTGGACTACGGGGAGTGGACGGGTCGGAAGTTGGCCACGTTGGTGAAGGAGCCGTTGTGGCAGGTGGTGCAGGCGCATCCGTCGGCTGCGGTGTTTCCTGGTGGTGAGGGTTTGGCGGGGATGCAGGCGCGGGCGGTGACGGCGGTGCGGTCGCATGGGGAGCGGGTGGTGGCCGAGCATGGGCCGGAGGCGGTGTGGGTGGTGTGTAGTCATGGGGATGTGATCAAGGCTGTGTTGGCGGATG
>DASXYT010000013.1:0-21378 GCA_036502345.1 Pseudonocardiaceae bacterium | reverse complement strand
CGGTGAACGCCGTCGTGTTGCAGACCAGCCTGGCCAATATCGACTCGGTGATGGTGGCCGGCCGGTGGCGCAAGCGGCAGGGTCAGCTGCTCGACCCGCAGGAAAAGCCTGCGGATCCGGAGACCTGGCTGGCCCCGCTCCGCGAGTCCGCTCATCGCCTGACCGCCGCTATCGGTCTTTGACCACCGGCGCCTGCAACTCGGTCACCCACTTCTCCAACTCCGGCGGGCAGTCCAGGTACACCTCGCGCGCATAGCCGGTGGAGCGGTACCCGTTGGCCTCGACCCACTGGGACAGCGCCTGCCCGGTCGGCAGGACGTTGTCCATCGAACCGTGGTGCACGATGGTGGCGGCCGTGGTCAACCCGGGCAGGTCGGTGATCTCGAAGTCGTACTTGTCGTCCGGTTCGACGTTCACCGGCGCCGTCGCGTGCACGACAACAGCGCCGTCGGCAGCGTCCTCGTAGTACGCGATGGGTGCCCCCACGATGGCCACCCCGGCATGGGCCAGCCTCGCCATCAGTTCCGGGTACAGCGGCTGGATGGCCGGTCCGATGTGCTCGGGTGCGTAACTGGTCGCTACCGCCTTCAGTTCGGCCACCCGAACCGGTGACACCTGTTTGACGACCACCTCGTCGGCGGGCATCTGTCCCTCCCTCTCGATGGTGCGCAGGCGGGCCTCGACCTGCGTCAGGCGGGCCGTGTCGATGACGATCTGGGACTGCAACTGGGCGCGGCGCAGCTTCAGCATCCCGCGCAACTCGTCGACGTCGACCCGGTCGTTGAGCATGTCCTGGACCTGCTGCAGCGTGAACCCGAGGTCCTTCAGCGCGACGATCCGGTTGAGCTCGGCCAGTTGGTTGCCCTCATAGGACCGATAGCCGCTGACCGGGTCCACCTGGGCAGGCCGCAGCAGGCCGATGGCGTCGTAGTGCCGCAACATGCGGATCGACACGCGCCCGTGCCGTGCGAAGTCGCCGATACTGAACACGACTCAAGGTCTACCGCCTGACACGGTGTCAGGCACAACGGTCAGGCCACAACAAGTCAGGCGTGGATCTCCACGTAGATCGTCTCGTCGCTGCGCATCGTGGTGTCCAGTTCGGCCAGGTCCTGCCGCTCGCCCTCACCGAACGCGACGACCGTCATCGCGGCCGGGTCGAAACCGGCCTGGGACAGCACGTACCGCAGTTCGGCCTCGTCGTAGATCCACTTGTGGCCGTAGTGGTAGAAGATCTGGTTGA
Source organism: Pseudonocardiaceae bacterium (assembly GCA_036502345.1). Taxonomy (GTDB): domain Bacteria; phylum Actinomycetota; class Actinomycetes; order Mycobacteriales; family Pseudonocardiaceae; genus DATEPR01. The sequence goes on along the minus strand of DASXYT010000013.1, from coordinate 20,135 downwards.
ACATGAAGGCCGTGCGGTCCGGCATCGGCGGGCCGACCCGCATCACCTTCAGGCGCCTGCGGTGCTTGTTGAAGAAGCCGTCCTGCTTGACGTAGCCATCGGCATAGCGACGCAGGTCCGGTGTGGTCAGGCGGAGCAGGCCACCGGGCGCGAGCACCCGCCGCACCTCGCTCAGCCAGCCGACCGCGACCGGCAGCGGCACGTGCTCGACGAGATGCTCGGCGTACACCCAGTCCACGGCGCCGTCCTCGAACGGCAGCGGCTCGCTGATGTCCAACTGGGTGAAATAGCTGCGGCCGTCCACCCGGTACAGCGGACCCGGCTCGGTCGCCGAGTCGGGCGCGGTCACCCCGACCAGGTCGGTGCCCAGGCCTGCCTGGTGGGCGGTGGCGAAGGCGGCGAACTCGATGCCGGTGATGCCGAGATCGGCCAGGTCCCGCCGGGTGGTGGGCAGCTTGTCGGCCACCACGTCCAGCGTGTCGCACCGGGCGATCGTCGCCGTGAACTCGTCCATCCGCGCCGCGAGCGCGTCCGGGTCCTCCCAGTTCCAGCCGGGGAACTGCGCCTCGCTCGCCATGGCGGCAATGCAACCACGGCCCGTTTCGGCCGAACAAGATTGTCGGGCAGGGTGGCACAGGTCCCGTCCGTCAAGAAAGCACCTGGTCAGGCAGTTCGGCCAGGGCTCTGTCCAGGTCGGCCTGCGGCAGTTCGTGGTCGACGATCTCGCCGGCCAGGTACTGCCCGTAGGCCGGCAGGTCGAGGTGGGCGTGTCCGCACAGCGCGGTCAGGATGACCTTTTCCTCGCCGCTTTCCTTGCACGCCAACGCTTCCCGCACGGTGGCCGCGAGCGCGTGGGTCGGTTCGGGTGCCGGGATGATGCCTTCGGCACGGGCGAATCGCACACCGGCCGCGAAGCACTCCTGCTGCGGCACCGCGATCGCCTCGATCAGGCCGAGCTCGTAGATGTGCGACAGCAGCGGCGACATGCCGTGGTAGCGCAGGCCACCGGCGTGGATCGGGTCGGGGATGAAGTTGTGGCCCAGCGTGTGCATCTTCAGCAGCGGGGTCAGCCCCGCGGTGTCACCGAAGTCGTACGCGTAGACACCCCGGGTCAGCGACGGGCAGGCAGCGGGCTCGACGGCGCGGATCACCGGGGACATCCGACCGGCCAGCTTCTCCCGCAGGAAGGGGAACGTGAGACCGGCGAAGTTCGACCCGCCGCCCGTGCAGCCGACGATGACGTCCGGCACGTCGCCTGCCAGCGCCAACTGCTGGAGCGCCTCCTCGCCGATGATCGTCTGGTGCAGGAGCACGTGGTTGAGCACGCTGCCCAGCGCGTACCGGGTGTTCGGGTCGGCCGCGGCCATCTCGACGGCCTCGCTGATCGCGATGCCGAGGCTGCCGGTGGAGTCGGGGTGCTCGGCCAGGATCGCCCGGCCGGACGCGGTCAGCTCGGACGGGCTGGGGTGCACCGTCGCCCCGTAGGTCTCCATCATCAGGCGCCGGTAGGGCTTCTGGTCGTAGGAGGCGCGGACCTGCCACACCTCGCACTCCAGGCCGAACACGGCGCCGGCGAAGGCGAGCGCGCTGCCCCACTGGCCGGCACCCGTCTCCGTGGTCAGCTTGGTGACGCCCTCGGCGGCGTTGTAGAAGGCCTGCGGCACGGCGGTGTTCGGCTTGTGCGAGCCGACCGGGCTGACACCCTCGTACTTGTAGTAGATCTTGGCGGGCGTATCCAGCGCGCGTTCCAGCCTGCGCGCCCGGAACAGCGGCGACGGCCGCCACAGCCGGTAGACGTCGAGCACCTCGCCGGGGATGTCGACGTAGCTGTCGGTCGTGACCTCCTGGGCGATCAGGGCCATCGGGAACAGAGGCGCGAGATCGTCGGGGCCGACCGGCTGGCCGGTGCCGGGGTGCAGCGGCGGCGGTGGCGGCGCCGGCAGGTCCGGGATGACGTTGTACCACTGGGTCGGCATGTCCGACTCGTCCAGGAGGTACTTGGTCTGCTCCGCCATCAGGGCCTCCAGCGGCTCGATCACCTGTAGAGACTGCCCAACCTAGATCGACCGTGCTGACGCCGCCAGACCTCTCGCACCACGACCACTGTCGGGCAGAGACCACCCGAAGTGGATTCGATAGGGTGAACCGTCCCCACACGGATAACGCCGCGCTCACGCGACTGTGCACACAGGGAGCAATCGGTCATCGACGAAGGTCAGCTGATCGCCGGGCACTACCGGTTGTTGGAGCGCATCGGCAGCGGGTCGATGGGGGTGGTGTGGCGGGCCCGCGACGAACGCCTCGAACGGGTGGTCGCCGTCAAGCAGCTCTTGCCGCAGCCCGGCCTCACGGACGAGCAGAAGCAGGATGCCCGCAGGCGGGCGCTGCGCGAGGCGCGGATCGCGGCGCGCCTGCACCATCCCAACGCCATCGTCGTCTTCGACGTGGCCGAGCACGACGGTGATCCGTGCCTGGTGATGGAGTACCTGCCGGCCAGGAGCATGGCTGCCATGCTGGCCGAACGCGGCAGCCTGCCGGCCAACGACGTGGCGGCGGTGGGTAGCCAGATCGCGTCCGCGCTGGCCGCGGCGCACGCGTCCGGCATCGTGCACCGGGACGTCAAGCCGGCGAACATCCTGATCACCGAGGAAGGTGTCGCCAAGATCACCGACTTCGGTATCGCGAGGGCGGCCGGCGACGTCCAGGTGACCAAGACCGGCATGTTCGCGGGCACCCCTGCCTACCTGGCGCCCGAGGTGGCCAGGGGACAGGACCCGACCGCGGCGTCGGACGTCTTCTCCTTCGGCGCGAGCCTCTACGACGCCGTCGAGGGCGGTCCGCCGTTCCCGGAGCGGCAGAACCAGCTGGCGCTGCTGCGGCTGGTGGCCGAGGGCAAGGTGCAGCCGCCGAGGCAGGCCGGCATGCTCACCGCGCTGCTGATGCAGTTGCTGCGCCCGGAGGCCGGCGAGCGCCCGACGATGGGCGAGGCCAGCCGGATGCTCGCCGATCTCGCCGAGGGCAGGTCCCCGCGGGTCTCCGCGCCACCCGTCGTCCGCGTGCCACCGACCCAGCCGGACATCCGGCCGCTGGCCGAGCAGACCACGCTCGCCGAGCCCGCACCCGTGTTCGGCCCGCCGGTGCCGGTCCGGCCCGCCCGACCTGTGCTGTCCGACCGACCGGCCGCCTACCGGCCCACCACGACGCCGACAGCGGTCAAGCAGCGGCAGCCGGTGGACCGCAGGCTGGTGCTGATCGCCGTGTTGCTGGTGGTCGTCGTGCTGGTCGTCCTCGGTGTCGTCCTGCTGCTCAACTCCGGCAGCACACCGACGCCGAAACCCTCGGCAGCCGGTGGCACGACCACCTCGAAGACTGTCCCCACCACGACGCCGGCCACCACCACACCCGCGGCCACCACGCCTGCGGTCCCGGTCGGCCACGCGACCAGCACCGGCACGATCCCCTACCAGTCGGCGGGCCAGTTGGTGGTCAACTACTTCGACAACATCAGTGACATGTCGGGCCGCTTCGCCTTGTTGACCCCCGGCGCGCAGGCGGCGATCGGCGGGCTGAGCGGCTTCGAGCAGTACTGGGGCAAGTTCTCCGACGTCAGTTCGGCACACGCGATCGGTGTCACGACGAACCCGGACGGCTCCGTCGAGGTGCCGATCCAGGTCACGTACACCAGCACCGCCGGCGCGACGAACACCGTGCACAAGACACTGCGGGTGGTCCAGGAGAACGGCCACCTGCTGATCGACGACAACCCCATGTGAGTGGGCACATGACCAGCACCGATCCCGGCCTGTTCGGCCCGCACACGGTGACCTGGCAGCTGCACGCCGACCCGGCCATGTGGGTGGCCGGGGTGAGCAGCCTGTTCCTGCAGGCGCTGCACCCGAGGGCCGTGGCCGGCGTCGTGCAGAACTCGAACTTCCAGCAGGATCCGCTGGGCAGGCTGGCCAGAACCGCGAACTTCGTCAGCCTGAGCACTTACGCGCCGAAAGCCGAGGTCGCCTCGGCGGCGGCCGCCGTGCGGCGCGTGCACCGGTCGCTGCGGGGCACCGATCCGCGTACCGGTGAGCGGTTCCGCGTCGACGACCCTGACCTGCTGCTGTGGGTGCACTGCGCCGAGACGTGGTCGTTCCTGGACGTGGTGCGCAGGGCGGGCTTCCCACTGACCGACGCCCAGGCCGACACGTACCTGGACGAGCAGCGGCGCTCGGCCACCCTGGTCGGGCTGCACGCCGACGAGATCCCCGGCTCGGTGGCCGCGATGCTCGACTACTTCGCCGCCGTCCGGCCGTCGCTGGTCCGCACGGCGGAATCCGACGTGATCTACCAGTTCCTGCACCGGCCACCCGTGGCGGCGGTGCTGCGGCCGGGCGTGCCGGTGTACCGGGCGCTGGTCGGCCATCTCGCGTACTCGCTGCTGCCCGGCTGGGCGATCGAGCAGTACGGCAGGCCCGCCTACCGGCCATCGGCGGCCACCCTGCTGCTGCGCTCGCTGCGGACCGCAGCTCTCGGCGTGCCGGCGCGACTGCGGTGGGCGAGGCCGGAGCCGCACGCGCTGCGCGCCATCGACCGGCTGGGCAGGGCGGCGACCCCGTCGGTCCGGTTGCTGCCGCCCGGTCAGCCCGGTGTCAGAGCCCGGCCTCCTGGAACGGGATGACCAGCACCGGAGTCGTGTCCGAGCCGACGTGATTGTTGTCCGGGGGCTGGACAGTTCGCGCCGGCACGGTGATGACCGCAGGCACGGCGTCCCGCTCCTCATCGCGCGGAGCGGCCTGCTGGGCCGCGGACACCTTCTTCGCCGACTCGCTGGCCAGCCTGCGGATCTCGGCCGTCATGCTCCCGACCGGACCGGGGCTCGGCGTGTCCACCTTGACCACCTTGCTCGACCTGGCCGAGCGGCGGGTCCGGTTGGGCACTCGGTGGGCATGGCTGACGAACTCCGCCAGGGCATCCCTCAGCGCGGCGGCGTTCGCAGCGGAAAGGTCTATTTCGTAGTCGACCCCGTCCAGCGCGAAACTCACCGTCTCGTCCGCGCGACCACCGTCCAGATCGTCGAACAATTCGACAACGGTCTTGCTTGCCACGGTTCCCCTTGCGTCCCGGTGCTGATGGTAGCCGTGTAACGCGTCCCCGACTGCCGGGCGCGTTCGGCGTGCGCAGAGGCAGGATACGAGAACAATCAATCAGCTGTTCGCACGGCACCACCATATGTCCCGACAAATCGCGCGTGTACCCCGGCGGGCCAGGTCAACGCGAGTAGTCGTAGAACCCTCGGCCGGACTTCTTGCCGAGCAGTCCGGCGTCCACCATGCGCAGCAGCAGCGGCGGCGCCGAGTACAGCGGCTCCTTGAACTCGGCATACATCGATTCGGCGACCGCTTTCGTGGTGTCCAGGCCGATCAGATCGGTCAACCGCAGCGGACCCATCGGGTGCGCGCAGCCGAGCACCATGCCGTTGTCGATGTCCTCGGCGGACGCGAAACCGGACTCGAACATCCGGATCGCCGACAGCAGATAAGGGATGAGCAACGCGTTCACGACGAAACCGGCACGGTCCTGGGAGCGGACCACCGTCTTGCCGAGCACGTCGGTGGCGAATGTCTCAGCCCTGCTCTGCGTCTCGCCGCTGGACAGCAGCGACGGGATGAGCTCGACCAGCTTGAGCACCGGTACCGGGTTGAAGAAGTGGATGCCGATGACCTGCTCGGGCCGCTGCGTCGCCATCGCCAGCTTCATGATCGGGATGGACGACGTGTTGGAGGCGAAGATGGCCTCGCGACCGGTCACCACCTTGTCCAGCGTGGTGAAGATCTCGATCTTGGTCGGCTCGTGCTCGGCGACGGCCTCCACCACGAGGTCCCGGTCGGCGAACTCGCCCAGGTCGGTGGTGAACCGCAGGTGGCCCAGCGCTGCGTCCCTGTCGCCCTCGGACAGCTTGCCCGACTTGACGCCACGGGCCAGCGACGCGGTGATCCGGCCCTGTCCCGCTTCGAGTGCGTCCGCGTTGATCTCGTTGACCAGGACATCGAGCCCGGCCTTCGCGCAGACCTCCGCGATACCTGAACCCATCAGCCCTGAGCCGACGACACCGATCCGCCTGATCTCACTCACGCGCCCGTCCTCTCTCCGTACCGCCCCTGCCGTCCACATTAATGCGCATCGGCCGCCCATTACGCTGGGCCGTACGGCGGTGGGGCTCGCCGATTCGAACCGCGGCATCGGCGCCGCCAACGGTCCCTGCTCGGTAGGTCGACACATTCTGAGTAGGAGGTCGCGTGTCGAACGATGCGGAGTCGGCGGTCGATCCCGATGTGGATCTGCATGTCCCGGCCCAGCGCCGCGAGCTGACCGGCCATCACCTGCGGATACTGGGTGTCATCGCGGTCGGCGGTGGCATCGGGGCGCTGAGCAGATACGGGATCGAGACGCTGCTGCCTGCGCCACCCGGCGGGTTCCCGTGGGGCACGTTCCTGATCAACGTGACGGGTTGCTTCCTGATCGGCGTGCTGATGGTGCTGGTCAACGACGTGTTCACCGGCCGGCCGCTGCTCCGGCCGTTCGTCGGGGTCGGCATCCTGGGCGGCTTCACCACGTTCTCCACCTATGCCAACGAGGTCCGAGGGCTGCTGAAGCCGGGTGCGCTGCCGGTCGCGTTCGTGTATCTCGCCGGCACCGTGCTGTGTGCGCTGCTCGCGGTGCTTGCCGCCATGCTGGCCGCCAGGGCCGTGCTGGCCAGGACGCGGAGGCCGGTCACCGTATGAGCGCTGTCCTCGTGCTGATCGGGGCGGTCGTGGGTGCCCCGCTGCGCTATGTCACCGACCGGTTCGTGCAGTCCCGGCACGACTCCGTGTTCCCGTGGGGCACGCTCACCGTGAACATCGTCGGCTGCCTCGCCCTCGGCGCGCTGACCGGTTCCGGCGTGGCCAGCGCCAGCCCGCTGGCCATCCTGGTGGGGACCGGCTTCTGCGGGGCACTGACGACGTACAGCACCTTCAGCTACGAGACGGTCCGGCTGGCCCAGGAGCGGGCCTACTTCTACGCGGTGGCGAACGTGCTGGTCAGCGTGTTCGCCGGGCTCGGTGCCGTGCTGATCGGCTACGCGGTGACCAGCGCGATCAGCTGAGCCGTGCCTACTGGTTGGCCGGCAGGCCGGCCGATGTCGCCGCCAGCTTGGTCAGCGCCGGATCGGTCGGGCTGGACGTGCCGTCGCTCCACACCACCTCGGTCAGCCGCACCGAGGTGCCCTGCACGGCCACCGTGTAGGCAGCGTTGTTGAACGACGTCGGGCCGCCCGGCCAGTCGCCACCGTCCGCGACCAGGTCGGTGATCCCGCCACTGCCCGGGGTGTTGGCCTGTGCGCCGAACGCCGTCGCCGTGGCCGGGTCGGCGAAGGTCACCACGGCCAGCGCCACCGCGGCGGCCCTGCCGCCCGACGCGGTCTGGTACACGGATCTGACCAGGCCGGTGCAGGCGTGCTTGGTCAGCCACACCTGGATGTCGCCGTAGGCGAGGTTCGCGCAGTCGGTGGCCTGCGCTGCGCCCTTCGGGCTGAACGCCACGCCCGACACACGCACCTGGGGCGACGGTGCTGGTGGCTGCCCGGCCGCCCGGGCAGCCGGTGCCGCACCGCCCGCACTGCTGACCAGCACGGCCACCCCGGCGACCACCAGCGCGGCGAGCACGCCGAGCACGGCCGCCGGCAGCCAGCGCGCCCGCTGCGCCAGCCGCTCCTGTCCGACCTTGCCGAACCGGCGGACCTGGCGGGCCCGTGCCCGGATCCGCCTGCTGCGCCTGCGGCGGACGGGGGAGTCCCACCAGCGGCCGAGCCTGCCGGGTGTCTTCGGCCTGCGGGGTTGGGTCGTCCGGTCGGTGATCCGGGGGATGAGCGTGGTGCTGGCGCTGGCCAGGTCCGGGGTGACCGCGTCCGCGAAGCCCTCGGCGACGACCTCGCCGATCAGCATCGGCACCTGGTCACCGACCAGTTCGGCCAGCAGCGCGCGGACCTGCTCGACGGAGCAGGGCCGGGCGGCGACGGCGAGCTCGCGGGCCGCGGTGAGCATCGACCTCGGGTCCGGGTGCAGCACCCGGACGCCCTGGTGCAGGTCGCCGGTCGACTGCACGACCTGGCCGACGTAGGGCCCGACGGCGACGATCGTGCTGACCGGGATCGGAGCCAGCGCCCGCGCCTCCAGGGCCGTGGTGACCGCCCTGGCCGCGGCAAGGGCCTCCTCGGCCGGGTTCACGGCGCCGTCCTCGCGGACCAGCGGCCAGCCGTCGGCCTTCCACTGCTCGGCGAGCGGGGCGTCCAGCCGGACCGCCGGAGCGGGCAGATCCACGCCGACGACGACCACGACGCCCCTCGGCAGCACGATCACGGCCTCAACCGGCCGGGGACACCCCAAGGGGGTGACACCCAGCAGGGCGATTCCGCCGAGCACCGTGTCCGCCGGTCCCCAGGACGAGAGCGCGGCCCTGACGTCCGCACCGACCTGCGAGGTCTCCGCACCGAACCGGACCAGCCGCACGGCACACCTCCCCGTCGTCACCGGTCATCGCGTCGTCACCCTCGGTGGGACACCGTATCGCCGTGCCCGCACCGGCGGGTGGTCGGTGGCTACTACCGTCCGTCAGCCGAGCCGGCCCGGTTGTGATCACGGTCCAGGATCTTTGCGGTTCAGGTGGCGGGAGTGACCAATGTGGGGGCAGAATGGCGCAGCAACAACCACAGTGATCGCCAAGTTGACGAGAACCGCTGTCGAGGGCGTAGGGGAAGACGTCCCTCGTCGAGCAGCGGAGGTCAGCAGTGAGCACTAGTGGCGTGGTGTACGTCCACTCGTCGCCGTCTGCGGTCTGTCCGCACGTCGAGTGGGCGCTCGCCGGCACTCTTGGTGTCCGGGTGGCTTTGCAGTGGACCGCGCAACCTGCCGCGCCGGGCCACCTACGAGCCGAGTGTTCGTGGACCGGTGACCCCGGCACCGCGAGCACCCTGGTCACGGCGTTGCGCGCGTGGCCGATGCTGCGGTTCGAGATCACGGAGGATCCGAGCCAAGGCCTCGACGGCGAGCGCTTCTGTTTCGCGCCCGGACTCGGCCTGTGGCACAGCAGGACGGGCGCGAACGGCGACATCATGGTCTGTGAGGACCAGTTGCGTACTCTCGCGGCCAACAGCAGGGGCGGTGAGTCCTTCGCGCATCACGTGGACAAGCTGCTCGGTCGGCCGTGGGACGACGCGCTGGAGCCGTTCCGCAGGGCGGGCGACGGCGCCCCCGTGACCTGGTTGCACCGGGTGGGTTGAGCATCGGGCGCAGCCCGGTGTGTGGCACCCTCGGTGGGTGCCGTCCGATGCCAGTCGCCCGACCAGGTGGTGGATCGCGCCTGTGCTCGGCGTGGTCGTGGTGGCCACCGCCGTCGCGGCGCTCGTCGCGCACAGCCTCTACCAACGCCCTGTCGCGGTGGCCGCGCCGTCCGTCGTCGTGCCCGCGGCGACGACGTCGATGCCCAGCAGCGCCGAACCGGGACCGCCCAACGTCGCGGTGACGCCGGAAGTGCAGCACGACGCGCTGTACCCGCAGATACTGCAGTTGGCGCAGACCTACTTCGACGCCATCAACTCGAAGCGGTACCAGGAGTGGCGGTCCGTCGTGACGAGGACCGTGGCGAAGAGCAAGTCGGAAGACGCGTTCCTGAAGGGCTACGAGTCCACCCACGACGGTTCCATCGTGGTGTACCGGGTGGACGGCACGCCGACCGCCGGGCTGCGCGTCCTGGTCACGTTCCACAGTGTCCAGGAGGTCGCCGACACGCCTGCCGGGTCGCCGTTCCCGTGCCTGGCCTGGCAGGTGGTGTGGCCGCTGAGCTTCGACAACGACGACGGCCAGTGGAAGATCGACGCCGGCACGACGACCGACTCGCCCCAGCGCGAGGCGTGCTGAGGCGAGTCGGCTCTCGAGTATTCAGACCGCGGCGAACGCCAATGCGACGTTGTGACCGCCGAAACCGAACGAGTCGTTGATCGCGGCGGTCAGCTGCACCTTGCGCGGTTCACCGGATACGACATCCAGCGTCACGCCGGGGTCCAGGTTCTCCAGGTTCGCGGTCGGCGGGATCACGCCTTCGTACAACGACATCACGGTCGCGATGGACTCGACCGCGCCCGACGCGCCGAGCAGGTGGCCGAGCGATCCCTTGGGCGCGGTGAGGATCGGGTGGTCCCCGACGGACTTGCGCACCGCCATGGTCTCCGGCACGTCACCCACCGGGGTGGACGTCGCGTGCGCGTTGACGTGGCCGATGTCGGCGGGGTCGATTCCGCTGGTACGCACGGCAGCGGCGATCGCCCTTGCCTGACCGCCGGCCTCCGGGTCGGGGGCCGTGATGTGGTAGGCGTCCGACGACGTGCCGACGCCGGCCAGTCGCGCGTAGACCCTGACACCGCGCGCTGCCGCGTGCTCGGCACGCTCCAGCACGATGATGCCGGCGCCCTCACCGAGCACGAAGCCGTCCCGGGCCATGTCCCACGGCCGGGAGGCCCGGGCCGGGTCGTCATTGCGGGTGCTCATGGTGCGGGCCTGGGCGAAACCGGCCATGGTGATCGCCACGATGGCCGCCTCGGCGCCACCGGCCACCACGACGTCAGCCTCACCGGCGCGGATCATCCGCCACGCCCAGCCGATCGCCTCGGCACCGGACGCACACGCCGAGACCGGCGCGTGCACGCCTGCCCTGGCCTTGAAAGCGAGGCCGACATGCGCGGCGGGACCGTTGGGCATCAGCATCGGCACGGTCAGCGGGGACACCTTGCGCATCCCGTGCTTCTCCAGCAGGTCGTTCTGGTTGACCAGGGTGCTCACGCCACCGATACCGGTGCCGACGATCACCGCCAACCGGTCGGGATCTACCTCGCCCTCGAGCTTGGCGTCCTCCCATGCCTGATGGGCCGCGACGAGCGCGACCTGCTCGGACCGGTCCAACCGGCGGGCTTCCACCCTGGGCAGGACCTCGGTCGGTTCAACGGCCAGTGGCGCTGCGAAGGTGACGGGCAGGTTCAGCCGCTCAACCCACTCGTAGTCCAGCTTCCGTGCGCCACTGCGTCCGGCCAGTAGTCCCCCCCAGGTGGAGGCGACGTCCCCGCCCAGCGGGGTCGTCGCGCCCATCCCGGTGACGACAACGTCGTTACCGCTCATGTCGTCTCCGCGTTTGATTCGAGCTCCTAACACAACAACCGCTCGGCTCGCGACGCCGCTCCCTGATCGAGCGCCATCGTGTTAGGAGCTCTTACTTGGCTTGCTTGCCCGAGATGTAGTTCACCGCGTCGCCGACGGTCTTGAGGTTGGCCAGCTCGTCGTCCGGGATCTTGACGCCGAACTTGTCCTCCGCCTGCACCGCGATCTCCACCATCGACAGCGAGTCGATGTCCAGGTCATCCACAAAGGACTTCTCCGGCGTCACGTCGGCCGCCGCAACACCGGCGATCTCCTCGACGATCGCGGCGAGTTCCTTCTCGATTTCCTCGTTCGCCACCTAACGGTTCCTTCCTTGAGCGCGGTCCCGGCAGGTCGCTCGACCACCGGAGTCATGTGTTCGGATCATGGGCTGATCACGACCTGGGAGGCGTAGGACAGCCCGGCACCGAAGCCGACGAGCAGTAGTACATCACCACTGTGCACCCGCCCCGCCGCGCGCATGTGATCAAGCGCCATCGGGATGGATGCCGAGGAGGTGTTGCCCGAGTACATGATGTCGTCGGCGACCACCATGTCCTCGCGTGCGCCCTCGCTGCGCAGTTTCTTCGCGATCGCGCCGACGATGCGCAGGTTCGCCTGGTGCGGGATCAGCACGTCCACATCGGATGGCTTGAGCCCGGTCAGTTCCAGTGCGCGCAGCGCGATCGGCGCCACCTGGCTGGTCGCCCAGCGGAAGACCGACTGGCCCTCCTGGAAGATCCACTTCTCGTCGCGCATGTAGATCAGGTCGGCAAGGTCGCCGGCGCTGCCCCAGGCCACCGGACCGATGGCCGGTTCCTCGGATCCGCCGACCACCACGGCACCGGCGCCGTCCGCGAAGATGATCGCGTTGCCCCGGTCCGTCGGGTCGACCCAGCCGGTGAACTTCTCGGCGCCGATCACCAGCACCTTGCCGGACGAGCCGGCACGGACGAGATCGGACGCGGTGCCGACGGCGTAGCAGAACCCGGCGCAGGCCGCGTTCACGTCGAAGGCGCCGGCACCCTTGATGCCGAGCATGTCGCCCACCCTGGCCGACGCGTTCGGGATCTGGGTGGGCATCGTGCAGGTGGCGACGACGACGGTGTCCAGGTCGGCAGCCGTCAGGCCCGCGTCGGCGATCGCCTTGGCGCCCGCCTTGGCCGCCATGTCGACGACGTGCTCCTCGGGCCCGGCGGCCCTGCGCTCGATGATGCCGACGCGGTCCCGGATCCACTGGTCGTTGGTGTCCATCACCTTGGCGAGATCGTCGTTGGTGACGACCTTGTCCGGCTGGTAGCTGCCGGTGCCGAGGATGCGGGTGGCTGCCGGACCGGTCGCTGTGGTCAACGCCGTCATGCCGGTCACCTGGCACCTCCGGTCGAGCTCTCCGCCAGCAGATCCGCGACCTTCGCCAGGTCGTCAGGGGTCTTGAGCGGCACGGTGGCCGTTCCCTTCAGCTCGCGTTTCACGAGGCCGGACAGCGCGCCCGCGGGCGGCAGTTCGACGGTGGCGGTGACGCCGAGGCCGGCCAACGTGGCCATGCAACGGTCCCACCGGACGGGTTTGGTGACCTGGGCGATCAGCCTGGTCAACTCCTCGGTGCCCGAGGTGATCACGGTGCCGTCCGCGTTGGACAGCAACGGGAACGCGGGATCGGCGACGGTGACGCCGCCCGCCACCTCACGCAGCGCGGCCTCAGCCGGCGCCATGTAGCTGGTGTGGAAGGCGCCCGCGACCTTCAGCGCGATCACCTTGGTACCCGGCCGACGCGCGGCGGACAGCTTGTCCAGCGCGGTCAGCGAACCGGCGGCGACGATCTGCCCTGCGCCGTTGATGTTCGCGCCGACCAGGTCGAACTCGCCGAGCCATGCGATGACCTCCTCCGGGTCGCCGCCCATCACGGCGGCCATCCCGGTCGGCTCCAGGGCGCACGCCGCTGCCATTTCCCTGCCACGCACCGCGGCGAGGGCGACGGCGTCGTCGGCACTGAACACGCCTGCCATCGCGGCGGCCGCCAGCTCACCGATCGAGTGCCCGGCCATCGGCGTGCCGGCCGGCACCTCGACGCGCCTACGCAACTCGCCGAACGCGATCAGGCTCAGCGCCACGACCAGCGGCTGGGTGATCGACGTGTCCTGGATCTCCTCGGCGGACGCCGTGGTGCCCAGTCGGGCCAGGTCCAGCCCTGTCGACTCGGACCACGTGGCCACCTGCTCGGCGACGCCGTCCAGTTCGAGCCACGGGGTGAACATGCCGGGCTTCTGGGCGCCCTGGCCGGGCGCGAGGAGTGCCATCACGCTTCCCAGGGAACACGGTTCCGGCCGTAATAGGGGGTGTTGGCGGTGACCAAGTCAGCCCGTCGGTTTTGGAGGAATCCTACAAAGGCGACGAGCGGGTGACCAACAGTAACCTGAATGTCTTCGGCGTTGAACCTGGTGGAAGTTGTGTTGTTCCACTACCACAGCCCGCGGGCCCTGGCCAACCGGCCGACGGCCAGCGCGATCCGCAGGACCAGCGCGTCCCTCGGATCGACAGGATTGCGGCCGGTGATCTCGGCCACTCTGCGCAGCCGGTAGCGGACCGTGTTCGGGTGGACGAACAGCAGTCGGGCACAGCCCTCCAGCGTCCCGCCGGTCTCCAGGTAGGCGTCCACCGTCTCCAGCAGGGCGCCACCAGCGTCCTCCAGCGGTCTGGCCACCTGGTCCACGAGTTGCCGCTCGGCCTCCGGATCACCGGCCAGCGCGCGCTCCGGCAGCAGGTCGACCGACCGCACCGGTCGGGGCGCGGACGGCCAGCCGACCACGGCACGCAAACCGGACAGCGCGTCGGCCGCGCTGCGGTGCGCCTCGCCGAGGTCGGTCACCGTCGGTCCGACGACCACCGGACCGGCGCCGAACACGTCGGCCAGCCGGGTCAGCACGTCGTGGTCCTCCGGGCTGTCCGTCGGGCCGCCCAGCACCACGACCAGCCGGGAACCCTGCACGGACAGCAGCACGGGCCTGCCGATCCTGGCCGCCCTGCTGCGGACGCTGTAGATCACCGTCGGCGGGTCGTCGGTGGACGGCGTGCCGACCAGCACGGTGGCCTCGGTGGCCTGCTCCCAGCCCAGCGCGGCGGCCCTGGACACCAGGGACTCCTCGGCGTCGCCACGGACGATGCCGTCCACGACCAGCGCCTCCAGTCGGGCGTCCCACGCGCCGCGCGCCTCGGCGGCCGCCGCGTAGGACGTTGCCGCCGTGAACGCGATCTCCCTGCCGTAGCGCAGCACGGCCTCGGTCAGCACCGCCCGCTCGCCGGCGTCAGTAGCCAGGCTGGGCAGGCGCTGCTCGAACACCTCAAGGGCCAGGCGGACAAGCTCGACCGTGTGCCGCAGGCTCACCCACCGGTACATGTCCCGAGGCGCCGAGCGGAACGCGTCAGCGGATAGACGGAACGCGGTGGCCGGGTCGTGGAACCACTCCACGAAGCCCGCGACGCCGGTCTGCGCGATCAACAGCACGTTGGCCCGCTGGTCGGCGGGCAGCCGGGCGAACCAGGGCAGGCGCTGCTCCATCGCCTCGGCGCAGGCCGCCGCCAGGTCGCCGGACGCCCGCTCGATGGTGCGCAGCGTGGCGCTGGACAGCCGGCCACCTGTTGCGTCGGCACGGCTGGTCGCGGTCATGTCCTAGAGAATCGCACGACGATGCACCCAAGGCGAAACGCCTCCTGGCGGACGACGTGGCACGTCCGCCAGGAGGCGCTTTCTCCCCGGTCCCCACCGGTAATTCCACTCTGGACGGTGGGCTCGGACGGCGCCACCGGAAAGATCAGTTATCGCCCGATCGTGGAATAACGGACCTCCATGTGACTGTTCACGTGACCAAGGGCTCGCGGAGGCGCGGGAAGGGACGAGTGCGGTGGAAGTGTTGCTGCAGCACGGTTTCTCGTTGTTCGGCGAGCACGTGTCGTATGCCGAGTTCGTCGGTCAGCTGGCCGCCTTGGCCGTCGTGTTCCTTGCCCAGCGCAGGACGTTGTGGGCGTGGCCGGTGCAACTTGCCGCGACCGTGCTGCTGTTCGCCGTGTACACGTCGGCCCACCTCGGTGGGCTGGCCGGGCGGCAGGTCGTCATCTTCGCCATCTCGCTGTACGGCTGGTGGGCGTGGACCCGGCACCGTGACCCCGTGTTCGGCGTCGCCGTCCGCAAGGCCACCTGGCGGGAACGCTCCGGCCTGCTCGGCGTCCTGGTTGCCGGCACGGCCGGCTTCGCGCTGGCACTCCAGGCGCTGCACGCGTCGTGGAGCCCGTGGCCGGACGCGTGGATCTTCGTCGGCACCGTGGTCGCGTTCGCCGCCCAGGGCCTCGGCTTCGTCGAGTTCTGGCTGATCTGGCTGCTGGTCGACGCCGTCGGCGTGCCCCTGCAGCTGCGCTCCGGCCTGTTCTTCTCGGCGCTGGTCTACGTGGTGTTCGCGGTACTGGTGGTCCGGGGCTACCTGGACTGGGCCAGGACGGCGCGCAAGGCCGCAGTGACACCGCCGGAACGGGTCACCGCGGCCTGACCGCCTACGCCGCGCCGGAGTCCGACGTCTGCGGGCCCGCGGCCTGCACGTCGTCGATCTTGTACTTCGTGGCCGCCTCGACCACCTTGTCCTTGCCGATCTCGCCACGCCGGGCCAGCGCGCCCAGCACGCCGACCGCGATCGACGGCGCGTCCACCAGGAAGTAGCGCCGTGCGGCCGGGCGGGTGTCGGAGAAGCCGAACCCGTCCGTGCCCAGCGAGACCATGTCGCCGGGTACCCACGGCCGGATCAGGTCCGGTACCGCGCGCATCCAGTCCGACACGGCCACGATCGGCGAGTCCTCGCTGCCCAGCACCGTGGTCACGTACGGCACCCTCGGCTCGGCGCCCGGGTGCAGCATGTTGTGCCTGTCGATCTCCACGGCGTCGCGCCGCAACTCCGCCCACGACGTCGCCGACCAGACCTCGGCCCGCACACCCCACTCGTCGGACAGCAGCGCCTGCGCCTTCAGCGCGTCCGGCATGGTCACGCCGGACACCAGGATGCGGGCCCTCGGGCCGTCACCCTCAGGGGCCGGTGCGTACCGGTACAGGCCGCGCAGCAGACCCTCGACGTCCAGGTTCTCCGGCTCGGCAGGCTGCCGGTAGGGGTCGTTGTAGATGGTCAGGTAGTAGAAGACGTTCTCCGGCTGCTCGCCGTACATCCGGCGCAGGCCGTCCTTGACGATGTGCGCGATCTCGAACGACCAGGCCGGGTCGTAGGCCACCACGGCAGGGTTCGTCGCCGCCAGCAGCAGCGAGTGCCCGTCGTTGTGCTGTAGGCCCTCGCCGGTCAGCGTGGTGCGGCCCGCCGTGGCGCCGAGCACGAAACCCCTGGCCATCTGGTCGGCCGCCGCCCACAGGCCGTCACCGGTGCGCTGGAAGCCGAACATCGAGTAGAAGATGTAGATCGGGATCATCGCTTCGCCGTGCGTGGCGTAGGACGTGCCGGCAGCGGTGAACGACGCGGTCGAACCGGCCTCGTTGATGCCCTCGTGCAGGATCTGGCCCTGTTCGCTCTCCTTGTAGGCGAGCATCAGGCTGGCGTCCACTGACGTGTACGTCTGGCCGTGCGGGTTGTAGATCTTCTGCGTCGGGAACATCGAGTCCATGCCGAACGTCCTGGCCTCGTCCGGGATGATCGGGACGAGCCGGGGACCGATGTTCGAGTCCTTCGCCAGGTCACGGACCAGCCGGACGAACGCCATCGTGGTGGCGACCTCCTGCTTGCCCGACCCCCGGCGGACCACGTCGTAGACCTTGTCGCCGGGCAGCACCAGCGCTGTGGACTTGTTCCGCCGCTCCGGCACGAACCCACCCAGTTGACGGCGGCGCTCCAGCAGGTACTGGATCTCCGGCGCGTCCAGGCCGGGGTGGTAGTACGGCGGCAGGTACTTGTCGCTCTCCAGCGCCTGGTCGGTGATGGGGATGCGTAGTTCGTCCCGGAACAGCTTCAGGTCGTCCAGGGTCATCTTCTTCATCTGGTGCGTGGCGTTGCGGCCCGCGAAGTGCGGGCCGAGGCCGTAGCCCTTGATGGTCTTGGCGAGGATCACCGTCGGCTGACCGTGGTGCTCCAGGGCGTCCTGGTAGGCCGCGTAGACCTTGCGGTAGTCGTGCCCGCCGCGCTTGAGGTTCCAGATGTCCTGGTCGGTCATGCTGCCGACCATTTCCTTCGTGCGCGGGTCGCGGCCGAAGAAGTGCTCGCGGACGTACGCACCGTCATTGGCCTTGTACGTCTGGTAGTCACCGTCCGGGGTGACGTTCATCAGGTTGATCAGGGCGCCGTCCCGATCGGCGTGCAGCAGCGAGTCCCACTCGCGGCCCCAGATCACCTTGATGACGTTCCAGCCGGCGCCGAGGAAGAACGACTCCAGCTCCTGGATGATCTTGCCATTGCCCCGGACCGGGCCGTCCAGCCGCTGCAGGTTGCAGTTGATCACGAATGTCAGGTTGTCCAGGCCCTCGTTCGCTGCGACGTGCACCAGGCCCCGCGACTCGGCCTCGTCCATCTCGCCGTCGCCCAGGAACGCCCAGACGTGCTGGCTGGAGGTGTCCTTGATGCCCCGGTCGTGCAGGTAACGATTGAACCGGGCCTGGTAGATCGCGTTCATCGGGCCAAGGCCCATGGACACGGTCGGGAACTCCCAGAAGTCCGGCATCAGCCGGGGGTGCGGGTAGGACGGCAGGCCGCCGCCCGCGCCTGCGTGCGAGTGCTCCTGACGGAACCCGTCCAGGTGATTGGTGGAGAGCCTGCCCTCCAGGAAGGCACGGGCGTAGATGCCGGGGGAGGCGTGCCCCTGGATGTAGATCTGGTCGCCGCCGCCCGGGTGGTCCTTGCCGCGGAAGAACCAGTTGAAGCCCACCTCGTAGAGCGTGGCCGAGGACGCGTAGGTCGAGATGTGACCGCCGACGCCCACCCCGGGGCGCTGCGCGCGGTGCACGGTCATCGCCGCGTTCCACCTGATCCACGCCCGGTAGCGGCGCTCGACCTCCTCGTCGCCGGGGAACCACGGCTCACGTTCGGTCGGGATGGTGTTGACGTAGTCGGTGCTGGTCAGGGCCGGTACGCCGACCCGGCGCTCACGGGCGCGCTCCAGCAGCCGCAGCATCAGATACCTGGCACGCTGCTGGCCTGCCGCGTCGAGGACGGCGTCGAACGAGTCGAGCCACTCCCCGGTTTCCTCAGGATCGATGTCCGGCAGGTGAGCGGCCAACCCGTCACGGATGACGCGGACACGCTCGGTCTGGCCAGCGCCCCCGCCGGCGGCGCTGCTGTTCTGCGGGGCCAAGGGATCTCCTAGCCTGATTGCGGTTCTTTCGTGCGACGCTGCCGGCGATTCGGGCCGCGTCGCCCATAACGTTCCTGTCAACACTATGCGCCCTGGAGACCACTACCCGCGAGTAGCTCTGGATCGTTCCCTGCGGCAGGATGTCCCCTGTGGGCAGCAACACTCGATGGTCGCGGGAGACCCCGGACGGCGGTCCGGAATCGGCGGGTCGCGCAGGTCCGGAACGGCGTGTTCCGGTGTGGGCGGTTGCGCTCCCGGCCCAGGCAGTGTTCGCTAGCCAGGATCAGAGTCGGGAACAAACGTGCGGTGGCTCGCCCGAGGGCGGGGCTGCCGCACTGGCGTAGTTGGAGGAGTGACAAACCGTGGTCGCCGCGGAAGACGCCGCCAAGGTCGGCGTCGCCGATAAACTCGGGATCGAGCCAGGCCAGGTGGTCGGGGAGCTCGGTTGGGACGATGACGTCGACGACGATGTCCGAGCTGCCGTCGAGGAACGTTGCGGCAGCGAACTGCTCGACGAGGACGCCGATGAGGTGTTGGACGTCATCCTGCTGTGGTGGCGGGAGAACGACGGTGACCTGGTCGACCAGCTCATGGACGCGACAGGACCGTTGGCCGAGGACGGTGTGATCTGGGTGCTGACGCCCAAGACCGGCCGGCAGGGCCACGTCGAGCCGAGTGACATCGCCGAGGCTGTGCCGACCGCGGGTCTCGCCCAGACGTCGAACATCAGTCTCGGCTCCGACTGGACAGGTACCAGACTGGTATCGCCCAAATCCGCCAAGACGCGTCGCTGACGTCCGCCGGGCTGGCTTGGGCTAGCTCACCACGCCCGGCGGCCGGCCAACTAAGCTGCTTCACGTCAGCAGCAGTCGACGTGGCGCACGGCAGGAGGACCCGCACTCATGGCGGTCGAGGTCGGTTCGGAGGCCCCGGACTTCACGCTCAACGACTACAACCGGGAGAAGGTGTCCCTGGCTTCGTTCCGGGGAAAGAAGAACGTGCTCCTGGTGTTCTACCCGTTCGCCTTCAGCGGAATCTGCACCGGTGAACTCTGCCAGGTGCGGGACGAACTGGCGGACTACCAGAACGACAAGGTCCAGGTGCTGGGGATCTCGGTGGACAGCTTCTTCACCCTGAAGGCGTGGGCGAAGGACGAGGGCTACGAGTTCCCCCTGCTGTCCGACTTCTGGCCGCACGGCGAGGTGGCCAAGGCCTACGGCGTGTTCAACGAGGTAGGCGGCATGGCCAACCGTGGCACCTTCCTCATCGACACCGAGGGCATCGTCCAGTTCGCCGAGATGAACCAACCCGGCGACGCGCGCAACCAGGACGGCTGGAAGAAGGCCATCGCAACGATCAACGCCTGACCCAACTTGACCTCGTCGGCTTGCTGGTTTCGCCGGTAAGCCGACGGAGGGCGCATAGCTCAGCGGAAGAGCACCGGCCTTACAAGCCGGCTGTCGTAGGTTCGATCCCTACTGCGCCCACCTCAACCGTCTTGACCGGCATAAACCCGATGTGTCACCGGTCCAGACGCGTCCGGCGACACCCGGCTGACTGTTGTGTGGTCGTCCCTTCGGCACATATTTGGCCCCA
>DASXYT010000012.1:0-27202 GCA_036502345.1 Pseudonocardiaceae bacterium | reverse complement strand
GGGACGCCGACGCAGCAGTCAGGGAGTGCGAATGTTCGAGAGGTTCACCGACCGCGCGAGGCGGGTGGTCGTCCTGGCCCAAGAAGAGGCCAGGATGCTCAACCACAACTACATCGGCACCGAACACATCCTCCTGGGTCTGATCCACGAGGGTGAAGGTGTCGCGGCCAAGGCCCTTGAGTCCTTGGGTATCGCCCTCGAAGGCGTCCGGCAGCAGGTCGAGGAGATCATCGGCCAGGGCCAGCAGGCGCCCAGTGGGCACATCCCGTTCACGCCACGGGCCAAGAAGGTGCTGGAGCTGTCGTTGCGCGAGGCGCTGCAGCTCGGCCACAACTACATCGGCACGGAGCACATCCTGCTCGGGCTGATCCGCGAGGGCGAGGGCGTTGCGGCCCAGGTCCTGGTGAAGCTCGGCGCCGACCTGAACAGGGTCCGCCAGCAGGTGCTCCAGTTGCTGTCCGGCTACCAGGGCAAGGAGCCCGCGGAGAGCGCGGGCCGCGGTGAGGGCACCCCGTCCTCGTCCCTGGTGCTCGACCAGTTCGGGCGCAACCTGACCGCCAGCGCGCGGGAGGGCAAGCTCGACCCGGTCATCGGCCGGGAGAAGGAGATCGAGCGGGTCATGCAGGTGCTGTCCCGCCGCACCAAGAACAACCCGGTGCTGATCGGCGAGCCCGGCGTCGGCAAGACCGCCGTCGTCGAGGGGCTCGCGCAGAAGGTCGTCAAGGGTGAGGTCCCCGAGACGCTGAAGGACAAGCAGCTCTACACGCTTGACCTCGGCTCCCTGGTGGCCGGCTCGCGGTACCGCGGTGACTTCGAGGAGCGCCTGAAGAAGGTGCTCAAGGAGATCCGCACCCGCGGCGACATCATCCTGTTCATCGACGAGCTGCACACGCTGGTCGGTGCCGGTGCCGCGGAAGGCGCCATCGACGCGGCGTCCATCCTCAAGCCGATGCTGGCCAGGGGTGAGCTGCAGACCGTCGGCGCGACCACGCTGGACGAGTACCGCAAGTACGTGGAGAAGGACCCGGCCCTCGAGCGCCGGTTCCAGCCCATCCAGGTCGGTGAGCCCTCGCTGGAGCACACCATCGAGATCCTGAAGGGCCTGCGCGACCGGTACGAGGCGCACCACAGGGTGTCCATCACCGACTCGGCGCTGGTGGCCGCCGCCACCCTGGCCGACCGGTACATCAACGACCGGTTCCTGCCGGACAAGGCGATCGACCTGATCGACGAGGCCGGTGCCCGGATGCGCATCCGCAGGATGACCGCACCGCCGGACCTGCGCGAGTTCGACGAGAAGATCGCGAACGTCCGCAGGGACAAGGAGTCCGCGATCGACGCGCAGGACTTCGAGCGGGCCGCCAAGCTCCGCGACGCGGAGAAGCAGCTGCTCGCGCAGAAGTCCGAGCGGGAGAAGCAGTGGAAGGACGGCGACCTCGATGTCGTCGCCGAGGTGGACGACGAGCAGATCGCGGAGGTCCTGGCCAACTGGACAGGCATCCCGGTGTTCAAGCTCACCGAGGAGGAGACCACTCGCCTGCTGCGCATGGAGGACGAGCTGCACAAGCGGATCATCGGTCAGGAGCAGGCCGTCATGGCCGTCTCCAAGGCGATCCGTCGTACCCGTGCCGGGTTGAAGGACCCGAAGCGCCCGTCCGGCTCGTTCATCTTCGCCGGCCCGTCCGGTGTCGGTAAGACCGAGCTGTCCAAGGCGCTGGCGAACTTCCTGTTCGGCGACGACGACGCGCTGATCCAGATCGACATGGGCGAGTTCCACGACCGCTACACGGCGTCGCGGCTGTTCGGTGCCCCGCCCGGGTACGTCGGGTACGAGGAGGGTGGCCAGCTCACCGAGAAGGTGCGCCGCAAGCCGTTCTCCGTCGTGCTGTTCGACGAGATCGAGAAGGCGCACCAGGAGGTCTACAACACGCTGCTGCAGGTGTTGGAGGACGGCCGGCTCACCGATGGTCAGGGTCGCACGGTGGACTTCAAGAACACCGTGATCATCTTCACCTCGAACCTCGGTACGTCGGACATCTCCAAGGCAGTGGGTCTGGGCTTCGCGAGGGGCAAGACCGACGGGTCGAACTACGAGCGGATGAAGCAGAAGGTCAACGACGAGCTGAAGAAGCACTTCCGCCCGGAGTTCCTGAACCGCATCGACGACATCATCGTGTTCAACCAGCTCACGCAGGACCAGATCATCGAGATGGTCGACCTGATGATCGCCAGGGTGGAGACCCAGCTCAAGAGCAAGGACATGAGCCTGGAGCTCACGACGAGGGCCAAGAAGCTGCTGGCCAGGCGTGGGTTCGACCCGGTGCTCGGTGCCCGGCCGCTGCGCAGGACCATCCAGCGCGAGCTGGAGGACCAGTTGTCGGAGAAGATCCTGTTCGGGGACCTGGTGCCCGGCCAGATCATCGTCGTCGACGTCGAGGACTGGGACGGCGAGACCGAGGACGACAAGGCTCACTTCGTCTACCGGGGCGAGGCGAAGCCGACCGCCGTGCCGGACGCACCGCCGGTCGACCTGGCCACCTCGGGCGGCGTCAACGACGCCACCGACGGGGTTGCCGAGGCCGAGTAACAAGAGCTGTACCGACTGCTGGCCGTCCGCGTTCGCGCGGGCGGCCAGTGGCCGTTTCGGGGCGGGATATTCGCTGGTCGACGCCGGGGTTTCCGCTCTACGCTGCCTCGTGCGACGGGTGCTGCCGGACCTGACTCCGTGGCGGACGTCCAAGGACTTCCGCCTGCTGTGGTCGTCCGGTCTGATCACCAACGTCGGCTCGTCCTTCGCGCTGATCGCGCTGCCTTTGCAGGCCAAGCTGCTCACGGGTTCGGCTGTCGCGGTCGGTGCGCTCGGTGCCGCCGAACTGGTGCCGATCATCGTGTTCAGCCTGTACGGCGGGGTCCTGGCCGACGCGATGGACCGCAGGAAACTGGCCGTACTGACCGAGATCGCCTTCTGCGTGGTCTCCGTCGTGTCGCTGGTCAATTCGCTGCTGCCGCACCCGATGCTGTGGTGGCTGTATGTGGCCGTCGCGCTCGGCGCGTCGCTGCAGGGCCTGCAACAGCCGGCCACGTCGGCACTGCTGCCCAGGCTGGTGCCACCCGAGCAGCTCAACGCGGCGATCGCGCTCGGCTCGGTGCAGTGGACCGTGCAGGCGGTGGTCGGGCCGGCGCTGGGCGGGTTCGTGGTGGCCACCTGGGGTCCCGCTGTCGGCTACGCCGTCGACCTCGCCACGTTCGTGGTGTCGGTGCTGCTGCTCACCCGGCTGCGGCCGGTGCCGGCCAGTGGCGACGTGGACCGGGTGTCGCTGCGGCACATCATGGCCGGCTGCCGGTACGCGTTTTCCCGGTCCGATCTGGTCGGCACGTATCTCGTGGACATGGCCGCGATGGGGCTCGCGGTGCCGACCAGCCTGTTCCCGTTCCTGGCCGACGACCTGCACGCGCCATGGGCGCTCGGGCTGCTCTACACGGCGCCGTCGGTGGGCAACCTGGTGGCCACGGCGGCGAGTGGGTTGGCCGCCAAGGTGCACCGGCACGGCAGGCTGGTCGTGCTCGGGTTCGTCGTCTACGGCGGCGCGCTGGCGCTGGCCGGGCTGACCGGCAGGTTGTGGCTCGTCCTGTGCCTGCTGGCCGTTGCCGGGGCCGGCAACTTCGTCGGTGACCTGGCGAGGGTGACGATCTGGCTGGAGTCGGTGCCCGACCGGCTGCGCGGCAGGGTGGCGGGCGTCGAACTGCTCACGTCGGCGGTGGGGCCGTCGCTGGGTGAGTTGCGGGGCGGCCTGGTGGCCGGTCAGTTCGGGGTGCGGACGGCGCTGACCACGGGTGGCGTGGCCGGTGTCGCCGCGATCTGCCTGCTCGGGCTCGCACTACCGGGCCTGTGGCGCTACGACAGCCGGACTGTTCGGGCTCAGGAGCCGGCCGCTCGTGGACCGGGCATCACTGGTTGAGTGCTCGCGGCCTCGCTTGCTCGGCCGCGTCTGGGACAGTAGATCTGTGCGGGTTGAGTTGCTGGGGCCGATCAGGCTGGCCACCGAGGACGGGCACGTCGTGCCCGTCGGCGGTGTTCGGCTGCGCATGCTGCTGGCCAGGCTCGCGCTGGATCCCGGCCGGTTCGTGCCGGTGACCGCCCTGGTGGACAGCCTCTGGGGCGAGGCGCCGCCTGCCGACGCCGCCAACGCGCTGCAGTCGCTGGTCTCCCGGGTGCGCAGGGCGATCCGGGAGACCACCGGTGACGACGGCGTGGTGCTGTCCGGACCGGCCGGCTACCAACTGGTCGCCGACGTGGACGTCGACCGGTTCGACCGGCTGGCCGCCGAGGGCCGGGCTCCCCTGAGACCAGGTCGCGCGGCACCGGCCGAGGCCGCTCTCGCCGACGCGCTGGCGTTATGGCGCGGCCCGGCGCTGACCGACGTCGCCGACGCGCCGTTCGCAGGCCCGGTGGCCACCCGGCTGGCCGAGGCAAGGCTCGCCGCCGCTGAGGACCGGTGTGGGGCCGTGCTCGCGTTGGGCCGACCCGCTGACGCGCTGGCCGAACTGGACCGCCTGGCGGCCGAGGAGCCGTTGCGGGAACGGCTGATCGCACTGCGGATGCGGGCGCTGGCCGGGGTCGGCAGGACGGCCGACGCGCTGGCCGACTACCAGCGCACCAGGCAGGCACTCGTCGACGAACTGGGCGTCGACCCGTCGGCCGAACTACAAGCCGCTCATCTGGCTGTGCTGCGCGGGTCGGAGCAGCCGGTGCGCGGGAACAGGACCGGCGTACCGGCCCCGTTGACCAGTTTCGTCGGCCGGGACGCCGAACTCGCCGACGCCGGGGCACTGCTGACCGCCGGTCGGCTGGTGTCGCTCGTCGGTGCCGGTGGTGCCGGCAAGACCAGGCTGGCCGTCGAACTCGCCGGTCGCGCTGCCGGCCGGGTGTGGTTCGTCGAGCTGGCGCCGGTCCGCGAGGGCGCCGGGCTGGCCGATCTGGCGCCCGCCGTGCTCTCCGCCCTGGACCTGCGGGACATGCGCATCCTGGAGGCGGCGCCCGCGCCGCAGAAGGATCCGGTGGACCGGCTGGTGGACGAGTTCGACGGTCAGCCCGGCCTGCTGGTGTTGGACAACTGCGAGCACCTGATCGGTGGCGCCGCCGAACTCGCCGACGTGCTGCTGCGCCGGTGCCCCAAGCTGTCCGTGCTGGCCACCACCCGTGAGCCGCTGGCCATCACCGGCGAGTCCGGCTACCGGGTCGGCCCGCTGCACCTGCCCACCGAACAGGCCACCCTGTCCGAGGCCGAGGAGTCACCGGCCGTCCGGCTGTTCGTGGACCGGGCGGCAGCCGCGCAGCAGGGCTTCCGGCTGACCGAGACGAACCTGCGCCCGGTGATCGAGATCTGCCGGCGCCTGGACGGCATGCCGCTGGCACTGGAACTGGCCGCCGCCCGGCTGCGCGCGATGACCCCGCACCGGGTCGCCGAACTGCTGGACGACCGCTTCCGGCTGCTCACCGGGGGCAGCAGGACGTCACTGCCCCGGCAGCGCACGCTGCGCGGTGTCGTCGAGTGGAGCTGGGAGCTGCTCACCAAACCGGAGCGCACCCTGGCCATGCGGCTGGCCACGTTGGCCGGTGGCGCCGACGAGGAGGCCGCGGTCGGCGTGTGCTCGGACGACCAGCTACCGGCCGAGGACGTGCCCTACCTGCTGGCGTCGCTGGTGGAGAAGTCGCTGCTCACGGTCATCTCGGGACCGGAGGGCAGGGCGCGCTACCGGATGCTGGAGACGGTCCGCGCCTACGGCCTGGCCGAACTGGCCGACTCCGGTGAGGCGGACCGGGTCAGTGCGGCGTTCGTGCGGCACTTCCTCGGGTTCACCGAACGGATGGAACTGGCGCTGCGGACCAGGGACCAGCTCGGCGCCTTCGCGCTGCTGGCCGCCGAGCACGACAACGTGGCCGCCGCGATCACCAGGGCGGCGTCGGCGGGTGACGCCGAGAGCGCTGCCCGGCTGGTGGCCGCGATGGCGCCCTACTGGATGTTGACCGGCAACGGGACCGAGGCGCTCACCTGGGTGCGGGTCGCGGTCGCCGTGCCGGTGCGGGGTCAGGACACGGCGGCCACCGCGGGCATCCGACTGGTCCTGCTGTTCGCCGAGCACGACGGCCGGGTGCCGGTGGACGAGTTCGAGCGGCTGTGGACCGACGCGCTGCGGGTCGGGCTGGCCGAGCGGTATCCGATGGTCAGCGTGCTGGAAGTGGTGACGCGGATCAGCAACGGCGAGCCCGAGCGGGCGCAGGAGGCAACCGCGCGGATGGCGGCCAGCGGCGACGCGTGGACACAGGCCGCCGCACACATGGTCACGTGCATCATCGCGGTGCACACGGCCGACGTCGAAGTCGCGGAGCGCGAACTGGCAGCCGCCCTGGAGGGGTTCCGAGCGCTGGGCGAACGGTGGGGCACCGCGTTCACGCTGGGCATGCTCGGCCAGGCCAGGATGGTGCACGGCGACCAGGCCGGTGCCGTGCAGGCCCACGAGGAGGCCGTGCGGCTCGCGGCCGAACTGGGCGCGCACAACATGCCGCCGATGCAGCTCATGCAGTTGGGTGCGGCCCGAGGCATGGCCGGTGACCTGGACGGCGCAGAACGGGACGTCCGCAGCGCACTGTCCATTGCGGACTCGAAGGACGCCGATCTTCAGGTGTTGGGTCTGTGCGTACTGACCCACGTCGCCGTGACGCGAGGCGATCTACCGGCTGCCAGGCAGTTCGCGGCCGAGGCCGACGGCGTGATCGCGAACAACCGGGACGAGCGAAGCGGCAACTCGATGACGGTGCTGGCCGTCGCGAAGTCGGGTATCGCCATGGCCGCCGATGACCTGGACGAGGCGGCCCGGCTGCTGGCCGGGGCCATGCGGCTGACCGGGTCGCCGATGGAGCGGGCCGGGATCGCCGCCGTGGGCGAACGGATCGCCGTGCTCGTCGCGCGGCGTGGTGACGACGAGACCGCCGCTGTGTTGCTGGGTGCGGCGGCCGGCCTGCGGGGAGTGCTGGACCAGGGTGAGCCGAGCGTCCGGGCGCTGGTGGCCGGGTTGACCGAACGCCTCGGGCCGGAGCGCTACCGCACGGCGTTCCAGCAGGGATTCGACCACGACCAGGAGACGGCCGTCGAACACCTCTGCAACGCCGTGCGGCAACCGGTCTAGCCGGACTCAGCCCGCCACCCTACGCCGGTAGAACACCATCGCCAGCGGGAAGAACACCGCCACGATGCCGACCAGCCACGCCACCGACGTGAGCAGCGGTCCGGCCACCGGGCCACCCGTGAGCAGGCCCCTGGACAGGTCGGCCAGCTTGCTCACCGGGCTGATCGTCGCCCACGTGTGCAGGAAGCCGGGCAGCGAGCCTGCCGGCACGAACACGTTGCTGCCGAAGCTGAGCGGCAGCAGGAACGCCACCAGCACGCCCTGCGCCGTCTGCGTGCTGCGCACCAGCATCGACACGAACACGCCGATCCAGCACAGCGCCAGCCCGGCCAGCACCATGATCACCACGGCGAGGACGAGCGCGGGGATCGACGTGTGGATGCGGAACCCGAGAATCATGGCGTAGGCCAGCAGCACCACCGTTGTCGTGACGAACCGCACCGAGTCGCCGATGACGGCTCCGATCAGCGGTGCCGACCTGGCGATCGGCAGGCTGCGGAACCGGTCGAACACGCCCTTGGTGATGTCGGTGCCCAGCGCGACGCCGGTGCCGACGCTGGCCATCAGCGTGCCCTGCGCCATGATCCCCGGCACCAGGGTCTCCAGGTAGGTGTGCCAGTTGCCGCCGATCGCGCCGCCGAACAGGAACACGAACAGCGTCAGGAACAGGATCGGCTGGATGGTCACGTCCAGCAGTACCGCCGGACTCTTCTTGATCTTGACGATGCTCCGGCCGGCCAGGGTCAGACCGTGCCGGAACGTGCGTGCGGGGCTGATGTGCCGGGCCACCGGAATTGCCAGTGCCGTTGTCATGCCAGGCTCCCTTCCGCGATAGGCTGCTCGGTGCCGTTCCCGGTCAGCGACAGGAACACCTCGTCCAGGCTGGGCAGGCGCAGGGCCAGTTCGTCGGCCGTGATGCCGGCGTCGTCCAGGCGGCGCACCAGCGCGGAGAGCAGCACCGGGTCGTCCACCCGGGCGGTGAGCAGGCCGCCGGACTCGTCCCGGGTCGGCTGGTTGCCGGTCAGGTCGGCGAGCATGATCGACACCCGGTCCAGGTCGGCGAGCAGCGTCGGCCGCACCTGCAGGGTCTGGCCGCCGATCCGCCGCTTCAACTCGTCCGGCCGGCCGTCGGCCACGACGGTGCCGTGGTCGATGACGGTGATCCGGTCGGCGAGTTGGTCGGCCTCGTCCAGGTACTGGGTGGTGAGCAGGACGGTCACCCCGTCCGCGGCCAGCGCCCTGATCATCCGCCACACGTCGTTGCGGCTGTGCGGGTCAAGACCGGTGGTCGGCTCGTCCAGGAACAGCACGCTGGGCCTGCCGACCAGGCTGGCCGCCAGGTCCAGTCGTCGCCGCATGCCACCCGAGTAGGTCCTGGTGGCCCGGTCGGCGGCGTCGGACAGGTCGAACCTGGCCAGCAGTTCGGCGGCGCGCGCCTTGGCCGCCGCCTTCGGCTGTTCCAGCAGCCTGCCGATCAGCACCAGGTTCTCGGCGCCGGACAGGTCCTCGTCCACCGAGGCGTACTGGCCGGTCAGCCCGATGAGGCTGCGCACGGCCACCGGGTCGGCCACCACGTCGAAGCCGCCGACCGTGCCGTGGCCGCCGTCCGGGCGGAGCAGGGTCGCCAGGATGCGCACGGCAGTCGTCTTGCCGGCGCCGTTCGGGCCGAGCATGCCCACGATGGCACCCGTCGGCACCGCGAAGGACACGCCGGCCAGGGCGGTTGTCGACCCGAACCGTTTGGTCAGGCCGTCCGCCGTGATCGCGTAGGTCGTCATGCGGCTCACGATCACCGCTGTCGCTGGCAGCGCACGCACAGCGCGCTGACAGCGCCTGTCAGCCGCTGTTGCCGGCGCCGTCCACTGACAGCACGACCTCGAACTCCAGCAGGCTGGCGCCGGTGGACACCGGGTTGGCCCGCACGCCGGCGTGCGCCTCGATGGCCGGACCGCTGGCCCACGCCTGGTAGGCCTCCTCAGTGGTCCACCGCGTGTAGACGAAGTACCTGTTGTCGCCGGACACCGGGCGCAGCAGTTCGAACCCGAGGAATCCGGACGCGGAGTCCACCGAGTGCATCCGGTGCGCGAACCGCTTCTCCAGTTCGGCGCCCGAGCCTGCTGGGACCTCGATCGCGTTGATCTTCACGACAGCCATGCCTCCACCGTAGTGCGGTGCTAGACAGGCGGGCATGCGTGGTGTTGTCGAGTTCGGCGGCGCGGGACAGGGCGTCGTCCTGCTGCACGGCCTGATGGGCAGGGCCACCACGTGGTGGCGCACGGCAGGATGGCTGACCGGGTACGGCCGCGTCGTCGGCCTGGACGCCCGCGCGCACGGCCGCAACCCGTACCGCAAGGGCTGCCCCACCGAGCGGTTCGCGGCCGACGTCGCCGACCGGATCACCGAACTGGATCTCGGCCCGGCGGTGGTGATCGGTCACTCGATGGGTGGCCTGCACGCGATCGCGCTGGCCGCCGCACGCCCGGAACTGGTGCGGGCAGTGGTGGTCGAGGACATGGCACCGGACCACAAAGGACAGACGGTCGACCCGTGGCGGCCGTACTTCGAGTCGTGGCCTGCCGCGTTCACGTCGTTGGCGCACGTCCGCGGGTTCTTCGGCACGGCAGGCGACTACTTCGTCGAGTGCGTCGAGGAACGCGACGACGGCTACCACCTGATCGCCGACATCGAGGAGCTGTACGGGATCGCGGCGGAGTGGGGGCGGCGGGACTACTGGGACCTGGTGGCGAAGGTCCGCGCGCCGCTGCTGGTGGTCGAGGCGGGCGACGGCCCGATGCCGGCAGGCCAGCAGGCCGAACTGGCGGCCAGGACGGCGGGCGACGCGTGGCACGTGCGGGTCGAGGGCGCGGGCCACATCGTGCACGACGCGGCACCGGAGGAGTTCCGGGGCGCTGTCGAGGCGTTCCTGTCGCGGGTGCTGGCCCGTTAGAGCAGCACGTCGATCTCGCCGGTCCTGGTGTCCGCGATGCCGACCTCGGCGATCCGCGCCCTGATCGGCTCGATCGGGTGCAGCGTGGCGAAGGCGGTGGCCAGGTGGGTCGGCGTGGCGTCCCTGGTCAGCGTGCAGTGCGGCACCCACGCGCCGGGCAGCAGATAGGCCCACGGGTTGGTCACCCGGCCGGCCAGCGTGTCGTGCACGGCGACGTGCACCGCGAGCAGTTCCGCGTCGGTCACCGCGCCGAGGAACAACACGTTCTCCGACGTGGGGAACGTGCCCAGCGTGTACAGCCACAGGCGTGGCATGGCCAGCCGGGCCAGGTCCTTCGCCAGGTCCCTCCGAGCGGCGGCCGGGATGCCGGTGCCCAGCGCGAACGACACGTGCGGCCGGTGGTGGCCGGGACCGGTGGCCGGGGTGGGCACGCCCGCCTGTTCCAGCCGTTGCCACATCCCACGGACGGCGGTCTCGGCCTCGCCGTCGAAGTAGCACTCAAGCGAGTGCGCCACGCCGCACCTCACCGGGTAGGGCGAAACGGCCGTCCTCGGTCTGCTCGACCAGCCCGTCGACCAGCAGCGAGTCGAGGCACTTGTCGCGCTGACCCGCGTCCGACCACACGGCGTCCAGTTCGGCCCTGGTCACCGGGTCGGCGCAGCCGCGCAGCACGTCCAGCAGCTTGCCCCGCACCTGCCGGTCCGTGCCGGCGAACTTCTGCACCGCCTTCGCGGGCCCGGCGTAGGCGGGCTTGCCGGCGCGCAGCCACGCGCAGCCGGCCGCGATCGGGCAGTCGGCGCAACGCGGCGAGCGCACGGTGCAGATCATCTGGCCCAGTTCCATCAGCCCGGCCGACACCACGGCGGCCCGCTCGTGGTCGGCCGGCAGCAGCACGTCGACGTCCGCCATGTCCCGCGTGGTCGAGGGCGGCCCTGCGTCGCCCGCGCCGTGCACGGCACGGGCCACCACCCGGCGCACATTCGTGTCCACCACAGGGCAGCGCTGCCGGTAGGCGAACGCGGCCACGGCACGAGCGGTGTAGGCGCCGATGCCGGGCAGGCCGAGCAGCGTGTCCACGTCGGCGGGCACGACGTCACCGTGGTGCTCGGCGATCGCGGTGGCGGCGGCATGCAGGCGCAGCGCGCGACGCGGGTAGCCGAGCTTGCCCCACGCGCGCAGCACGTCACCGTGACTCGCTGCGGCCATCGTGGCCGGCGTCGGCCAACGGGTCAGCCACTCGTGCCAGATCGGCTCCACCCTGGCCACCGGTGTCTGCTGCAGCATGATCTCGCTGACCAGCACGCCCCACGCCGTGCACTCCGGTCGGCGCCACGGCAGGTCCCTCGCGTTCGCGGTGAACCAGTCGGCGACGGCGTCGGTGTCCATGCCGTGATTGTTTCAGTCGACCTCGGTGATTCCCCCGGTGGCCACGTCGTAGACGAATCCGCGGACCCCGTCGGTGTGCGGCACGAACGGGCTACGCCGGACCCGGGCCACCGACTGCCGGACGCTGTCCTCGACGTTGCGGAACGCCTCCACCGCCCAGGTCGGCCGCAGCCCGGTCTCGGCCTCCAGTTCGTCCTTGAAGCCGTCCTCGGTGACGGTCATCATCCCGCAGGACGTGTGCTGCATGACGATCACTTCGCGGGTCTCCAGCTTGCGCTGGCTGATCGCCAGCGAGCGCAGCATGTCGTCGGTGGCCACACCGCCCGCGTTGCGCAGGATGTGCACCTCGCCGTGGCGCAGGCCGAACACGTCGAACACGTCGATCCTGGCGTCCATGCAGGTCAGCACGGCAAGGTGCAGCCCGGGAATCGGTGTCGGCACGGCGGGTGCGCCGTGGTCGGTGTGGCGGGCGAGCAGGTCGTCGATCACGGTCATGGCAGCTCCTCGGCCGGTCGGCGGACACCCGATTTGATCCTGATGATCACCGGCAGGCAAGCCCAGCGGGCGAACATCACGTAAGTCGGTCATCGCGACACGCCCTCGATCGGGTGTCACGCCGTGAGTTGACCGACTCGGGGTTAGTTTCCGCAGGTGAACGAGCCAACAGGACCGCTCTCACCGTCGGTGTACCGACGTCGGCGCCTCGTGGCCATGGCCGGGTTCGGGGTCGGGGCGCTGTTGTTCATCTGGGCTGTCGGGGCACTGCTCGGTGGCGGCGACACACCTGCCGTGCGTGGGGCGGCGAACATCCGGCCGGGCGGCGTGCCGCTGACCTCCTCGGTACCGTCCAGCAATCCGCCTGCCAGCGGCAGACTCCAGGTGCCCGGCAGTCCGTCCGGTTCCGCGTCGGCGTCCGCCACGGCGCCCAGCACGACCACCGCGCCGGTGACGACCACGACGACCACCCCGCCCGTGCCGACCGCCTGCCCCGACTCGGCGATGCGCGTGACGGTGACCGAGGGCGAACCCAGCTACCACGTCGGCGACCACCCCACGCTCACCCTGCACATCGGCAACGGGGGAGCGGTGGCCTGCCTGCGGGACATCAGCCACCAGTTGCGGTCGATCGAGATCCTGGCGGTTGGCGGCAAGTCGGTGCTGTGGTCGAGTGCCTACTGCTATTCGTTGAACACCAACGAGATCCAGCTGTTCCGGCCGCAGCAGGTGCTGTCCTACGGCGTCACCTGGGCCGGCAGGACAGCGGCGCCCGGCTGCCCGACGGCCCGGACCACCGTGCCGGCCGGCAGCTACGAGGTGGTCGGCAAGCTGGGCAACCTGACCGGTCCGCCCAGCCTGCTGACACTCCGCTAGGGGCTACGGCCCGAACCACCGCTCCTCGGCGCTGTGCGGCTTGGCCGACGTCTTGCCGAGCATGATCTCGGTGGGCAGCGTGACGGTCCTCGGCCTGGTCGGCTCGGAACTGTCCAGCAGCAGCCGCCCGGCCGCCCTGCCCTTCTCCCGCATCGGCTGGCGGACGGTGGTCAGGCCGGCCTGTTCGGCTTCTGCGATCCCGTCGAAGCCGGTGACGCTGAGGTCCTGCGGCACCCGTAGCCCGCGCCGGGCGGCCTCCTCCAGCGCACCCATGGCGAGGATGTCTGAGGTGCAGATCAGTGCGGTGATCTGCGGGTCCCGGTCCAGCAGTTGGGCCGCCGCGGACTGGCCCATGGCCACCGTGTGGTCGAACCGCTCGACGACGGGCACGCTCGGCCAGGCGACACCGATGGCCTCGAAGCCCTCGGCCAGCCCGGCGAGCCTGGCGCGCTGCACGTGGAAGTGCGCGCCGCGCTGCCGGTCGATGGACGCGAAGTCGTCGTTGCGGTTGCGGCCCAGCCGCATGCACACCACGCCGATCCGCCGGTGGCCCAGCGTGATCAGGTGGTTGGCCACCTCGGCCATGGCGGACCGGTCGTCGATCCCGACGCGGTCCACGTTACCGATGTGAGGTTGGTCACACACAACCGTGGGTACCGGCCGTTCCAGCACAGCGGCCAGGTGTGGATCGTCGTCGGGCACCGAGTAGACGACGAAACCGTCCACCCCGGCCCGGTGCACGGCGGCCACGTCTTCTCGTTCCGGGTTGGCCGGCACCAGGTGCAGACCCTGTCCCGCGTCCTCGCACGCCAGCGCCAGACCTTCCAGGAACCCGACGGCGGCCGGGTCGCGGAAGGCGTAGGCGAGGTTCTCGGTCAGCAGCACGCCGACGGCGCCCGCCTTCCGCGTCCGCAGCGACCTGGCCACCGGGTCCGGGCCGGGATAGCCGAGCCGCCGGGCGGTCTCCAGTACCCTGCGACGCAGTTCCGGCGACAGCTGGTCCGGGCGGTTGTACGCGTTGGACACCGTCGTGCGCGAGACGCCCAGTTCCGCGGCGAGCGAGGCGAGAGTCGCCGGGCGTCGGGAATGCAGTGACCGCACCATGCAGTGACCGTAACGTTTCAGAACCAATTGTAGAAGCGTGGGTGACGAGCGTCCCGCGATTGTCCGAACTCCGCTGGTGGGGGAGGTGTAGACGACCTCTGGTCTAGACCACTAGAGTAGGTTTCCGGAGAGTTCAGCTACTTGTCAAGAGCAGCACACCACGGGGTCCATACCAATTTGGTATGTCCTGTCGCCCGATCGGCGGGTACGGTGGGTCCACTGCGTCAGACGTGAAAGGTTTGCCACATGGCCGAAGTCGCCTACGCCAGTGCCTCAAGGGTTTTCGCCGGCTCGCCGCCGGTGCGCGCGGTCGACGCGCTGGACCTTGAGGTCTCGGACGGAGAGTTCCTTGTCCTCGTCGGGCCTTCCGGGTCGGGCAAATCCACAGCCCTGCGCATGCTCGCCGGGCTGGAGGACATCGACGAGGGGTCCATCTCCATTGGCGGCCGGGATGTGACGAACGTGCAGCCCAAGGACAGGGACATCGCCATGGTGTTCCAGTCCTACGCGCTGTACCCGCACATGACCGTCGCGGAGAACATGGGCTTCGCGCTGAAGCTGCGTGGCATGCCGAAGGTGAAGATCAAGGAGAAGGTCGGCGAGGCGGCCGAGATGCTCGACCTGAGCCGCTACCTGGACCGCAAGCCCAAGGCACTGTCCGGTGGTCAGCGGCAGCGGGTCGCGATGGGCCGGGCGATCGTCCGTGAGCCCAGCGTGTTCCTGATGGACGAACCGCTGTCCAACCTGGACGCCAAGCTGCGCGTGGAGACGAGGGCGAACATCGCCGCGCTCCAGCACCGGCTGGGCACCACCACCATCTACGTCACGCACGACCAGGTCGAGGCCATGACGATGGGCCACCGGGTCGCCGTGCTGCGGGACGGCATGCTCCAGCAGTGCGACACCCCGCGTGCGCTGTACGACCGCCCGGCGAACGCGTTCGTGGCCGGCTTCATCGGCTCGCCCGCGATGAACCTCAAGACCCTGCCGCTGACCGC
Organism: Pseudonocardiaceae bacterium; assembly: GCA_036502345.1. Taxonomy (GTDB): domain Bacteria; phylum Actinomycetota; class Actinomycetes; order Mycobacteriales; family Pseudonocardiaceae; genus DATEPR01. Next base: position 12,208 of record DASXYT010000012.1, on the reverse strand, counting down.
CGAAGGTGCCCAGTTGGACGGCGTGCACATTCCGCTGTCCCGCAGCGCGATGACGGCGGCGTCCCAGCAGGGCCTGTCCGAGATCGTGTTCGGCGTCCGGCCGGAGTCGCTGCGGCTGGCCGACAGCACCGAGGACGGCTTCGAGCTGATCGTGGAACTGGTCGAGGAACTGGGTGCCGACGCCTACGTGCACGGCGCCGTGCGGATCGGTGACAGCTCCGAGCGCTTCGTCGTCCGCGTCGACGGCCGCACGCCGCCCGTGATCGGCCAGCAGGTCAAGGTGGCCGTCCGCGATGTCGACGAGATCCACCTGTTCCACCCGGAGAGCGGCGCCCGCCTGGAGGACTGACCAGGCGGTTCGCCTCTGGGGCTGCGGCTATAGTGGCCTGGGAACGGTTTCCATTCCCATGTCCAGGCCCCTGTTCGCAGCTCCGGAGGCGAGTCGATGACGGCCGAGACGGCCAGCGTCCCTGCCGCGCCACTGCGGGACGGCGATCTCGCCGAACCAGCGGTGCTGCTGCGGGATGCTCAGCTGCGCTACGGCCCTCGGGTGCTGTGGGACTCGCTGGACCTCTCGGTGCAGCCCGGCGAGTTCATCGCCGTGCTCGGCCCGAACGGATCGGGCAAGACCAGTCTGCTGCGGGTGCTGCTGGGACTGCAGCCGCTCTACTCCGGCACGGTCAGCGTGGCCGGTGCCCCGCCGGGGCGCGGCAACCGCCGGATCGGCTACATCCCGCAACAGCGTGCGCTCGACCCCACGGTCAGCATCCGTGGCCGGGACCTCGTCGGCCTCGGCCTGGACGGTCACCGGTGGGGTGTCGGCCTGCGCGGCAGGCGGGCCCGGTCCCGGAAGGTGGCCGAGGCACTGGCCGATGTGGGCGCCGCCGGCTACGCGAACGCGGCGGTCGGCAGGCTGTCCGGCGGTGAGCAACAGCGGCTGCGGGTGGCCCAGGCGTTGATCGGCGACCCCGACGTGCTGCTGTGCGACGAGCCGCTGCTGTCGTTGGACCTGGCCCACCAGCGCGCGGTGAGCGACCTGATCGACCGGCGGCGCAGGAGTGCCGGCACTGCCGTTCTGTTCGTCACCCACGAGATCAACCCGATCCTGCCGCTGGTGGACAGGGTCCTGTACCTGGTCGACGGCCGGTTCGAGATCGGCACGCCGGACGAGGTCATGACGACGAAGACACTGTCCCGGCTCTACCGCACCGATGTCGACGTGGTCCGGGTGCGCGACCAGATCGTCGTGGTGGGCGCGGCCGGTCCGGCGCACTGCCACGTTGAGCAGGCCTGATGGGCAACCTGTTCGACTTCGGCCAGGCGGCGGCACTGTTGAGCCTGGGTTTCGTGCGAACGGCGTTGATCGCCGGTGCCGTGCTCGGTTTGGTCGCCGGGGTGCTGGCGCCGCTGGTCGTGGCGCGGAACATGGCGTTCTCCGTGCACGCCACCGCGGAGATCGCGTTCAGCGGCGGCGCGGCGGCACTGTTGTTGGGCATCGGCGTCGGCTACGGAGCACTGGGCGCGGCGGTCGTGATCGCCATCGTGCTCGGTCTGCTGAGCAGGCGGGACACCGAGCGTGACTCGGTGATCGGCGTGCTGCTCGCGTTCGGCCTCGGTGTCGGCGTGCTGCTGCTGTCGCTGTACACGGGCCGGTCGTCGAACAAGTTCGGCCTGCTGGTCGGCCAGATCGTCGGCGTCGACTCGACCAGCCTGGCGCTGCTGGTCGGCAGTTCGGTGGTTGTGTTGGTGGTGCTGGCCGTGATCTACCGGCCGCTGCAGTTCGCCAGCGTGGACCGGGACGTGGCCATCGCCCGAGGAGTGCCGGACGCGCGGCTGACCGTGCTGTTCGCGGTGCTGGTCGGTGTGGCCACGGCGCTGGGAGTGCAGACCGTCGGCTCGCTGCTGGTGATGTCCCTGATGATCACCCCAGGCGCCGCGGCGGCGCGGGTCACCGCGAGCCCCTTGCTGGCCACGGTGCTGTCCGTCGTGTTCGCGGAGGTGGCCATCCTCGGCGGGATCGTCCTGTCGCTGCCCACCAGCGTCCCGGTGAGCCCGTTCGTCACGGCGATCTCGTTCGTCATCTACCTGGTCTGCAGAGCGATAGGCACCCTCCGCCCAACTCGCCCGACCACGGTCACGACAGCCGAACTGGTCTCCGTCGCCTGACAGCCATGTTCACGCCTGTGTGAACATGGCGGGTGCACTGGGCTAGTATTAAAGTAATCATCGATTTTCTGGAATAAGCAGGGTTGGTCGTGGTTGAGCAGGAGAGCACGCGTGCGGGCCGGTTTGTGCGGCAACCGCAGAACTACCGTGCGTTCATCCCTACTGACCTGCCGCCGGATCCGGTACTGGCTTTCGATGTCGGCCTGGTCAACCTGCTGGGCGCTGCCAGCACCGCGCTCGGCCGACTGGACGGGGTGGCCACGATGCTGCCCAACCCGAGCCTCTTCGTGGCGATGTACGTGCGGCGGGAGGCTGTCCTGTCGTCGCAGATCGAGGGAACGCAGAGCACCCTCGACGACGTCCTCACCTACGAGATCGATCCCTCGGCCGATCATCTGCCGCAAGATGTCGAGGAGGTCGTCAACTACGTCGCGGCGATGAACTACGGCCTGCACAGGTTGGACACGCTGCCGCTGTCCCTGCGGCTGCTCAAGGAGATCCACGGGATTCTGATGCAGGGTGTCCGGGGTGGCGACAAGTCACCGGGCGAGTTCAGGACCAGCCAGAACTGGATCGGCTCGCCGGGCCCCAGAGGCCTCGATGATGCGGCATTCGTGCCGCCGCCGCCCGCCGAGATGATGCGGGCGCTCGGTGAGTTCGAGAAGTTCCTGCACAGCGACACGGACCTCCATCCACTACTGGTGTGCGGCCTGGCGCACGCTCAGTTCGAGACGATCCACCCGTTCCTGGACGGCAACGGCAGGGTCGGCCGCCTGCTGCTGACGTTCTTGCTCTGCCATGCCGGCGAATTGCGGCTTCCGCTGCTGTACCTGAGCCACTATCTGAAGGCGAATCGGGCCGAGTACTACGAGCGGCTCACCGCCATCCGACTGCGCGGCGAATGGGAGGATTGGCTCCGGTTCTTCCTCAAGGGCGTTGCGACCGTGGCCAAGGAGGCCGAGGCGACGGCGGGTCGGATCGTCCAACTGCGAGAGGACTGCCGGCACGAAGTAACAGCGGCTGGCATGGCATCTGCTGCGCCGTTGACCCTGATCGACGCACTGTTCGACAAGCCGGTGATCAACGTGAAAGTGGCCAGCGAGTTGTTGGGCAGGTCGGTCATGTCCACCAACACGATGATCAACAGGTTCTGTGATCTCAAGATCCTCACCGAAGTCACCGGACACAAGCGCAATCGTCGCTTCCGCTTCGACCGCTACCTCACGTTGTTCGACCAGCGGGACATCGTCCTCGACCCGGCTTTCGCCGAGCGAACACACTCAGGCTGATCAGAACTGGAAGTACAGGAACGGGCTGAACGTGCCCGACGCGATCAGGATCACCGAGTAGGCCAGCCCCGCCGTCATCGCGCCGATCCGGATGGCACCGGCGAGCCGGCCACGCGAGGACTCCAGCAGCGTCCCGGTGACCGGGCTCGTCGGCAGCAGCACCACGAGCAACGACACCAGCAGGATGACCAGTCGCTGGTTGGTCAGCGTCGCGTCGACCTCGTCGGTCAGTCCGTGCACGTCCGGCACCAGCATGTGGCCGAGCATGGTGAACGCCTGCCCGAGATCGGCCGACCGGAAGAACACCCAGCCGACGACGACCAGCAACACGGTCAGCGCGCGCCGGCAGAGCCGCGCGAGCCGGCCGTCCGGCATACCGCCGAGTTCGAAGCGCCGCTCGATCACCAGCAGCGCCCCGTGATAGAGACCCCACACCAGGAACGTCCAGTTCGCGCCGTGCCAGAAGCCGACCAACACGAACACGATCACGAGGTTCCGGTACGTCCTCGCGGTTCCGTACCTGTTGCCGCCCAACGGGATGTACACGTAGTCCCGGAACCACCGGGACAGCGACATGTGCCACCGCCGCCAGAACTCGGTGATCGTGGTCGACGAGTACGGCCGCGCGAAGTTCTCCGGCAGGCGGAAGCCGAGCATCCTGCCCAGCCCGATCGCCATGTCCGAGTAGCCGGAGAAGTCGAAGAACAGCTGCATCGTGTACCCGACAGCGCCCAGCCACGCCACGCCGAACGTCATGTCGTGGTCGGGCGTCGCGAAACACGCGTTGACCAGCGGTGACAGCGAGTCGGCTATGACCACTTTCTTGGTCAGCCCGAGCGCGAACCTCGGAAAACCCGACGCGATGTCGTCCAGCCGATGCGTGCGCACCTGCGGCAACTGGTCGGCGATCTCCCGGTACCGCACGATCGGTCCCGCGATGAGCTGCGGAAACATCGCGATGTACGTCACGAACGACACCGGGTTGCGCAGCGCCCGCCGCTCACCCCGGTAGATGTCCACCACGTAGGAGATGTGGTGGAACGTGTAGAACGAGATGCCGATCGGCAGCACCAGGTGCACCACGGGAAGGTCGCCGCCGAACAGCCGCGCGAACCCGTCCAGTTGCTGCGTGACGAAACCCGCGTACTTCCACACGAACAGCGCACCGAGGTCGACCGCGATCACGCCGATCAGCAGCGATTTCCGCCGCCCGGGTGTCAGGTCCCAGCTGTCCGGCTCCAGCCACGGCCCGGCCAGGAAGTTCACCACGATGCACGACAGCAGCAGCAGCGTGGTGGCGCCCGCCCCGACCGCGTAGAACACGAGGCTGGCCACCGCGATCACGCCGTTGCGCCACTTCGGCGGCGCCACCAGCACGGCGGCCAGCACCACCGGCAGGAAGTACCACAGGAACAGCGGGGTGGCGAACGACATCCTCGGGCTTTCTGGTCAGCGGCAGTCGAAACGACTGTAGCGGAGCCAAACCACGAGCCGGACGAGAACGCTCAGACCCGACCCGCCGCCCGCCGCAACCTCGCCACCTCGGCCAACACCACACCGGCAGCCACCGACGCGTTCAGCGACTCGACGCCGGCCGCCATCGGGATGGACACGGTCGCGTCGCACGTCTCGCGGACCAGCCGGGACAGGCCGCGCCCTTCTGAGCCGACGACGACCACCAGCGGCCCGGTGGCCAGCGGCAGGTCGTCCAGTTCCATCGTGCCGTCGGCGTCCAGTCCCACGATCATCAGCCCCTGCTGGGCCCAGTCACGCAACGTCCTGGTCAGGTTGGTGGCCATCGCCACCGGCAGCCGAGCGGCCATACCGGCACTGGTCCGCCACGCCACCGCGGTCACGCCGGCACTGCGCCGCTGCGGCACCAGCACACCGTTCGCGCCGAACGCGGCAGCCGACCGGATGACGGCACCGAGGTTGCGCGGGTCGGTCACGCCGTCCAGCGCGACCAGCAGCGGCGGCTCACCGGTGTCGGCGGCCGCTGCGATCAGGTCGTCCGGGTGCGCGTACTCGAACGGCGGCATCTGCAGCGCGATGCCCTGGTGCACGGCGCCACCGGTGAGCCGGTCGATCTCGGTGCGCTGCACCTCCAGCACGGAGATGCCCTTACCGGCAGCCAGCCGGACAGCCTCGGCGACCCGGTCGTCGGCGTCGATGCCCAGCGCCACGTACAGCGCCGTCGCGGGCACGTCGGCCCGCAGGCACTCGGCTACCGGGTTGCGCCCGGCGACCAGCTCGATGCTGTCGTTGGCCGCCTGCCGCCGCTGCCGATTGGCCTCGGTCTTGGCCCGCGCCGCCGCCAGCCGAGCTGCCGGGTGGTTGACCCGCTGCTCGGCTTTGGGCGTCGGACCCTTGCCGCGCAAGGACTTGGCCTTCTGGCCACCGGTGCCCTTGACGGCGCCCTTCTTGGAGCCGGGGTTGCGCATCGCGCCCCGCCGCTGCGAATTCCCAGCCACTTCACGATTCCTTAATAGTCCATTGTGGTCCGTCAGAGGTGTCCTCGACGGCGATTCCGGCGGCCAGCAGGCGATCGCGCAGCTCGTCGGCTGCCGCGAAGTCCCGTGCCGCCCTGGCTTCCTGGCGTTGCGTGAGCACGTGCTCGACCAACGCGGTGAGCGCCGTCTGCGTCCCGGCCTCCGTGCTGGGATCCTCGGCCCACTGCTCGTCCAACGGGTCAAGACCGAGCACACCGGTCATCGCCCGCACCGAGCCGGCGGCACCTCGCGCGGCAGCGTCGTCACCGGCCTCCAGCGCTGTGTTGCCCTCGCGCACGGTGTTGTGCACCGCGGCCAACGCAGCCGACGTGTTCAGGTCGTCATCCAGCGCGGCGGCGAACTCGGCGCACAGCACACCGGGCTCGACGGCACCCGTGCGCTGCACGACGCGCCGCACGAACGACTCGATCCGGCGATAGGCGGACACGGCGTCGTCCAGCGCGGCACGCGAGTACTCGACGTTGGACCGGTAGTGCGGCGCGATCAGGTAGTACCGCAGCTCGACGGCCTTGACCAGCTTCAACATCTCCGGGATGGACACCACGTTGCCCAGCGACTTGGACATCTTCTCGCCGGACATGGTGACCCACGCGTTGTGCAGCCAGTACCTGGCGAACGGGTCGCCCGCCGCGTTGGACTGCGCCCGCTCGTTCTCGTGGTGCGGGAACTTCAGGTCCTCGCCGCCACCGTGGATGTCGAACTCGGCCCCGAGGTACGTGGTGGCCATCGCGGAGCACTCCAGGTGCCAGCCCGGCCGGCCCGCGCCCCACGGCGTCGGCCACGACGGCTCGCCCGGCTTGGCGCCCTTCCACAGCGTGAAGTCGCGGGGGTCGCGCTTGCCCTCGGCCGCGGTCTCGCCCTGTTTGACCTCGTCCAGGCGCTGCCCGGACAGTTCGCCGTAGCCGGGGAACGAGCTCACCGAGAAGTACACGTCACCGGCCGCCGCGTACGCGTGGCCACCGTCGATCAGCCGCTGCATCAACCCGACCATCTGCGTGACGTGCCCGGTGGCCCTCGGTGCGATGGACGGCGGCAGGCAGCCGAGCACGGTGTATGCCGCCTCGAACGCCCGCTCGTGTGTTGCCGCCCACTCCCACCACGGCCGACCGGCGTCACTGGCCTTGGCCAGGATCTTGTCGTCGATGTCGGTGACGTTGCGCACCAGGTGCACGTCCAGCCCGCCGTAGGCCAGCCAGCGCCGCAACACGTCGAAGTTCATGCCGCTGCGTACGTGCCCGATGTGCGGAATGCCCTGTACGGTCGCCCCACACACGTAGATGGACGCCGTTCCGCTGCGCACGGGATGGAACTCCCGCTGGCTCCGGGTCGCGGTGTCGTACAGGTGCAGGGTCACACCGAAATGGTACGGGCGCCCGGCGAGTGCTTTGTCACAGGCCGTGCCTGGCCAGCGCGGCCAGTAGCGCATCCGGCCGGTCGGACGTCGGCAGCGCCGGGATGATCTCGACCGCACAGCCCAGCGCCGCGGCGCCACCGTCCGCCTCGGCACTGTCGCCGATCATCAACGCGTCCGCCGGTTCGATGCCGAGCCGGTCGCACGCGATCCGGAACAGCTTCTCGTCCGGCTTGACCGCGCCCTCCTGGAACGACAGCACGTACACGGTGACCAGGTCGGCGAGGCCGACCCGCTCGAAGATCGGCCGGATGTCCCAGGCGATGTTGCTCACCACGGCGACCGGGATTCCCTTGTCCCGCAACCGCTCCAGTGCTTCCCGGACATCCGGGTAGACGGCCCAGCTGGCCGGGTCGAGCATGCCCTCGTAGCCCGCCTCGGCGACGCCGGGATCGGTGAGACCGGCCTGGCGCAACGACTCCGTGTACACCATGCGGTGGATCTCGGGATCGAGATCACGTCGGTGCCAGTCGTCGGTCAGGTGGATCGGCAGTTGCGCGGCAGGCCCGGTGGGCGCCGTCATCACCTGCATGAGCTCCTGGGCCCGGCTGGCCCCAGCGTGGCCGGGCAGCCACGACTCGCCCATTTCCAGGTGGAACAACGTGCCGGAGAAGTCGATCAGAACGCCGCGAATGCTCACGGGTGCCACGCTAGTTGGTCTGGACCGCGCTGCCATCCGAAAGTGAGCCGTTCGGCACGAGCAGCGCTGTCGCGATGGCGGCGATGCCCTCGCCCCGGCCGGTCAGGCCGAGCCCGTCGGTCGTGGTGCCGGACACCGTGACCGGGCCGCCGACCGCGTCGGACAGCACCCGCTGTGCCTCGTCGCGCCGCTTGCCGATCCGTGGGGCGTTGCCGATCACCTGGACGGCTGCGTTGCCCACGGTGAAACCGGCGTCGGCCAATCGGCTGCGTACCTCGGTGAGCAGGGCCACACCGTGCGCACCGGACCAACGGGGGTCACTGGTGCCGAACACGGCGCCGAGGTCACCGAGCCCGGCGGCGGACAGCAGCGCGTCGCACAGCGCGTGCGCGGCGACGTCACCGTCGGAGTGGCCGGCACACCCGTCGACGCCGTCCCACAGCAGGCCGGCCATCCAGCACTCCCGCCCCGAAGCCACCGGGTGCACGTCGGTACCGAGGCCAACCCTGGGGATCACGCAGGTCCTCCGTGGATCATCACCATGTCCACCGGACTCGTCAGCCGACGGGCCAGTGGGTCGCCGACCACCGTCAGCGCGCCGGCCGGCACGGTACCCGGCACGACGGCACCGGACGTGATCGACTCGGCCGGATAGCCGATCGGGGACTGGCCGACCCGCAGGCCCGCCCGGTCAGGTGTGTCGATCACCACGTCGGCGTCGTCCAGCCGTTTGACGGTGTCACTGCACGGCAGCACCGGCACCACGGGTCGACCGGTGGCCAGCACCTCGTGCACCACGCGGGCCACGACGTCGGTGGGCGTGTAGGCCCGAAGGGGATCGTGCACGAGAACCACCCGGACACCGGGCTCGGACGCTGTGCTGACGGCGCGCTCGAGGAGCGCGGACTCGGACAGCACGAAGACCTGATCCACCGCAGGGGTCAGCCGCTGGAGTGCGGCCTCCACAAGCGCATCCTGACCGGCCCGCCCGGATACCGGCACAAGCGCGACAACTTTCGCGTCACTCATGCTGGCAACCGGGCGCGACCACGGGTCAGGGTATTCAGATGATTGGTGCTCAGGACGCGGTGGCCAAAACCTCGTCCAGCAGGACTTCCGCCTTGTCCTCGTCGGTGCCCTCTGCCAAAGCGAGTTCGCTGACCAGTATCTGCCTGGCCTTGGCCAGCATTCGCTTCTCGCCCGCGGACAGGCCGCGGTCCTTCTCGCGTCGCCAGAGGTCGCGCACCACTTCGGCCACCTTGTTCACATCGCCGGAGGCGAGTTTCTCGAGGTTGGCCTTGTACCGACGAGACCAGTTTGTCGGCTCTTCGGTGTGGGGAGCTCGCAACACATCGAAGACCCGGTTAAGGCCCTCCTGGCCGACAACGTCCCGCACGCCTACGATCTCGGCATTGTCAGCGGGAACGCGAACGGTCAGATCACCTTGGGCGACCTTGAGGACGAGATACTTCTTTTCCTCGCCCTTGATCACACGGGTCTCGATTGCTTCGATGAGAGCGGCACCGTGGTGCGGGTAGACGACGGTCTCTCCGACCTTGAAAACCATGTGTCCTCTGCCCCTTTCGCTGTCCTCATCTTATCACGTGCTGCAATCCGTGCGCACTGGCTGTGTGGTTCGTTAGTGCAGGTCAGGAGGCCATTCGGGGGTTGACAAACCGACTTGCGTCGTGCTGGGCCAGGGTCGGTGACAGGTTGTCGACGCCCGCGAGCGAGGTCCACAGTGGCACCACGTGCGGGGTGACCGAAGGCTCCCGGTTAGGCTGCGCCGTGCAGGTCCAGGTACCGAGGAAGGACGCCGAACCGTGAGCCGTGCGGAGCACCACACCACCACGCGTAGGCGAGTTCTGGCCGGAATTGTCCCGTCGGTCCTCGGCATCGGCCTCGCTGCCGTGCTGGCCGGCTGCGGCTCCGGCCAGATCACCCAGACCGACACGCAGCTCTCCGGAGTCAACGGAGCGAGCGCGACCGTCGGCTCGATGGCCATCCGCAACGCCCAGTTGGCCTACCCCGCCGACCCGCAGGGGGTCTACCAGCCCGGGTCGAGCGCGCGCCTGGTCGTCACGATCGTCAACACCGGCCTGACCTCGGACACGCTGGTGAAGGTGACCAGCCCGGGCGTCAGCAGCATCACCATCGACGGTTCGGCCGACGGCACGAAGCTCATCCCGGGCAACTTCTCGGTGGCCTCCGGTCAGGACGAGGACGACTCCACCGTGGGCCCGTCCAGTGCCGCGGCCCCGACCACCACGGTCCCCGTGGTGACGACGACTCCGGTGCCGCCGAGCAGTGGTCAGCCCAGCAGTGGCCAGCCGAGCACGCCGCCCAGCGATTCGCTCGTGCCCAGTGCGCCCAGCGTGCCGCCGACCACCACGGCCAGTGCGGTGCCCACCGTGCCCGGCGTGGTGAAGATCGAACTGGTCGGCATCAAGTCGCTCAACGGCGCTCCGCTGCGGGCAGGCCTGACCATCCCGATGACGTTCTACTTCCAGCACGCAGGCCAGGTCACGCTGGCCCAGGTGCCGATCGGCGCACCGGCGGACAGCTGATCCGTTCGGGTGTCGGCCCTGCCGGCTAGGTTCGCCCGGTGACCACCAGCAAAACCCGTCCCGCCCGTCCTGCCTACCGGTGTGTCGACTGCGGTCACGAGCCGACCAAGTGGGTCGGCCGCTGCCCGGAGTGCCAGGCGTGGGGCACCGTCGAGGAGATCGCGGCGGCCCGCCAGGGACTGGCCAGGGTCGGTGCCGCAGGCGCTCCCCGGACACCCGCACTGCCCATCGCACAGGTCGACATCGAGGTCGCCAGGGCCCGGTCCACGGGCGTCGGCGAACTGGACAGGGTGCTCGGCGGCGGCATCGTGCCCGGCGCGGTCGTGCTGCTGGCCGGCGAGCCGGGGGTCGGCAAGTCGACCCTGCTGCTGGAGGTCGCGCACCGCTGGGCCGAGAACTCGGAACGGCCGTCGCTCTACATCACCGGCGAGGAGTCGGCGGGCCAGGTCCGGCTGCGCGCGGAGCGCACCGGCAACCTGCACGACCGGCTCTACCTGGCCGCGGAGAGCGATCTGTCCGCGCTGCTCGGTCACGTCGACGCCGTCCGGCCCGGCCTGCTGATCGTGGACTCGGTGCAGACGATCTCGTCGACCTCGGTGGACGGTGGTGCCGGTGGCGTGACCCAGGTCCGCGCGATGGCAGCCGCTCTCGTCGCGCTGGCCAAGGAACGGGACCTGCCGGTGGTCCTGGTCGGCCACGTGACCAAGGACGGCTCGGTGGCCGGCCCACGGCTGCTGGAGCACCTGGTGGACGTCGTGCTGCACTTCGAGGGTGACCGGCACTCCACGCTGCGCCTGGTGCGCGGGGTGAAGAACCGGTTCGGCCCTGCCGACGAGGTCGGCTGTTTCGAACTGCGTGAGGACGGCATCGTCGGCGTGCCCGACCCGAGTGGGCTGTTCCTCAACCGCCGCGACGTCGACGTGGCCGGCACGGCCGTCACCGTGGTGATGGAGGGCAAGCGGCCGCTGCTGTCCGAGGTGCAGGCGCTGGTGTCCAAGTCCTATCTACCGTCGCCGCGTAGAGCGGTCAGCGGGCTGGACTCGGCCAGGGTGGCGATGACGCTGGCGGTGCTGGAGAAGCGTGGCCGGATGCGGCTGGGGGAGCAGGACGTGTACGCCGCCACGGTGGGCGGGATGCGGGTGATCGAGCCGGCAGCGGACCTCGCGTTGACGCTGGCGGTCGCGTCGGCGCACCAGGACACCCCGCTCCCCGCCGATCTGGTCGTGATCGGCGAGGTCGGGCTGGCAGGCGAGGTGCGCAGGGTGCCGAACGTGGCGCGCAGGCTGGCCGAGGCGGCCCGGCTGGGCTTCCACCGGGCCCTGGTGCCACCGGACTCCGGCAAGCTGCCCCCGGAGGTCAAGGCGATCGTGGTGCCTGACCTGGGGGCAGCGTTGGAGCAGTTGTTCTCCTAGTTGTCCAACAACTGAGCGCAGCGAATCAGCCCCAGGTGTGAATAAGCCTGTGGATGGTTTCCGAGCGAGCGTTCGGCGATCGGGTCGTATTCCTCGGGAAGCAATCCGGTCGGTCCGGCGGCATCGACCAACTGCTCGAACAACTCCTCCGCCTCCGACCGGCGACCCGTCAACACATACGCCTCAATCATCCACGCAGCACACAAATGGAAA